>DASWWE010000227.1:0-24745 GCA_036406055.1 Flavipsychrobacter sp. | reverse complement strand
ACATATAGTGCTGATGGCGATGCGCTGTATACTATGAATGTGGCGTATGTATACGATGCACATGGGAATTTTATAAGCTATAAATCGGTAGATAATAATACGGGAATGGGTAGCAGTTATGTAAGAGAGATAACCTATGCGAATTAGATGTTAATGCTTCGGCTTACAAATACCAAAGTCGAACTTTTTATTGCGAAAAGCAGACCGTGGGTCTAATATCTCGAACATATATACGCCTCCGGAAGCATTGAAACTTGTGCCACTTTTGGAAATGCCTACTTTTTCTAATAGGGCAATATACTTTTCAGTATAACGCTGACGGCAGGAATCATCTACTTTACGACCATTAATATAAAGCGTTTGATTGTAATAATTTACAGAATATTCCTCGTCGTCAGCGATTAACCCATCTGCTATTGCATCTACAACAATATAATTGGGGTTACCTTTCACATACATAGAATCGCTGATAGCTTTCAGACGGACCTGAGTTGCGTGTTGTGAAAAAACAGGCGTGTCTAAAAACAATGCGAATACCAATGATAGGATTGTATATTTCATGATAGGCGTATTTGAATAGATATGTAAAAGTTACAAATTCTGATGGGTATTCTCTCGCAATAGTTGTATAAACTGTTCCCGTGGTATCATACATGCGCCGAGGCTTTCGAGGTGTTCGGTATACACCTGGCAGTCTATCAGCTGTACCCCTTCTGAAGCCAATTGCTGCACGTACTTTATAAAAGCGTATTTGCTGGCATTACTGCGATGGCTGAACATGCTTTCGCCAAAAAATACATTCCCCATACGGATGCCATACAGTCCGCCTACAAGCGTCCCTTCATACCATGCCTCTGCACTATGTGCATAACCCATTTCGTGCAACTGTGTATAAGCATCTACCACATCATCATTTATCCAGGTGCCGTCCTGGCCATCGCGGGGCGTATGGCGGCAATTGTTGATCACTGTGCTGAAATCGCTATTGATACGAAATTCAAATGCATCGTTTTTCAACAACTGCTTCATGCTTTTGCTCACCTTTAACCGAGGGGGGAATAATACAAAACGGGGATCCGGGCACCACCACATAGGTACTTCATCATCGTACCAGGGGAAAATGCCGCTGCGGTATGCCAGCAGTAACCTTTGTACCTGCAAGCTGCCGCCTATAGCCAGCAGCCCGTCTTCCAGCGCTTCGGAAACAGGTGGGAACCACAGTTCATTATCATTGAGCATATGCAGGTGCATAAGTAAAATTAATACATGGCAAACTGCCCCGGCATGAAAATGTTACCTATTTTTAAAGCGCATATGGGTACCAGTAAAAGGCCAGGCCGCACCCTGCGCTATGAATATACTACGCATAACATAGTACGCCATATACCTGGTGGCAAGGCCTACTTTTCCTTTCTTGAAGAACTGATAAACAGCGCTACCCACACGATACACCTGCAGGTATACATCTTCACCTATGACGAAACAGGCGCGCGCATTGTAGATGCCATGACGAAGGCTCTGGGGCGAGGTGTGCAAGTGTACCTGCTGGTAGATGGCTATGCATCGCAACACCTGCCGGGTAGCTTTGAAAAAGAGATGGCAGACAGGGGTATTCATTTCCGTATGTTCGAGCCTTTGTTTAAAAGCAGTGATTTTTATTTTGGCCGCCGGCTGCATCATAAAATAACTGTTGTAGACCATGTGAAGGCGCTCATAGCAGGCATCAACATTGACAACAAGTATAATGATATGCCGGAAAAGCCGGGGTGGCTGGATATGGGCGTATATACCGAAGGTGAGGCCGCCCTGCAACTGGCAGATATATGCTGCGAAATGTGGAATGCGGGGCTAAATAAAACTACACGTGCACATGCACCCAGCTATGCGCAATATGAAAGTTTACTGGCACCGTATAAAGACAACCATTGTGAAGTGCGCGTGCGCAGAAACGACTGGGTACGACGTCGGCAGCAGATAAGGCATAGCTATATACAAATGCTGAATCATGCGCAGGATGAGATGATCATTATGAGCAGCTACTTTCTGCCGGGTAAAACATTCAGGGGTAGAATGGAAGCTGCCGTGAAGAGGAACGTGAAACTAAAAGTAGTATTGGCAGGCCCATCGGATGTGATGCTGGCCAAACATGCCGAGCGGTTTTTATATGACTGGCTGCTGCAGAATAATGTAGAAGTATATGAGCATCGCAACATAGTACATGCCAAAGTAGCGGTGGCCGATATGCAGGTAGTGACCATCGGTTCTTTCAATTTTAACGACATCAGCACCTATGCCAGTATAGAACTGAACCTGGATATAAAAGACAAGACTTTTGTAAGCGGCATACATAAAGAACTGAACCGTATAATAGAACAGGAGTGTGTGCAGATAACAAGAGAAGACTATACGCACACGAATAGCTTCTGGAAGCGGTTGCGGCAACGCATAGCATATAACCTGGTGAAGTGGATGCTGACGCTGGTAACTTTTTACTATCGCCAGCGATAAACTATTCGCCCTTTATACGTGTTATTAGTCCCTTGAAGGAACGTGCATCCCATTTCAACCTGCCACGCTGAATGACCATTTCGTTATCTGCAGAATCGTGCAGGAAATAGTGAAAGACAAATTTTTCATCCGGGTATTCCCAGCCACCCATCTGCCCGAAACGCAGGTCGTTGAATACAAGCGTATCGCCCCATTTTTCGGCAGTATAATATCCCTGTGAAAAGCGAATGAGTTTTTGCGTGCTTTCATGGTCTTCAGCCTCTTTCAGTAAGGTTTCATTGCGTGCAAAGAAATACAGCGGCATATCATTCCGTTTATCGAAGATGGAACGGTAGCCTATGTAGCTGCCGCTGTCATTAGTAGCTACCACATACCACAGCATGCTATTGAGAGGCGTAGGGGTGACGAATTTCTTATCGTAAGCAATGTGCTGTTTTTGCAGCAGGTGTTTCACTTCGCGGTCTATCATTATTTTATTGACAGTACAGTAACCTAAATACAAAGCACTGCAGATAATACCGGCGCGTGCCCACAAGATGCGTGTTTTGTGTTTGCTGCGCGGCATCGCCATTGCTAAGGTAGCTATCCCTGCCACGATGGTGAATAACGGGTCGGCAACGAAAAGTGTATTGAACGCAACCCGTATATGGCTGAACGGTTCGAACAGGCCGGTGCCGTATGCATTCTGGCTATCGAGCAAAAGGTGGGTAAAGATATTGAGCCCTATCAGCAGCATCCAGCGCGATAAGGGTACGCCGCGGGAGCGGTGCAACCGCGCTGCTGTAAGTGCAAATAAAGGCGTGACCAGTAACATGCAAAGTATGGAGTGCGTGAAGCCACGGTGGGCCAGCAGGTTACCGGCCGTATCCATCCAGAAGCTGGCTACCACATCTATATCGGGAAAGCTTTGTGCCGCCATGCCCCATACCATAGCCCGCCTGCCCATTTGCTTGCCTGCAACAGCCTCGCCAATGCAGGCACCTAGCACCGCATGTGTAATAGAATCCATAGCGTAAAGCTATTGTTTTTCAGCAAGTTCCTTAAGCGTATGGAGCACCATCTGCCAGTTGCTGATGGAATGCTGCTTTGCCTCTTCTGTATCAATATTATCCTGTGTGATGGTAAGCCTTGTTTTGCCATCTTCTTCCGTAAGGGTATAGATGACATTTGCATAGTTTTCCGGCTTATCCTCTTTACCACTCATAGAGCTGTAGTAAGTGGTGTGCAGCAGTTTGCCCGGCTCAATATCGATAATGGTGCCCTTGTCGGTATAGTGTTTACCTTCCCATTCGCCCGCGTAGGTAAGCGATGCACCTTTTTGCCAGGTAGAGGATGCATTGGTGCCAAACATCCATTGTTTTATTTCAGCAGGGTCGGTAAGTGCTTTCCAAACCCTTGCAGAAGAAGCTGCTATGTCCACATCTACAGTGGCTGTCAATTTGTTTGCCATACGTGAAAGTTTTTATGTAGAAGTATTGACCAAATTACCATGCCAAACAAAAAAATAGCAATTGATAGTTGGAATAATTAAATATATTATAAATTAGCAGTACTTAATCATCACCTAAATTTTTTAAACCATGAAAAAAACTACATCGGCCATAGCCATGGCCCGGAAGTTCATCCTTACACTTTCTGTTGCCTTTAGCAGTTTTGCCGGCGCAAATGCGCAAAACTTCGTAACGCCATCGGCCTATGAAGATTCTTATCCTGTTGCGGGCAGTCCACTTATTTCGCGCACAACGCACACATCCTGCTATTCTTTTTCCAGCCTTGGGTTTAGCGGCACTTCAGCCGATATTGTATTATCGGCATGGGATGCGCCGGGGTTAATAGCTGCAGTAGCCTGGCGTGGCATTGTGCCCGGTAGCGGCGGTGCAGGTGTCATCAACCAGGGTATAGTACCCTATTCGAATGTGCAAGACCTGGAGGTGGGCCTGTTATCGGTAAATAATGGGTACCAGGTGATAGTAGCCTATTACCGGAACGGAGTGGGCCACTTCTTTGATGTGTATGACCTGAACCTGACCGGTATGACCTATTTGTATACCAAACAGCTATCGACCATGGCCAGCTATACGCGCATCAGTATGGACTCTCATAAGCTGTATGGTATAGCTATAACCTGGCAGGAGAAATTTATTAAGTCGATAGTATTACTGGGCGGCAGTAGTTTGAGCGCCAGTGGTATATTAACCTTATCGGGTAGCAATGGCTATACCCGCCCCGACTGTGCCTTTAGCCACAGTACCCAGGCAGGTACGCTGAATGTGCATTATGCTTATTATCACCCCGTAAGTGGTGTGATTATAGAATCGTCTTTTGATTTCTGGACGGCTATAGGGTTAGGTACTACCACCATTTTCCCCAGTGTAAATGACGCAAACCTGGTAGCACCATCGAGCGGTGTAAATGTGAACCTGGATTGTCCGGACCACTATGATGTAGAAAACTGGGCCTATACCTATACAGATAACTATTATGATATTTCTGTAAGGTTCATTGATTATCACTCAACCGCAACACCTACAACCGTAGTAGTGAATGACAACTCTGTATTAAGCAGTGCAGCTATCAATTCATCTATGAACTATAACCCCTTCCTGGCATATGATCATGACTGTATCTATGGCGTGGGCTCGCTGTATGTGGGTTGGGTAAGCCACTATATAGACCCTGCAACATCCAATCCTGCTTCATACATAGCTGTGCAGATAAAAGAAGATGGTAATGGCCCTGTAACACCGGTTGATTACCTGACAGTGCCTAATAATACCACACTTACATCCGGCACCCCGTATCTGTCATTCAGCAAGCAGAACGATGCTACCGATTACCTGTACACCATATTCCCTCAATACGTTAATGGTGTAGGTTACAGGATGCAACATAAATACCATGCATGGAATAATTCACAGTTTAAAGGTGCAACCCCTGTTTATACCTGCAATAATGACGAAGACCACAAAAAAGCTTTTGCAGCACGCAATGCGGGTATGAACATTACACTGTATCCTAACCCGTATGTAAGCACATTTGAGCTTCAGATACCTGCCGATATACAAAATGAAAAGGGCAGCATTATAATAACGGGTATAGATGGCAAAACATATGGCACTTTTGAAGGTGACATGCGCAATGCTAATAGCTACCTGAGCACTATAGGCAAAAACATGCCTGCGGGTAACTATGCCATACAGGTACAAGTGAATGGCCGCACCCAAGTGTTGAAAACAACGAAGGTGCAATAAGCATCACCGGGATATTACATTATTAATAAAAAGGGATGGCCTATGCCATCCCTTTTTGTGATACCTAACTTTCTGCTGAAGCAGCAATATGTATCACGGGTATCATTGTGATCTTCGACTTTATCGAATTGGATATGAGGCATGCAGCTTCTGACTTATTCAAAATACGCAGTGCTTTTTCGGTATCTTCTTCGGCTATAATCGTTACTTCCGGTTTCAGGATTATTTCCGTCATCAGGTATTTACCGTCAACCAGTTCCAGTTTTCCGGCGGCTTTTGAAGTGAAAGCTGAAAAATGGAGGTTTGAGTTTTCCGCTATTGCCAGGAATGTAGTCATAAGGCAGCTGTTGACAGCCGCCGTAAATAAGTGTTCCGGCGACCACCGGCCGCTGATGCCGCCCTTGAATTCGGGAGGCGTAACCACCTCTATTGTATCATCCAGAACGGTACTGCTTGCTATTCCTTTCCTATCCTGCAGCCACTCTACCGTTACATCATAATAGTGCTCTTTCATTTCAATGTATTTTCTGCAAATTAAGCTAGGGCTTTAGCCGCGTTGGTGATGGTTGTCACAGTAATAACTGATTTTTGCCATCTTTTTCTGCACCATTATTGTTTGAATTTCACAAGTTTTGGATTGAATGTAGCAAATGAGGAGCGTGTATGTGGTAGTAGTTTTGCCTTGTAAATCTTAACAACTAAAAACAGATGAAATACAAATTATTAGGCAACACAGGATTGAAAGTATCAGAATTGTGCCTGGGCACTATGACTTTTGGCGGTAGGGGTATGTGGACGGCAATAGGTACTTTGCCGCAGGATGAAGTGAATGCAATAGTGAAGAAATCGGTAGATGCGGGCATCAACTTTATAGATACGGCCAATGTGTATAGTGAAGGATTGAGCGAGCAAATGACGGGCACGGCCATCAGGCAACTGGGCATTGACAGGGATGAACTGGTTGTAGCTACCAAAGTGCGTGGTAGCATGGGCAAAGGGCCTAACAACACCGGTTTATCGCGGAAGCATATTTTACAGCAGGTAGATGAAAGCCTGAAACGCCTGCAAATGGATTACATTGACCTGTACCAGATACACGGTTTTGACCCGCTGACACCCATGGAAGAAGTACTGCACGCGCTGGATACGCTTGTAAACAATGGCAAAGTGCGCTACATAGGCTGTAGTAATCATGCTGCGTGGCAAATAATGAAAGCATTAGGTATTTCAGAATTGAAGGGTTACGCCAGGTTCGTTTCGCTGCAGGCATATTATACAATAGCAGGCAGAGACCTGGAAAGGGAAATTGTGCCGATGCTGCAAGATCAGAAGCTGGGACTGATGGTATGGAGCCCACTGGCAGGCGGGTTGCTAAGTGGTAAGTATAGCAGGCAAGCTGAAACGACCGAAGGACGGAGGATAAATTTTGATTTTCCACCGGTGAATAAGAACAAGGCTTTTGATATAGTAGATGTGATGGCTGAGATAGCAGCAACGAAAGATGTATCGGTAGCGCAGATAGCACTGGCGTGGTTGCTGCATCAGCCGGTAGTAACCTCGGTAATAATTGGTGCCAAGAATACGGCACAGCTGGATGACAATTTGAAAGCCATTGAAGTGCGTTTGAATTCAGCGGAATTGACGAAATTAGATGAGGTAAGTAAGCTGGCGCCTGAATACCCGGCCTGGATGATAGAAAGGCAAGGGACCGACCGCCAGGCGTAACAAACTAAATAGCAATGCCGGTAACAGAAACCATTGAGGATTTTTATAAGAATAAGTTTAACAATATACCTGTATTGAGCGGTGATGTAGGGCATTTTAATGTTTTCAAGGTGGACTATTCCAATGAAACATCCAGGCCCATGAAATATGCGCGCAGGGAATATTATAAAATATTACTGGTACGGGGACATCATGTATATCATTATGCCGATAAAAGCCTAGAGGTAAAAGGTACGGCATTGCTGTTCTTTAATCCCCTGATACCTTACACTTTTGAACGGCTTAGTGATAGCAGTACCGGTTATTTCTGCATTTTCAGGGAAGGCTTTTTCAGCGAGCATATAAGAGGTAGCCTGCGAGAGCTATCCATGTATGCACCCGGCGGTAAGCCCGCATATACCTTTAACGAAGAACAGGATAAGGATGTAAGCTACATATTTGAAAAGATGCTTACGGAGATCAATTCTGACTATAGGTATAAGTATGACCTGATACGGAACTACATCATGGAGATGATACACTACGCCCTGAAAATACAGCCATCGGAAAACCTATATGCGCATATTGATGCGAATACCCGCATCACATCGGTATTTACAGAATTGCTGGAAAGACAATTTCCTATAGAAGATGTTTCACAGCAATTTACGCTGCGCAGTGCCAAAGATTTTGCACAGCAGCTGAATGTGCATGTGAACCACCTGAACAGGGCTATAAAAACCACTACGGGAAAAACAACTACAGACCACATCAGCGAACGATTGATAACAGAAGCTAAAGCCTTGCTGAAACATACGGACTGGAATATATCTGAAATAAGCTATTGCCTGGGTTTTGATGAGCCTGCTAACTTCAACCATTTTTTCAAGAAGCAAACCAGTATCACGCCATCGGCTTACAGGGCCTAATGTGCTAAGAAAGAGGAGGCGAGCCCTACACAGGAAACTTGCCAGGGAACAAAAAAACATGCCGGCCGTTTTAGGACTGATGGTATTAGATGATAGAAAGGTTATTGAGCTATATTTGCGTTAACAGTAAGTTGGTGGTGTACAGATCACAGTAACAACAAAATGAACAATGCAGGATTTACTCTTTGATTTTATATCAAAATACATTTCGCTTACCGATGAGGAGAAGAACGCCATACTATCGTTAGATATATTCCGCTCTGTTAAGAAAGGCACCATATTGCTGAAAGAAGGACAAAAATCGAAAGACAGCTACTTTGTTTTAAAAGGCTGCATCCGCACATATTATGTGGTAGATAGTGAAGAAAAAACTACTGCTTTCTATACAGAAATGGATGCTTTGACCCCACCCTGTGTTGTAACCCAAACACCGTCCGAATATTATATAAGTTGTGTAGAAGATTCGATACTTACCGTTTCAAATTCCGGTATGGAAGTAGAAGTAAATAGTAAATTTCCAAAGTTTGATACCATGTGCAAAATGCTATCCGAAGAGCTTTTAGCTAAACAACGGATAGACTTTGATGCGTTTAAAACGTCTACACCAGAACAACGATACATGAACTTAATTGAAAAAAGGCCCGACCTTATCCAACGTGTGCCACAGTATCAATTAGCGAGTTATTTAGGTATCAAACCCGAATCTTTAAGCAGGTTAAGAGCAAGGATTACACAAAAAAAATAAAGCAAGGTTCATTTCTTAACTTAAGTGAACGAGGTGTGGCATCTCGTCCATCTACTTTTGCATATCATTTAAAATATATTATTGATATGCAAAAGAAGATCTTCTTGATTGGGCTGGCCTTAATGCTTACATACACACTCCATCTGAAAGCACAGTACGCCAAAACGGACAGCACTTACAAAAAGTGTTTTGTAGGTAGCACTTTGTTTTTATTGGGTAATTTTTCATCAACCAATCCACCGGGTTTTGCTCAACTGAATTTAGGTTACCGCATTACCGGAAAAGATGTTGTTTCCCTTGAACTAATAACCTGGAAACATGCCTGGCCACTTGGTATCAACCCGTTTTACAATAAGTCATACGGAAAACCTGAGGAGAAATTTTCAGGCTATATACGGGAATATGGAATTGGCCTGGCTTACCAAAGGTACCTTTGGAAAGGTCTTTATGTAGCAGTACACGTAATGCCTATGTGGCAAACATTTAAGAAAGAAAACGGTGATAAGTTGGATAATGGGTTCATCATATTCAATACTAATCGGGTTGGGTATCACATTAAACTCTTGAAGGATAGATTTTTTATAGAACCGTCAGTAGGTATTGCGGGTCGTCCTTATTACACTGAAATGCCTGCCGGATTTAAAGAAAAAGATGACAAGTGGCCTAAATGGACACCAGAACCGGGGTTACATTTTGGATACAATTTCAATTAACAACTTATGAATACACAAACCTCATTTGAAGACATCAAAGTGAATGTGAAACTTAAACTCGCCGCACTGTGGGCGAGCTTAATGTTTCTCATTATCTATATTGACTATTTTCACTTATATATGCCGGGCATGATAGACGATATCAGGCTGGGGAGCGTGTTTATATTTAGTATTACACAGGGATTTATTACCGCAGCACTCGTTGTAGTGGCAATTCCTGCACTGATGATTTTTCTATCTGTTGCACTGCCCGGCAGGTTAAATCGTCTAACGAATATCATTATTGCCGTAGCGAATATCCCCCTTATGTTGTTTAATTTGGCAGGAGTGGCTTGGGTACACATGGTATTGGGCGCTATTATAGAGGTTGTTCTTCTTGGACTGATTATCCATTATGCATGGAAGTGGCCTCGCATTGAAACATGGGATAGTACAACTCTGAAACTGAAAGACTTGACGATTTGCGACCCCGATAGCAAACCGGGAAATACAATGGAGATGTAAATCGGGAATAGCAGAAAAGAAAAAAGCAGTTATGATTCATCATAACTGCTTTGTGTTTGGTGGTGGTGTGGGCCGGGATCGAACCGGCGACACAAGGATTTTCAGTCCTTTGCTCTACCGACTGAGCTACCGCACCAACCCTTAATTGGGATTGCAAAAATAGAATTAATCCTGAACTTTCCAAAAATGAAAGCAGATATTATTCTTTTACAACCCTTTGGCGCATTAAAATGTTATTGCCATCTGTTATTACCAACTGGTATAAACCGGCCGGTATATGTTGTACACGCACGCCTGTAAGCGGTTGAGGTATATTGCCAGTGGCTACCACTTGTCCTGTAGTGCTATATATCTGATATTTTAAATTTTGTTTGAAGCTTTCTTTTTCAAGATGTAAAAACAATTCATCTTTTGCCGGATTAGGATAAATGTTAATGTCTGCATTCGTTGGTGTATTATTAATGCTAACAGACGAAGGGTCGTACAACTCAATTATTTTATCCACCTTACTGCTACCTGATGCATTGGAATTACTTGTAGAAATATAAATGCGCCCTTGTGGCGAGATGCAAACATCGCGCAGCCTGCCGGCATTTACAGCACTGATGACTGTAGCAGCTGTTACAGTATCCATAGCGTTGTTGAACTGCAATTGATACAATTTACTGTCTTTCAAAGTGGCCATTATCAGCGAGTTTTGTAATGAAGGGAACAGGGGGTGATTGTAATAATCCAACCCGCATACAGCTAATGTGGGCGTCCATGATTTAATAGGTTCCTTCACATTTGAGTCTGTACAAAAAGTGGTTTCAGAAGGCTGGTCGCAATAGCCCTTTACATTAGGCCAACCATAGTTGCGGCCTTTTTCTATGATATTCACTTCGTCTTCTACATTATCGCCATGTTCGGTCTGGAATATCCTGCCATTTACCATAACCATGCCTTGTGCATTGCGATGGCCCCAGCTCCAGGCCGGGTTGCCGGCTATCGGGTTATCTGCCGGTATGGTTCCATCAAAGTTGACGCGGAGCGTTTTGCCATTAATGCTGTTTATATCCTGCGAATTGGAAGTGGCAGAAGCATCACCTGTAGTTATATACAGGTAATTGGCATCGGTAAGCAGTCGGCAACCATTATGTATGTTGCTGGCATCTATATCATCGAGTATGGTTTGCGGATTATTAAGCACCGAACCGTTGTATTCATATTTCACAATGCGCTCTTTATAAGTGCTGCCGTCCACGTAGTTGTAAGCAACGAATACATGCGGTGTGGTTGGGAATTGGGGATGCAGTGCCATCCCCAGCATGCCACCTTCGCTTTGAATAACCGTATTGGTTTCATGATACAGGGTATCGATCTTTCGGGTATCGGGATTTAGGCGACAGATGTATCCATTTTTTTGAGTGAACCATATGTGGTTATCAGGCCCATAAACCATTTCCCATGGAATAAAAAGGGAGTCGCGCACGATGCGGGTGGTTATTTGTGCGTGGGCATTGCATGCAAAAACAGTAAGTATAAAGAGTAAAACTAGTTTCTTCATATGTGTATGGATTTTTGAAGTATTTTAAAAATGCCGAAAAACCGTGCCAATGATTGTCACGTAATGGTTTGGGGGATGACCGTCGCCAATGTATTTTTACAGCGGATGAATATTCAGGAGTTTTATAGCCAGTTTATAACGCAAATATTGAATACTACCTGGCCCGAAGCAGTGGGCGTTATATTTGGTATGATCAGCGTAGTATTGGCCAACAGGAACCATGTAGCACTGTACCCTACGGGCATTATCAGCACAATAGTATTTATATACCTGATGGCAAAGCCCTCGGTGGGATTGTATGCAGAAGCCTTGCTGAACGTTTATTACCTGGTAATGAGCATATATGGCTGGGTGCTGTGGTACAAGAAGCGGGACAATGAAGATGCCGCCATATCTGTAAACAGCAGGAAAGACTGGATGGTAACTGCCGGCATTGTAGGGATAGGCTGGGTGATACTATACATAACACTCAGCACCTTTACCGATTCGGATGTGCCGGTATGGGATGCTGTAGTGGCATCTACCGCCTGGGCGGGTATGTGGCTGCTGGCAAAGCATAAAGTAGAGAACTGGATATTGCTGAATATATCTAACGCCGTAGCCATACCCTTGCAGATACATAAAGGCATACCGTTTACTGCCTGCCTTACCTTATTTCTTTTTATAGTTGCTATCTTCGGCTACATACGATGGAGAAAATTATATCGTTTGCAACACGCTGCTGCTTTTTAGTATTGTTGCTATGCAGTAACACATTGCAGGCACAAAATACAGATATTAACTGGCTGCGTTCCGTGCATGTGGGCCGCAACACTTCGTTGGATGGGGCTATGAATGGCATTACGCAGTCGGCCTACCCGGTATCATTTGCGATACCTGCCGGTATGCTGCTGTACGGTTATATAAGTGATAAGCAACAATGGCGGCACAATGGCTGGCAAACGGTAGCCGCACTTGGCACGGCTACCATTATTGGCTACGGGATGAAATACGGCATCGACCGGAAGCGCCCCTATGAGAGCTACCCGGATATTGTGCCCTATCACTACGATACAGACCCGTCCTTTCCTTCGGGGCATACCAGTCTTGCCTTTGCCACCGCCACATCTGTAAGTCTGCAATACCCTAAATGGTATGTGGTGGCCCCCGCCTACTTGTGGGCAGGCGCGATAGGGTATTCGCGTATGCATTTAGGTATGCATTACCCTAGTGATGTGCTTGCAGGTGCTGTATTAGGCGCAGGCTCCTCTTTCCTGGCTTATAAAGGGCAGCAATGGCTGCTGAAACGTAAACAAAAAACTGCAAAGCATCCGGTTGAATAATATTAAGAAAATAGTAGTGATAGGCCCGGAGTCGACAGGGAAAAGCACGCTGAGCGAAGCACTGGCAAAACAGCTGGGCACGGTATGGGTGCCTGAGTATGCCCGTGGGTACCTGGAAACACTGGGACGTGAATATGAAGAGCATGACCTGCTGAAAATAGCTGAAGGCCAGCTGGCGAGTGAAGATGCATTGATGCAACAAGCCAACAAATACCTGGTGTGCGATACTGACCTGTATGTGCTGAAAGTATGGAGCGAAGCCAAATATGGCAGGTGCCACCCTCATATATTAGAGCAGATAGCACATAGGGCGTATGATATGTACCTGCTTACATATATAGATGTAATATGGCAGGACGACCCCCTGCGCGAACACCCGCTGCCGGATGAGCGCCAATATTTTTATAATCAATACCATGATATTGTGCAGCATAGTGGTGTGCCCTGGGTGGATATAAGAGGCGATGAAACCGAAAGACTGGAGGCCGCCATGAAGGCGGTGGGCAGCTTTTTGTAAAGGCAAAACCCCTTATATTTACAGGAAAGGGATTTATTTATGCTGTTACATATTCACCCCGATAATCCGCAGCCGAGAAATATAAAGACCGCGGTAGAAATACTGAAAAAGGGAGGTGTCATCATTTATCCTACGGATACCATTTATGGCCTCGGTTGCGATATTTATAATACAGATGCCATAGCACGCATATGCCGCATCAAAAAGATAGACCCTAAAAAGGCGCAGTTCTCATTTGTATGTTCTGACCTGAGCCATATCAGCGATTATGCTAAAAGTATAGATACGCCGGTGTTTCGCTTGCTAAAGGCGGCATTGCCGGGACCATATACTTTTATACTGGAAGCCAGCAAGCTGGTGCCCAAAATGCTGAAGACAAGGAAAGACACGGTAGGTATACGTGTACCCAATCATAACATAACGCAAACGCTGATAGCAGAACTGGGTAACCCTATTATGAGTGTTTCGCTGCCAATGGATGAGGAAGTAGAATATTATACAGACCCGCTGGTGATACACGAGATATTTGAAGACCAGGTAGATGCCGTGATAGATGGCGGTATTGGAGGTGTTATCCCCTCTACCGTAATAGATTGCACTACCAATACGCCTGAACTGATAAGGCAGGGTGCAGGCGAGTTTGAAAATTTAGTTGGATAAATAGCCTTCTACGACGTTTCTTTGTTGTATGTACACAGCAGCAGACGAACAACGATTGTACCAGCAGGCCAAAGCGCTTTTAAACAGTGAAGGTGCTGACGCAGAAAAAGAGATAGAACAACTGCGTGAGGTCATCAATTATGCCGACTGGAAATATTATGTGCAAAGCGAACCTGTGCTGGCCGATGTTGAATATGACGTCCTCTTTAAAAAGCTGAAACACCTGGAGGAAAAATATCCTGAACAAGTAACTGCTGATTCCCCCACCCAGCGTGTGGCCATAGGGCTTAGCGAGAAGTTTCCTTCCGTAAGCCACCTGGTGCCGATGCTGAGCCTTGATAATACTTATAATGCCGATGACCTGCGCGACTGGGACAGGCGCTGCAAAGAGCTGGCAAAAACAGATGTGATAGAATACTGTGTAGAGCCCAAGTATGATGGTGCCAGTGTATCGATTATTTATGAAAATGGAAAGCTGGTGCGTGGTGCTACGCGTGGTGATGGTGTGATGGGCGAGGATGTGACCATCAATATAAAACAGATACGCTCTATACCATTGGCGGCTGCTTTTGAAAAAGCAGGACTGGAGCAGGTAGAGATACGTGGCGAAGTGGTGATACATAAAGATGTGTTTGCAGAATATAATATGCAACGTGCGGCAGATGGCTTATCGCCACTGGCAAACCCGAGAAATGCCGCATCAGGTACATTGCGCATACTGGACACTAAAGAAGTGGGCAAGCGTAAGCTATCAGCCATACTGTACCACATCAGCTACTATACACAGCAGCGTGGTAAAGATGTGCCGGAGCAAATGCATACCCACTACGATTCGCTGAACTGGCTATATCAATTGGGCTTTCCTACACCGGTGAAGGAAATGCAGCGCTTTGATAACATAGATGATGTAATAGCCTTCTGCGCTGCCTTTGAAACGCGAAGGGATGACCTGCCATATGAAGTAGACGGCCTTGTGATAAAAGTAAACAGCTTTGACATGCAGGAGCAAATGGGTATGACTGCCCATCATCCGCGTTGGGCTGTGGCTTATAAATTCAAAGCAAGACAGGCTACCAGTAAGCTATTGAAAGTAGAATTCCAGGTAGGGCGTACCGGTTCAGTAACGCCGGTGGCCAAGATAGAACCTGTGCCTATAGGTGGGGTAACGGTTACATCTATATCACTGTTTAACGAAGATGTGGTGCGCGAGAAAGACCTGCATATAGGCGATACAGTACTGGTAGAACGTGCAGGTGATGTGATACCCTATATTGTAAAACCATTGGCAGAACTGCGTACGGGTGATGAACAGGACATCGTATTCCCTACTACCTGCCCCGTATGTGGCGAAACGCTTGAAAAACCTGAAGAAGAAGCGGTATGGCGATGTATCAATATCAGTTGCCCGGCGCAGGTAGTGGAGCGCATCATACACTTTGCCAGCAAAGATGCGATGGATATACGCAACCTGGGTGGTGCTAACGTACAGAAGTTTTATGAGCTGGGTTTATTAAAGGACATACCCGGCATCTATAATATAGATTGGGACGCCGTAAAGCAACTAGGTGGTTTTGGAGAGAAATCTGTAACCAACCTGCAAACCGCCATAGAGAATTCGAAGAAACAAACACTGAACCGTGTAATATATGGCCTGGGCATACGCCATGTAGGTGAAACGATGGCTAAAACCCTTGCTAATGCAGTAAGTCATATAAGGGAGCTGTATGATTGGGATGAAGAAAAACTGGTATCGCTGGAAGATGTAGGGCCTAAAGTAGCAGCATCGGTAGCGCATTTCTTTCATGCGCATGAAAACAGGGATACGATAGATGCATTGGAAAAAGCAGGTGTAAATCTTGCTAATCATCATAAGAACAAGCCGGAAACAACCGGTGAACTATCGGGCAAGACCTTCCTGTTTACAGGCACGCTTACCAAGTTCAAGCGAAGTGAGGCTGAGGCTATGGTGGAAGAGAAAGGCGGCAGCATATTGGGTGGGGTAAGCAGCAAGCTGAACTACCTGGTGGTAGGTGAAGATGCCGGCAGCAAGCTGGAAAAGGCCAAGAAGCTGGGCACGGTGGCCATTCTTACCGAAGACCAGTTTATAGATATGGTGAATGGCTAAGCCTGATATATAGCAGCTTTTTATAGGTAACCCTTTAAATAGTGGTAATGTCTTAGGTAGTTTCTACCTTTGCACTCTCTTTTTGAATAATATATACACATAAATGTCTGAAATAAGGCCGTTTTTAAGACTGAGCGGGCTGGAACCACTTGTGGTAAGGCCGGAAACCAACTTTGTAAACGTAGGGGAACGTACCAATGTTACAGGGTCGAAGAAGTTTGCTCGTCTGATAAGGGAGAATCAATATGAAGAAGCCCTGTCTGTAGCCAGGCAACAGGTGGAAAATGGTGCCCAGATACTGGACATCAATATGGACGATGCGCTGCTGGATGGTGAAAAGGCTATGACCACATTTGTGAACCTGCTGCAGAGCGAACCGGATATAGCACGTATTCCGATCATGCTCGATTCTTCTAAGTTTTCCATCATACTGGCAGGTCTTAAGTGTATACAGGGTAAGTGTATCGTTAACTCTATCTCCATGAAAGAAGGAGAGGAGAAATTCATAGAGCAGGCTATCATCTGCAAGAGCTTTGGTGCATCTGTCATAGTGATGGCATTTGATGAACAAGGCCAGGCAGATACCTTGCAACGCCGGGTAGATATATGCGAGCGTGCGTATAAAATACTGACAGAACAAGTTGGTTTCAAACCACAGGATATCATCTTCGACCCGAACATCTTTGCAATAGCAACGGGTATAGAAGAGCATAATAACTATGCTGTAGATTTTATTGAAGCTACCCGCATCATCAAACAAAAAATGCCGCTTACCAAAGTGAGCGGTGGCGTGAGTAATGTATCGTTCTCCTTTCGTGGTAATGATGTAGTGCGCGAAGCGATACACAGTGTATTCCTATACCATGCTATTAAAGCCGGCATGGATATGGGCATTGTGAATGCAGGGCAACTGGTAGTATACGATCAGATAGAACCGGAACTGCGTGAACTGTGTGAAGATGTAGTGCTGAACAAAAGGCCGGATGCAACAGAGCGCCTGGTAACATTTGCCGAAACTGTAAAGGCTAAAGATAAAGTAGAGAAGAAGGATGATGCATGGCGCAGCCTGAGTGTGGAAGAGCGCCTTTCGCATGCATTGGTGAATGGCATAACTGACTATATAGATGCGGATACGGAAGAAGCTCGATTGAAATACAGCAGGCCGCTGGAAGTGATAGAAGGCCCGCTGATGGATGGTATGAATGTGGTGGGAGACCTGTTTGGCAGCGGTAAAATGTTTTTGCCACAGGTAGTAAAGAGTGCGCGCGTAATGAAGAAAAGCGTGGCATGGTTGACACCATTTATAGAAGAAGAAAAAAAGAACAATCCTAATGCACAGCAGGGCAGCGCCGCCAAAATATTGATGGCTACCGTAAAAGGAGATGTGCATGATATAGGTAAGAATATAGTGGGGGTAGTACTGGGCTGTAATGGTTATGATATTATAGACCTGGGTGTGATGGTGCCGGCAGATAAGATATTGGACACGGCACAGAAAGAAAATGTAGACATTATAGGACTTAGTGGTTTGATAACCCCATCACTGGATGAGATGGTGCATGTGGCGAAGGAAATGAAGCGCAGGGGTATGACCCAACCATTGCTGATAGGCGGCGCTACTACATCGCGTACGCACACAGCGGTGAAAATAGCGCCGGAATATGATAACGGGGTAGTATATGTGCTGGATGCCAGCCGTAGCGTAACGGTAGCGGGTAGCCTGCTGAGCAATGAACAGAAAGGTGGTTTTCTGGGTGGTATTCAAACAGAATATGTAAAGCTGCGTGAAGACTTTGCCAGCAAGCGTACAGTGAAAGAATATGTGCCGTTTGCAGAAGCGCAAAAAAATCCTGTACCTATAGATTGGGATAATTATGAACCGCCTGTACCGAGCTTCACAGGCATCAAAGCATTTGAAGATTACGATCTTTCAGAAATACGCCAGTATATAGATTGGGGGCCTTTCTTCATAGCATGGGAAATGCGTGGCAAATACCCCGATATATTGAAGGATGCAAATGTAGGCACGGAAGCAACCAAGCTATTTAATGATGCTAATGCATTACTGGACAAGATCATTGCAGAAAAATGGCTGACTGCAAAAGGTGTGGTTGGCTTTTGGAATGCAAAGAAAACTGCGCCTGATACTATCGTAGTTAGCCAAGGTGGTAAGGAACTACAGACGCTTGAATCATTGCGCCAGCAACAGAAGAAAGCTGCAGGTCAGCCGCATTTTTCATTGTCAGATTTTGTGAGCCCTGTGAAAGATGATTACATGGGTGCATTTGCAGTGAGCATACACGGTATAGAACCACATTTGCTGCGCTTTGCAGAGCAGCACGATGACTATAACAAGATAATGCTACAGGCAATGGCCGACAGGCTGGCAGAAGCATTTGCAGAAGTATTGCATAAACGTACACGCAAAGAGTTTTGGGGATATGTGAAGGATGAGACATTGACGAATGAAGAGCTGGTAAAAGAAACCTACCAGGGTATTCGCCCTGCGCCTGGTTACCCAGCTTGTCCGGATCATACGGAGAAGTATAAACTGTTCGACTTGTTGAAAGCTACGGAGAATGCTGGCATACAACTGACGGAATCGCTGGCTATGTACCCGGCGGCATCAGTGTGTGGCTGGTATTTCAGCCATCCGCAAAGCTCTTATTTCGGTATCAACAAGATACAGGAAGACCAGTTAGTAGACTATGCGCAGCGTAAGGGCATGGATATAGAAGAAGTGAAAAAATGGTTGTCGCCAATTTTAGATTAATACTATGAGTGGGATAAAAAAGATAGAAGCAGCAGACAGACCAGGTGCTAAATCGCCCGTTGTGCGGGCATTTGCCAATGTATTGTCGTTTATATTTCACCCGGTGTTTATGCCTACGCTGCTGGTACTGATACTGTACAGGCTTTCGCCTACCAGTTTTGCAGGCGTGCCCCAGGAAAACCTCGGCAAGTGGTTGGTGATCGTAGCTATTAACACCATCGCGTTCCCATTGCTTACGGTAGCATTGCTGAAAGGTCTTGGGTTCATACAGAGCATTTACATGCACGACCCTAAAGACCGTATCATACCGCTGATAGGCACGATGATATTTTACTTCTGGGCTTATAATGTGTTTAAAAACCTGGAAACACCATTTGTGCTTCGCACGATGCTGCTGGGTACTTTCTGGGGTGTTATTCTGCTGTTCCTTATCAATATCTTCTTCAAGGTAAGCATGCATACCAGTGCGGCAGGTAATGTACTGGGCCTGATGATTGTGCTAATGATGATAAGCCCGGTAAATATGTTGCTGCCATTCTTTCTTTCTATAATAGCGGCGGGCATCATAGGTACGGCAAGGCTGGCTTTAGGTGCACACAAGCCTTCTGAAATATGGCTGGGTTATGTGCTGGGCATATTGGTGCAGGTGGCCGCTTACATATACTTGAAGTAAAAACAATAGTACGATGCAGGAATTGGCGTAAGTTTGAGCCAATCTTTTACACATGATTGCTGCACAGTCAAAACGTATCGTTTCGATAGATATTCTTCGCGGTATAGTGATGGTAATAATGGCGCTGGACCATACGCGCGATTATTTTACCAACTTCACGCATAATCCTACCGACCTGGAATATGCCAGTACGCCGATGTTCCTGACGCGCTGGATAACGCACTTCTGCGCACCGATATTCGTGTTCCTTTCCGGTACCAGTGCTTTTCTTTCCATGCAAAAAGGAAAGACCACCAAGCAGCAGGCAGGCTTCTTACTATCGCGCGGTATATGGCTCATTATACTGGAATTTACTATTGTAAGGTTTGGCTGGGTTTTCAATCTCGATTATACACAGGTATTTGTACAGGTGATATGGGCCATCGGATGGAGCATGATATTCCTATCCGGCTTGATATTCCTTCCCCGGAAGCTGATACTGGCTATTGCTTTAAGTATCATCTTCCTGCACAATGCTTTTGATGGTGTGCATGCGGCAAGCCTGGGTGACTATGGGCCATGGTGGAATGTGTTTCACGAATTTGGTAACATACACCTGTTTGGTGATGTAAGTATGTTTGTACTATATCCATTGGTGCCGTGGATAGCAGTGATGGCAGCGGGCTACTGTTTTGGCGGCATTATGCAGATAGAGGAAGGGCAAAGAGATAAATGGTTGTATCGGATAGGCTTGTCGGCGATAGGATTATTTATTGCGTTGAGGTTTACAAATGCGTATGGCGATAGTGCTTTGTGGAGCAGCCAGGGCAGCTGGCACCGCACGGTGTTATCGTTTATAAATGTTACTAAATATCCACCATCCCTGCTATACCTGCTGATGACTATAGGTCCGGCTATTACCTTATTGCCAATGCTGGAAAAGATGCGCAATAAGGTGGGCAATTTCTTTATCGTATATGGGCGTGTGCCGATGTTCTATTATATTCTGCATATTTACCTGATACACTTGCTATCTATGATGATAGGAGTGTGGGTGTATGATGTGCCATCGCATTACTTTACCGACAATGGAAAGGCATTAAGTACGAAACCTAACTGGGGTTATTCATTAGTAGGAGTGTACCTGTACTGGATGCTGATAATAGCATTGCTATACCTGCCCTGCAGGTGGTTTATGCAGGTAAAGATGACGCATAAAAAATGGTGGCTTAGCTATCTTTAAAAAACAAACCCCGGCAACTACCGGGGTTTACTTTTTAGAATTATTTACCAAACTTCTTTTTCAGCAGGCTCAGTGCATCGTTCATATTCATGTTCGATGTGTCTTTTTCGCGGCTCTGCTCCTGGCGTTTATGTTGCTGCGGGCGATCGCGGCGCGCAGGGGCTTCCAATGTTTGCTTGATGGATAATGCAATGCGCTTACGGCCCATATCTACTTCCAGCACCTTTACGTTCACTTTATCGTTCAGCTTCAGTGCTTCGCTGGGATCGGTAATGTAGTTGTGCGATATTTCTGAAACATGCACCAGTCCATCCTGTTTCACGCCTATATCTACAAAGGCACCGAAACGCGTAAGGTTGGTAACTACACCCGGCACTACCATGCCCACCGTAACATCTTCTATACTATAGATATTAGCAAACTCGAATACCTGTGCTTCGCTACGTGGGTCGAGGCCCGGTTTCTTCAGCTCGTTCAGTATGTCTTTTATAGTGTGTTCACCAACGGTTTCGCTAATGTATTTTTTTGTGTCCAGTTGCTTTACGGCTTCTTCATTGCCTATCAGTTTAGCTATATCAAGTCCCAGATCTGTTGCCATTTTAGCTACTACACTGTAAGCTTCAGGGTGTACTGCACTTGCATCTAACGGATCCTCACCATTTTTGATACGCAAGAATCCCGCACATTGCTCGAATGCCTTGCTACCCAGGCGTGGTACTTTCAACAGTTGCTTGCGCGATGTAAAGCCACCTATCTCGCTGCGATATTGTACAATGTTTTCAGCTATAGAAGGGCCAATACCACTCACATAGCTTAGCAGGTGTTTGCTGGCTGTATTCAGGTTTACACCTACCAGGTTCACGCAGCTGACTACGGTTTGGTCCAGGCGTTCTTTCAAGCGCACCTGATTTACATCGTGCTGGTACTGGCCTACGCCAATGCTTTTCGGGTCTATCTTCACCAGTTCTGCCAGTGGGTCCATCAGCCTGCGGCCAATACTTACGGCACCACGTACCGTTACATCCTGGTCGGGGAATTCCTGGCGCGCCGTTTCAGACGCTGAGTAGATAGATGCACCATCTTCATTTACTAAGAAGATAGGCAAACCAAGATTTAGTTTCTTAATGAACTGTTCTGTTTCACGGCCCGCAGTGCCATCACCTACAGCTATACACTCTGTTTTATATTGCTGTACCAATGAGCGTATAGTATGCTCGGCAGACATCAGTTTCCCGGGCTCGTGTATATATATAAGGTCTGTTTTTTGCAGCATGCCCTTATCATCCAGGCATACTATTTTACAGCCCGTACGATAACCAGGGTCTATGGCCAGCAGGCGCTTGCCGCCCAACGGCGAGCTTAGCAATAACTGTCGCAGGTTCTCTGCAAATACATTTATAGCTTCTTCATCGGCCTTTGTTTTCAAAGCCATGCGAAATTCGCTTTCAAGGCTAGGCTGCAGCAGCCTGCGATAAGCATCCTTAATTGCTTTCTTTACATGCGTGGTAGATTCACTGCTACCTTTCACAAACATCTTTTCTATCATCGCCAGTGCATCTTCTTCCACCGGTGCTATCACCATGCGCAGTACCCCTTCCATAAAGCCCCGCATTACCGCCAGCATACGATGCGATGGTATCTTACTAACCGGCTCGCTGAAGTCGTAGTAGTCTTTATACTTAACACCTTCTGTTTCTTTATCGGCGAGCACCTTGCTTTGTACCGTAGCGCTGTCTTCAAACAGCTTACGCATCTTAGCACGTACCTGTGCATCTTCATTCACCGTTTCGGCAATAATATCGCGTGCACCTTGCAGGGCATCTTCCGGTGTCTTTACTATTTCTGTTACAAAGGCAGCAGCTTCTGCCAGCGGGTCTATATTTGTTTGTTCCCACAGCATATTAGCCAGTGGTTCCAGGCCATTTTCGCGTGCCGTTTGCGCTTTGGTCTTACGCTTAGGTTTGTATGGCAGGTATATATCTTCCAGTTCGGCAATGGTAGTAGCGCTGTTCAGTTTAGCCTGCAGCGCTTCCGTCATTTTATCCTGTTCTGTAATGGTCTTTTCTATAAAAGCCTTACGCTCTGAAAACTCTTTCTGAAATTTGGCTTCATCCTGTATATTTTGAATCTGAACCTCATCCAGCGCGCCTGTTTTATCTTTACGATAACGGGCGATGAATGGAATGGTAGCACCTTCATTCAGCAGCGCCAGTACAGCGTCCACATCTTGTTTCCTGAGGTTTAGTTTTGCAGCTACGCTGCCGGCATATTCTATCATATGTATATTCTTGCGGACTGCGAATGTAGGCGGCTGAAATGAAAATCTGAAACAAAATATTTGCTAATATTTGTGTATGGATATACTGGCTGAAATACAGGCGGAACAATCGAAAAAACAGGCAGAGAAAATAGCTAAATGGATAGGTGCTGATGCTGAGCGGTTTGCACCGTTGATGCAACTTTTCCTGCATGGGGAGTTAAAGCTGATACCGCGGGTGGCCGTGGTGCTGGGTACGGTTACCGAAACACATCGTGAACTCATTATGCCTTATTTGCCCGAAATGATATCGAGAGCCATGCAACCGGGTATGCCCGATGGTATAAAAAGAACAGTGGTACGTGAGTTGCAATTTATAGATATACCGGAGCCATTGCATGGTGATGTAATGAATATGTGTTTCGACCTGCTGGCAGACCCGCAACAGGCAGTGGCAGTGCGCGCCTTCTCGATGACGGTATTATCGAACCTCGCCCAAATATATCCTGAAATCAAACAAGAGATCATTGTAATACTGGAAGATGCCCTGGAACAAGCTAATACGCCCGGGTTTATTAACCGCGCGCTAAAGACTATGAAGGCTTTAACAAAATAATAGGCTTTGTATGACAATAGGTTGCATAGGTGGTCGTTATTTTGGAATACTAAAAACCACTGTATGCAAAAATCAATTTTACTACTTCCCCTTACATTACTAACCTTATCTGCAACGGCACAGCAAAAATCTATGCCCGACTATAAGCGTGTAGTAAAGAAGCACTGGAGCACCTCTACAAAAAACATCCTGCAACAACAAACGGCACACAACAAAACCACAGCTGCCAAGCAAAGACTAACAGCTAGGGCATTGTATGCTTTTGATGGTTCGGCCATGCAGCTGAACGATTCTGCCAACTATATATACTCGTCAGATCGAGGTTCTGTGTTCAACCTTACGGATATGTTTTATAACGATTACGAAGGTGCCACAGAAATGCAGTTCGATTCATCGGCACACTACAGGCTAAACGGGCCTGATTTTGCGCTGACAGATGGTAGCAAGATAACTTACAACAGCAGCAATGTACGCGAATCATATGTTACACTCAGCAGTACACCTCCGGGCAGCCCGCTGAAAGAGGTATTTGATAACAGGTATACCTACAATAGTAATGGAACGCTGAATACAACCTATTCTTTGCAATTGAACGGCTCTGTATGGGACACAGCGGGAAAGACGGCATACTCATATAATGCACAAAATAAAGTTGCAGAAGAAGTAGTTTATAACAAAAT
>DASWWE010000226.1:0-6331 GCA_036406055.1 Flavipsychrobacter sp. | reverse complement strand
GCACTTGCTTTCAGCCGTTTTCTTTTTCTCCTTATACTGAATGTTGAAAGAGCTATCTACAGTAGCAAAGCCCGGCACTGTATAGTTGGCGTTGCAGGCACAGGTATAGTCTTTCTTGCAGGATGCAAATGCAAGGATGGCGATAGCGGCAACTAAAAAAGTGTTTTTCATAATTGGGTGAATTAATATATGGCTGTAAAATAATATAGCCTATTGATACAATCAATAGGCTATATATAAATCTTGTATATGAAAGATTACTCGATACCGCAGTAGTGTTGTACTACCGCCATACGGCCCAGGTAATCTTCTTCTGTTTCGTAATACTTGCAGTCGTTTTTGGCATTATCTTCCGTGGTAGCAGTAATGTTATTGCGAGATGTAGTAGTGGCTTCTACTTTGCCATTCACTACATATTTAATATCGCAAGAGCAGGTATAGTCTTTCTGGCAAGAAGTGAGGCCTGCAGCAGCTAAAAGGGCAAATACGGAAAGTGTATATATTTTTTTCACGAGCACTTTGTTTTAAGATGTAGTAAAAGTATCTATACGAATTTAAAAAAGCAATAGTAATAATCAGGCATTTGCAAAGCGCACAGCCCTTATCATACGGCGCGAACGTCTTTGCGCCCTTTTTTCCTGCAGGTCGGCCACGGCCCATATGGCAGCCGGCAGCCAGCCTATTAGTGTGAGCTGCAATAGGAGGCAAATAATACCCCGCAAAGGCCTCAGGCGCAGAAAGAAAGAGAGCCAGGGAAATAAAACCGCTATCAATAACATATCGTAAAAATAAGGTAAATAGAGACACATACAGCTTTCGGCATCTGCATAAATTCATTAATTTCGCATCCCCATACAGGATTAAAATTATGTTTGAAAATCTTAGCGAACGGCTTGAAGGCGCGTTCAAGCAGCTGAAAGGTGAAGGCCGTATCTCGGATATTAACGTAGCCGCTACCGTTAAAGAAATACGCCGTGCATTAGTAGATGCTGACGTGAACTATAAGATAGCCAAGGAATTTACCGATAAGGTGAAAGACAAGGCTATGGGCGAAAAGGTACTGACATCGGTATCGCCCGGCCAGTTGATGGTGAAAATAGTGAAGGATGAGCTGGCAGAATTGATGGGTGGCACAGAGGCGGAAATAGACCTGAATCATAAGCCTACTGTCATACTGATAGCCGGTTTGCAGGGTTCGGGTAAAACTACTTTCAGTGGTAAACTGGCCAACTTCCTGAAAACCAAGAAAGGCCGTAATCCGCTGCTGGTAGCTGCAGATATTTATCGTCCCGCAGCGATAGACCAGCTGAAAGTGCTGGGTGAACAGATAAAAGTGCCCGTGTATAACGAGCCGGATAATAAAGATGCGGTATCGATAGCGCAAAATGCCATAGCTGAAGCTAAAAAGAACGGCAACAGCGTAGTCATCATAGATACGGCAGGACGCCTGGCTATAGACGAGGTGATGATGACCGAGGTGGCCAATGTGAAAGCCGCTGTGCAACCGCATGAAATACTGTTTGTTGTAGACTCGATGACGGGCCAGGATGCGGTAAACACTGCCAAAGCCTTTAACGACCGCCTGGATTTTACCGGCGTAGTGCTGACCAAACTGGATGGTGATACCCGCGGTGGTGCGGCACTATCTATCAAATACACGGTAGATAAGCCCATCAAATTTGTGAGCATGGGTGAGAAGCTGGATACGCTGGATGTGTTTTATCCTGAACGTATGGCACAGCGTATATTGGGGATGGGTGACATTACCTCTCTGGTAGAGCGCGCGCAGGCGCAGTTTGACGAGGCGCAGGCTAAAAAGCTGGAGAAAAAGATACGTGCCAATAAGTTTGATTTTGAAGACTTTAAAGAACAGCTGAACCAGATAAAGAAAATGGGTAATATCAAAGACCTGTTGGCGATGATACCCGGTGTAGGTAAGGCTATTAAAGATATTGATATATCGGACGATGCATTTAAAGGTATCGAGGCCATCATCAACTCGATGACCCCATATGAGCGCAATAACCCGGATGCAATTGATACCAGCCGCCGTAAGCGTATAGCCAAAGGTTGCGGTAAAGATATCGCCGATGTGAATGCATTTATGAAGCAATTTGACCAGATGCGCCAGATGATGGGGCAGATGAATAAAATGCGTGGCATGATGCCCGGCGGCATGATGCCGGGAGGCATGCCGTTTGGTAAACGATAGATGAAATGTGCTAATTAAAACTATGTGTTTTTTAACCGTATTTTAAACCTTGAATTTTGCATTTTTCATTTTTAGATGTACTTTCGCAGTCCTTAAAATTTATTGTTTAACACAAATAATTTCTATTATTTATGTCAGTTAAGATCCGTCTTCAACGTCATGGCTCAAAAAAACGCCCTTTCTATTTCATCGTAGCCGCTAACAGCGCCGCTCCACGTGATGGTAAATTCATCGAGAAAATAGGAACTTACAATCCATTAACCGTGCCAGCAACCGTTCGCCTGAACCGTGAGCGCGCACTGCACTGGATGCAAAATGGTGCGCAACCAACCAATACTTGCCGCCGTATCCTGTCTTTCAAAGGTGTACTGTACCTGAAACACCTGATGCGTGGTGTAAGTCTTGGCCTGTTTGATGAAAAAGCAGCCTGGGAGAAATTTGAATCATGGAATGGCGAACACGAGCAACTGGTTGCAAAACGCGAAGAAGCTCATCGTCAGCACAAAGCCGACAAACGTAATGCTGTTGTAACAGAATCAGTACGCAAAGTAGAAGAGAAAATGGCTGCTAAAGCTGCTGCACAAGTAGCAGAAGCTGAGCAGGATGGCGCTGAAGAAGATGCTGCTGCTGAAACTGCAGAAAATCAGGAAGGATAATTTAATCTTTGAATGATACGTGATACGCCCTGCATGCAGGGCGTATTTTTTTGTATTTATGTATAGTTGCCACTTGCGCCGGATAGTTTTTTCAAGCAGTTTAATTTATATTTACCCGCCATAAATTTCAGTGCCGATATTGCTAACTATGAATGATGTAAAAGAGGCTATCAACCTATCCCTTGTAATACCATGTTACAATGAATCAGGCAGGATTGAATTGCTCTATAACGGACTGGAAAGTTTTGTAAAGCAATGGCCTGCACGGTTTGAAATAGTGATAGTGAATGATGGCAGTAAAGACGATACATGGCAAAAACTGCAGGCACATCCCTTTTATAAACAGCATGCAAGCAATATCAAACTTATCAACCAGGAGAATACCGGTAAAGGAGGTGCTCTAAAGCACGGGGTAGCGCAGGCGAGCGGAAATTTTATACTGACACTGGATGCGGATATGGCGGCACAGCCAACAGAGATGATAAAGTGGATGGATATGCTGGGGTGGAAACCGGACGAAAGGACGATATACATAGGGTCTCGCGAACATAAGGCATCTACCATCATCAATGAAGCTTTTAAAAGGAAACTGGCGGGAAATGTATTCAATTTCATTGTACGTTCGCTAACTCCACTAAAGGTGAATGATTCGCAATGCGGGTTTAAGCTGTATAGTAACCGGGTGGGCAAACAGCTTTTTAATGAGCTGGAAACCAATGGTTGGGCACATGATGTAGAGCTACTGTATCGTGGGCAAATGCATGGTATGTTCATCAAAGAAATGCCACTGACCTGGGAGGCTATAGAAGGCAGTAAAATACGCCTGCTAAAAGACTCTATAGCCATGTTTAATGAAATACTGAATATCTCTAAGAAAATAAAACGCACTAAGCAATAGTTGTCATGGATGCTCTCAACAACCTGAACTTTAAGAAAATCACATTGATAACCCTGGGCGTGATGCTACTGGTGATGCTGTGGGTGAGTAAAGACTATGGCATCAGCGGTGATGAGTATACCCAAAACACATACGGGGAGCATGTGTATAACTACTATGCAACCTTGGGTAAAGACAAGGGTGCGCTGACATTTAAAAACGTATATAACTACGGTGGTTTCTTCGACCTGCTGTGTGTAGCAGTAAATAAAGTATTGCCTACGGACGAGTATAATACCCGTCACTTTATTACGGCCATCTTCGGTTTCCTGGCTATTGTATTTGCGGCATTACTGGCCAAATTTTACAAAGGGTGGGGTGCTGCATTTCTCACAGCTTTATTTATGTTCTTTACGCCGCGTTTTTTTGGTGAATCAATGTATAACCCCAAGGATATACCATTTGCCTTGGGTATGGTGATGGGCGTATATTTTATATGCCGCTTTGTGGCTGCTTTTCCTAAGCCTAGTTGGAAAGATGCTTTGTGGGTGGCCTTGTCTATCGGTTTTGCTATAGGTATACGTGTAGGTGGTTTGTTGTTGATACCATTCCTCTTTGTGGCAATAGGTATAGAGTATGTGTTTGACTGGAGGAAGAATTATGAATTGTTTGGTGCGGAAATAAAGCGTTTAGCTATTTATACCGTTGGTATCTGCATCGTAGGTTATTTTTCGGGACTCATCTTTTGGCCATTTGCATTGGAAGCTCCACTGCAAAACCCGTTTACTGCCTTATCTGAAATGTCGAATTTCTCTGTCGGTATCCGCATGCTTTTTGACGATAAGCACATAATGAGCCAGAATGTAACAGGCGCTTATATACCTACCTGGATAGGATTGACCACGCCTATCATTATATTGTTAGGTATCCTGCTATCACCATGGTTGTTTGTATCTAAACAATACAAATTTCACAAATTATTGTTCCTGTTTTTTGCAGCACTTTTCCCTTGGCTATATATTGTGTATAAACATTCGCCGCTGTACGACGGGTGGAGGCACCTGTTATTTATATACCCAATGCTGGTGGTAATAAGCGCGCTTACATTTACATCGGCCATTGCATATTTTCAGAATAAAAGTGTGAAATATGCTATTGCAGGCCTGGTAACAATTGGGCTGATACTACCCGCAAGGTGGAGCATCGCCAATCATCCTAACCAGGTAGTGTATTTCAATGAACTGGCAGGCGGCATAGATGGCGCGTATGGCTACTATGAAACGGACTATTACATGAACAGCATCAAGCAGGCATTCTATAAGCTGGCGAAGGAGAAGGACCTGTATAATACCAAGGATAGCGTTATCATAGTTACCAATTGTATAGAACCTATGTGGCAATATGTAGCCTCGCTGAAAAATCCGCGAGTAGTAGCAGATTATGTAAGGTATCGAGAGCGTGAAACGAAACCATATACATACGGTATTTTCTTTTCAAGGTTTATCGACCGCCAGCTGCTGCAAAACGGATACTTTCCACCGGCTAATACGATCATAACCATAAAAGCGGATAATACGCCACTGGCTGTGGTTACCAAAGCAGACCCGGAGCAGAATGCGTATAAAGCTAACCGGTATTTTGAAGCTAAAGACTATGCAAATGCTGTAGTGTATTATCAAAAAGCACTGGCAAAGGATGCTAAGAATGAAACCTTATATCTGAATTATGCAATAGCGCTTGCCAGCACCGGGCACATGAACGAGGCAATTAACGTAACCAATGCGTACCTGAAGATGGTGCCCGAGGATATGAATGGCTACCAGATATTAGTGCAGATGTATAAGGCTGTAGGTGATATGCAAAGTGCTCAAAGGGCGATGACCACTGCACAAAGCATTATGCAAGAACAAGAGGAAGAATAATGGAAGCGGGTAATGCATCAGTACCCACTATAACGAGGCGGCATTTTCATACGTTTGATGCGCTGCGGTTCTTTGCTTTTTTTAAAGTTTTTTTACTTCACCTGCCTATTGTGGCCTTCCCGTGGTTTAGCTTCATTAGCGCCGGAGGAGGCATCGGTGTCCAGTTTTTTTTCGTTTTAAGCGGCTTTCTCATTACCTATATTATTTGCGAGGAGAAGCAGCGTACGGGTACACTGAACCTGCGCAATTTTTTTATCCGGCGTATACTGCGCATATGGCCACTGTATTACCTGATGGTAGCAGTAGCATTTGCAACGCCGTACATACTGTTTAAAGCAGGCATTTCCGCATCCGGCGAGGGGTATGAACCTACATGGTGGGTGTCAATTTTTTTTCTTGAAAATTATAAAATGATCTTCACGGGCAGCACGCCTAATGTATCGCCGTTGACAGTAATGTGGTCGCTGTGTATTGAGGAGCATTTCTATATTGTATGGGGGATATTATTGTACCGGTTGCGTGTTGATGCATTGCCTAAGCTTATAGGCATTTGCATTGTGGTAGCTATTATAGCAAGGTCTGCATTTGCATATTATCACCTGCCCTCCAACGATATATTTACTAATATCGACCTGTTTGCCCTCGGCGCAATACCGGCTTATTT
>DASWWE010000225.1:0-17905 GCA_036406055.1 Flavipsychrobacter sp. | reverse complement strand
GGTGATACGTATAGATAATGACAGAATACATTTTGAGCTGAAAGGGAAGAAAATACTGGTAACCGGTGCGGCAGGCTCTATAGGTAGCGAGATGGTGCGTCAACTGCTGAAATACAAGCCATCGCTCGTTATCATGTGCGATAAGGCTGAAACGCCTATGCACAACCTGATGCTGGAACTGCGCGAAAAACAGCAACAAAACAACGTAAAAGCATACATAGGTGATATATGCGACCGCGTGCGCATGGAGCATCTTTTTGAGATTTACAATCCTGATGTAGTATTTCATGCGGCGGCTTATAAGCATGTACCGCTGATGGAAGACAACCCATCTGTTGCTATACTGAATAACGTATATGGTACACGCGTGCTGGCAGAACTATCTGTACAATATGCAGTAGAAAAGTTTGTGATGGTATCGACAGATAAAGCGGTGAACCCAACAAACATTATGGGTGCATCGAAACGTATAGCAGAAATACTGACACAAAGCTACTACAAGCACCTATTGACAAGCGAGGGCAACATTAAGGAAAGCGGCATTACTAAATTTGTAACAACACGCTTTGGTAATGTACTGGGGTCTAATGGTTCTGTGATCCCGATATTCAAATCGCAACTGGAAAAAGGCGGCCCGATAACGGTAACGCACCCTGAAATAACTCGCTACTTCATGACTATACCTGAAGCCTGCCAACTGGTAATTGAAGCAGGTGTGATGGGGCGGGGCAGCGAAATATTTGTGTTTGACATGGGTGAGCCTGTGAAGATATCTGACCTGGCGAAGAAAATCATAAAACTGGCAGGTAAAGAACCGGAGCTGGATATTAAAATAGTGTACACCGGCCTGCGCCCTGGAGAAAAGCTTTACGAAGAGCTGCTGAACAACAGCGAGAACGTAGTGCCTACATATCACGATAAAATAATGATAGCCAAGGTGCCGGAATATGACTACGAGGCGGTGAAAGATAAAGTAGACCGGCTGATAGCCAGTGCCCAAAGGCACTATACGCTGGAAACAGTGGGGCTGATGAAAGAACTGGTACCAGAATTTGTAAGTAACAATACAGCCTACCAATCCATTAAAGTAAAAGGATAAAAAGAAAAGCGCTCAGTTAACTGAGCGCTTTTTTTATAGTCAGAAAGATGATACGGAAGTAGTTGGCGGTTGAAGGATTGTCGATATACAGCTTATTCAGCCTTATCTTATGGGGCATTATATGATGAATATAATACTCTTCGGGGTCTTTCTGCGATTCCAATATTTTATTCTCATTGTAGTAGGTTATAGAAGCTATGTCGGTAATACCGGGACGCACATTTAATACATTTCGCTGCTCTTCGGTATATAGGTCTACATATTTTTTCACCTCGGGCCTCGGTCCTACAATACTCATTTTGCCCGCCAATACATTTAGCAACTGAGGTAGCTCATCAATTTTATATTTACGGATAAAACGACCTGGGCTCGTAATCCGTGCATCCGTATCGCTGAAAGTGAGCAGGCTGCCCCTATCGGCATCGAGACGCATAGAACGAAATTTATATAACGAAAAAGCTTCTCCATAACGACCGATGCGCTGTTGCCTGTAAAAGACCGGGCCTTTGCTATTCAGCCGTATCCAGATAGCGACCAGCAAGAAAACCGGGCTCAGTAATACAATACCGATAAGGGAAAAAACTACATCTAAAAATCGGGTCATTTTACTACTGCCAGGTAAGCCTTTTCAATTTGTTCGGCTATAAATGTACATTCTTCATCGGTTAGCTGGGAGTATATAGGCAAAGAAATTTCGTGTGCGTAATTATCATATGCTACCGGGTAATCGGCGATGTTATAACCCAGTCCTTTGAACAGCGTGAGCATAGGCATGGGTATAAAATGCACATTGGTAGCTACACCGGCATCGGCCATTAATTGTATAATGGCATCTCGCTGCTGTTCGGTAATGCCTTTTATGCGCAGCAGGTACAAGTGATAAGACGACTTAACCCCTTCTGCTTTCGAAGGCGGTATGATAGCCCAATCTTTGGTTGAAAAGTAGCTGCTATACAGGTTGAAGATTGCCTCCCTGCGCGGCAGCAACTCGCTATCATATTTTCGTAATTGTGCCAGGCCGATGGCTGCACATACATCTGTCAGGTTTATTTTTAATCCCTGGCTAACGATGTCGTACCTCCAATTGCCCTTCTGAGATTTAGAAAGTGCATCTGCTGTTTGCCCATTCAAGGTATTTAAACGCATCCAGCTATACACAGCTGCATTATCAAAAGCAGCAGGCAGGTTCAGGCATATTACGCCACCTTCTGCTGTAGTGATATTTTTAACCGCATGGAGCGAGAATATGGTAATATCGGCAGCAAGTGCCGCCTGCTTATTATTGTATATGGCACCTAAAGAATGGGCTGCATCAGAGAATAGTAATGGCCGGCCAATCTTTGCCTGTATCTCGTTGGCGGGTGTAAACTGTGCAGCTACTGCATCGCTTTTGACTATTTCATTCAGGCTATTATAATCGCATGGCCAGCCACCTATATCTACGGCCAGTATGGCTTTTGTGGCAGCTGTGATGGATAGCCTTACCTTCTCCGGGTCGATAGTGAAATCATCTTTCACATCTACCATTACAGGCCTGGCACCCATATGCAATACGGCCAGTGCCGTAGCCGAATATGTATAAGCGGGCACAATTACTTCGTCACCGGGACCTACACCCAGCCATTTCAATACAAGTAGCGCGCCCGATGTCCATGAATTGACACAGAGTGCTTTCTCCACACCGGTTATGTCGGCAACCAAAGCCTCCAATGCACGCACTTTAGGCCCTGTGGTTATCCAGCCCGACTGCAGCGTGTCTACAACCTCATTAATAACATCCTGATCTATATACGGAGGGGAAAAAGGGATCTTCACAGCACTAATTTTTACAAGCGTATATACGTTCAATAATATCTACCACCTTCAATCCTTCCAAAGCATTGGTGGTTATCGAAGCCCTGCCTTTTAATACATCTACCACATTTTGTATCACATATTGGTGATTAGCGGCACTGCCTTTATATGGCCCATAGTCATTTGCAGGATTCGTAGGCTTCAACTCCCGCATTGTATAGTCTTTTATATGGCAGTATTCCACCTTATCCATATATTGTCCACCTACCTTCAGGCTGCCATTCTCACCTATTACCGTCATGCTGCTCTCCAGGTTCTTATCCCATACGGAGGTAGAGAAGTTGATACTACCCATACCACCACGTGAAAAACGAAAATGCACCACGCCGGAATCTTCAAACTCTGTAAGCTTATCGTGATTGAAACTTGAAAAACAGCTTTTGATATCTTCTAAATCGCCAAACACCCAATACAACAAATCTATAAAGTGACTGAACTGGGTGAATAGTGTTCCGCCATCCAGTTGTTTCGTGCCATGCCAAGAGCCGGCTTTATAGTAGCGCTCATCGCGGTTCCAATAACAGTTTACCTGCACCATGTATACCTTACCCAGCACACCATCTGCTACTATTTGTTTCAGCCATTCAGATGGCGGAGAATAGCGGTTCTGCATTACACAAAACAAATGACGTGAGCGGGAGAGCGCTGTATGTATCAATTCCTCGCATTCTTTACGATGCAGACCCATTGGTTTTTCAACCACTACATGGTGGCCTGCGCCAATGGCTTTCATTGCCTGTGTAGCATGCAGCCCATTAGGCGTGGCTATGGTTACCACATCGGCTTTGACACCTGAATCCAGAAAACTTTCGAGCGAAGAGAAAAAAGAAATACCTGAACCCTGAATATCCTTTGCCAAAGCTTCATTTGTATCTGCTACGGCAACCAGTTCACATTCGTCGTTCTGCTGTATCATAGCCGCATGACGCTTACCAATATGTCCATAACCAATAACCGCGAACCTGATTTTCTGCATACTCATCCAAAAGACCAATATCAGGAAAAAAATCCACTTATCCCATTACTTACGGGCTATGGTAAAAGCAATATATTTTGATGATGCAGGTAAACGGTTCAGCAGGTATTTATTGAAGAAAAAAAAGAGTGAATTGCATGCCGCAACGGCAAATTTGGTGGGAAAGACGCCGAAGTAGCGTATAGAAACACCGGAAAAAGGTACAAAAAGCGGCTCCAAGCCAGCAGGTGTGAAGTAATGCCAACCTTTATTTTTTTGCAGGCGGGCACGTAAGTAGCGCATCGCGAATGAGCCCTCCAGATTATCAGCTGTAAGCAGGTAACCTCCGGGCTTTAGCAATGCATGGATGTTGTATATGGCTTGCTGCTGTGCAGCAGTATGTCGGGAAGCAGCATCGTGATACTGTAATTTCAAACCGCCTATTACTGATTTCATCAGTACCAAGTCGTATACTTCTGCTTCATCAATATGAAATATGTCCAGTTCCCGATAGGTTATTTTATCAGACACCTTATACTTTTGGTGCAACGTCATTGCTTGTGACAGAGGTAGTGTGCGATCGCTACATACTACATGAAAACCCTGCAGTGCCAGCCACAGGCTAAGACCTCCGCCACGCTCACCAATTGCCAGTATTTTACTATCCTTTGGCAGTTTATCTATCACCGGCTGCCAAAAGCTGAGTGCTTCTGCCCAGTTAGTCACATCCCATTCTATAATATCCTGCTTCAGGGTGTAATTCAAGACGATTTATAATTCCTGCAACTGGCTATAAAAATCAGCAGCTATTTTCTTTCGGTCGAAATACGTTCGCACATATTCTGCACCATTGGTACCCAATTCTTTGCAAAGGGAGCTATTGTTTTTGAGTTTCTGAATGGCTTCGGCTAGTTCTACCTCATCTTCAGGTGTGAAGAAAATGCCACAGTTACCTTTATTTATAAATAGTTCTTTTGCTTCACCATCTACGCCCAGCAATATGGGTTTTGAAGCGGCTAGGTTCTCAAATATTTTAGAGGGTATAGCACCTTTAAACAGCGGTATGTTTTTAAGTGGCACTACTGCTGCATTGCTTGCATGGATAATGGGTGGCATCTTTGAGGCCGGGGTATTAGGAAAGAAATAAACATTAGAGAGTTGTAATTCCTCTTTCAAGGCATGCAACGCAGCTTTCTGCGGGCCATCGCCAACCAATACAAATTTTATGTTGCCATCCTCTTTTACCAATGCAGCAGCTTTCAATATTACCTCAAGTGCCTGCGCATGGCCAAGGATGCCTGCATATAATATTATAAAATCGGCATCACCAAATCCATTCAGTTGCCGCCAGGTCGTGTCTAACTGCTGTTGTTTTATATCAATGCCATTGGGCAGCCAGAATGTTTTAGTGCCGGGGAATCTCGTTGATACACTCTGCACGATGCCTTGTGTTTGGCCACTTACTAAGGCAGATCGTTTATACAGCCATGCCTCCAGGCCATAGGCCAGCTTCAGGAAAAACTTATTGGTAACGATACCCAACTTTTCGGCGCTTTCTGGCCATAGGTCTGATACGTTACATACCAGCTTAGATCTTTTGAAGAGTTTTATCATTAATGCCGCAATACCTAAAAACAATGGCGGCGATTCGCAGATAATCACATCATGCTTACGAATATTGAACAGGCCAACGACGCTTGCACTAAATACAAAGGAGAAATAATTCAGCAATCGCAGAAAAATACCCGTTGTCTTCTTCGCATATATCCAGCTGCGATGAATGGTGATGCCATCCAATTGTTCTTTCACATGCCACTTACCTTTATACCCTTCCATTACCCGCATAGCCGGGTAGTTGGGCATTGCTGTAAGCACCGTTACATCCATGCCCAATGCCTTTAAGTGCCGGGCAAGGCTACTAAGCCTGTTTTGCGGTGCCCCCGTTTCGGGCGGATAATATTGTGTAAGGATTAAAATGCTGCGCACTAACTGGCTGAAGACAAATATTGACAAATGATACGCGATGCATTACCATCACCGTAAAATACGCTGCCATTATGAAATGGCTTTGTATAGAAATCAGAAACCGCCTGTAAAATATGTTCCGTTTCAGCACCGGCTATTTTGCTACAGCCGGCTTGTGTCAGCTCCACCCATTCCGTTTGGTCGCGAAGGGTGATACAGTATTTATGAAAGAAATATGATTCCTTTTGAAGCCCGCCACTATCGGTGAGCACCATATGGCAGTTTTTAATAAGCGATATCATATCAAAATAGCCTACCGGTTCTATCACTGTACATTCCAGTTCCAGATGAAACTGCTCCAGCATTTTCTTAGTACGCGGATGCAGCGGTAGTATGATCTTATGCTGCTTAGATAAGCTGTTAATAGCAGCTACTATAGAAGCCAGCCTTTCTTTATTATCGGTATTTTCTGCGCGGTGAACAGTAGCCAGTAAATAAGTATCGGGCTTCAGGTTCAATGTGTGCAGAATATGCGAGCGCTCTTCCGCCAGTTTTGCATAATATAATGCTGCATCATACATTACATCACCGGTATTGACAACAACCCTGTCTGGCGTGTTCAGCCCTTCTACTTCCAGGTTGTGCATGGCAGCGCTGGTAGGGCAAAACAGTTTATTGCTGATCCTGTCTGTAAGTATGCGGTTCACCTCTTCCGGCATATCCATGTAAAAGCTACGCAGGCCAGCCTCTATATGGGCTACCGGCACATGCAGTTTTGATGCTGCCAGCGCACCTGCCAGTGTGGAATTGGTATCGCCATAAACCAGTACTATATCCGGCTTCTCTTTTATAACAGCCTGCTCTATACCTTCCAGCATTTGAGCTGTCATGGTAGCATGCGTACTGGTATTGATGCTAAAGTGATAGTCGGGCTTGGGGATATCCATTTCGCGAAAAAATATCTCGGACATTACATCATCGTAATGCTGCCCGGTATGGATAAGCACCTCTTTAATATTTGTTTGCTCCTTTATAACCCTTGATACGGCTGCCGCTTTTATGAATTGCGGGCGCGTACCAATCACCGTCAAAACTTTAGTCATTTACAGGTTTACGACTTTTTTATTTTGGATATTACAGCCCTGAACTTGCCATTTGCACCAGCCGGTATCTCTTTCAGTTCCGAAATATACACATTTACATTACCAAGTTGGTTATATAACCGTTCTTTCAATATTTGTTTTTCACTTTCAGTTAAAGGTTTGACAGCTACGATGTTAAGTGTTATATCATCAATTGCTTCCTGCACTACCTGCCCTTTTATCACGTTTGCCATGCCGGTAAATATGCTATGGAAGCGTACCATTTCGCGGCCGTCTTTTGTTACCACCACATCTTCTAGTCGACCGATTATTTCATCTACTACAGGCATGTGCCTGCCACAGGCACATATACCTTCGGCCAGACGCATGTAGTCGCCAATGCGATAACGTATCAGCGGCTGATCGTAATTGAGTAAGCCGGTACATACTACTTCTCCAATTTCTCCGGGCTTAACAGGTCTTCCATCTTTATCTAAAAGCTCTATGATTCCCACATCAGGGCTTATATGCAAACTTCCATGCTCACATTCGCTTACCAGCCCGCAAGCTTCTACACCGCTCCAGGCATCGTATGTTTTACATCCATATACCTCCTGAAATACATCGCGCATCTCCGGTGTCAGCTTTTCGCTGGATGTCAGCACAGCCTTCATAGATGGCGCAGAAAGATGATTCTCTTTTATAAAACGGGCCAGCAGGTAATTGGCCATAGCATACCCCACCATGTAATCAGGTTGATATTTATGCATGGTCGCTACGTAGTCTGCTGCATTTTTAGCAGATATATGGTAAGCGGAAAAGTACACCTGCTTTTCAACAAAATTGTACCTGTAATATGGCGGTGCAGCATTGGCATGGGGCACCACTTTCCTGCCACCTATCATGCCACGCCGCATGTACCTATCCACACCAGCCCAGTTTCTTACCCGTGCTTCATATGCCGCACTCCATCTTTGGTGCATGGGGTACGAGAATAATATGCTGGTAGGTGTACCCGTACTTCCGCTGGATGAAAAAAAACTACCGCCTTTTTCTGTTTGGGCAGAAAGCAGGTCCGTAGCGCCATACTTACGAAGTGACTCTTTCTCTAGCATTGGCAATGCTGATAAATTCTCTGTAGTAATATTACTAAGCTGTGCTTTCGCCACTCCAGAAGCATCCCATGCTGTACGATAATATGGTACAGTATCATACGCGTGGAGCAGCATTTTTCTCAAACATGCATCCGCATACAATTTCCATTGCTCCCCGGTAAAACTTTCGCGCTGCCTGAAACCTATCAGTTCATCCTGAAATATCCCCCCAAAGCGGCGATTGTGCCATTGCCGGCCATAGAGGCTAACCACAGCATTCTGCAGGAATACTGGCGCAACATTATACAGCTTTTCAGTAAAGCTCATTTATAAATCAGCTAAGAGGGATTGCCACTTTTTAAGAACGACTTTCTCGTCATATTTATCTACATCCATAAGTGCCTGCTGCACTATACGCTTACTTTGTTCCGAATCTTTTATAGTTGCGATGATCTTTTCAGCCAAAGCTTTATAATCATCGTTATCTACCAGCATACCATTTACGCTATCTTGTATCATATAGGGCACTCCGCCTACATTCGTACTGATAACAGGGAGGCCCAATGCCCACATTTCAGTGATTGTAACCGGGCTGTTATCTATCCTGTTAGTGGATATATATATATCGCAAATCTCAGCCAGCTGTTGTTTCTTCTCTTTGTCAGCAAAACCAACAACCTCAATATTATTATCTACCTGCAGTTCGTTTACTAAAATCATTGCAGCAGGTAAGCTACCCAGATCGGGGCCAGCCATATACATCTTTGTGCCGGGATATACTTGGTTTACAATTTCGATGGCACGAATGGCCATTTCAGGATTATAAATATCAGAAAATGCACGCATCCACAATATCGTTGGGCGAAAGCTTTCTTTGGGCACAAAACGATATTGCGACAACGGGATAATGTTTTGTATCACCAAGCAATGCACCATGTACCTATGCAGTACATCGGCCATATATGGTGATGGGCAAGTAATCTTATCCGCCTTTTTCAGCAATGATAAATACCGTTTTGGAAAGCGTTTTATACGTGCCGGCACACCCCCGCCATGTATGGTAAATACTAAGTTTTTACCTAATAGCTTTACAATATGTCCTGCAACATACTGCCAGATAAAACTATTTCCCGAGTAGAATTGCACAATTGCAGTATCATATTGCCCTTTCTTAGCTATCAATTGCCAGACTATATCGATTAAGCGTAGTAATTTGTTATAGTAGCGCGATACAGTCAGTACTTTGTAACCATTGGCCTTCAACACCCTTGCCAGTTCGTAGCCTTGTGTTACTGGGCTTTTACCGGGATCAGAAAACAGGCCTACTATAACAACCCGATTAGACATCTCTGGCGGCATTGGATTTACGAAGTAAATAAACCGGCATCGCGGCCAACACAAAACATACTACAGTAGTATTGGTGCGCATAGCGGAGTGTACACTGGTAAGCAAAGCAAAGGCAAACAACGAACTGCACATTGCTCTCCAGATACGAAGCCTTTGTTTACGAACCCAATAGAAAGGGAAAACGATCAGGATGATAGTTACCAGCATACCGCCCATACCGTGCTCACTCAATAACCTTGTAAACTCTGTATGGGATACGATATCGATAAATCCATATTGCGAACGCAAATCTTTAGACATACCCGGCCCGGCTCCAAACCAGATATTGTCTTTAAATATCTCCCAGTCTGTCTGTGCCAATAGTAACCGAGATGATGTGATAGTATTGATTGTTCTTTGTTTGCTACCGCTTAAAGTACCTGCTGTTTCACCTTGATATCTCAACAGTAATTGGTTCTTAGTCAAATCATTCACTTTTATAAAAATAAATGTGCCTAATGATGCTAAGACTACCACTGCCAGGAGTGTCCTGGCAAATAAACGCCTGTTGATAAACGCCATGTATAGTATAGCTATAGTAATAGCAAGCAATGCAGTAATAATACCCCCTCTGGAAAATGTTAGTAATCCGCGAAACAACAACAGAGCTATTAATAAATAGTTAAGCCAGTTGACACGGAATAATGGCCGCCTGACAATAGTAAGCAATGTCGTCAACACAAGGCCCATACCCAGTATAGTAGATACCTGGTTGCTACCAAAATTGCCCGATGTTTTAAAGTTAGAACCCAGCTTAAAATTTATGTCATCAAAGTCCGGGGTCTTCAGCGTGAGATATACCAATATGGGTAACATTGGCACGATGGCAAGCTGCAGCACACTGCAATATTTTTCTATAGACCACCTTTCACGGGCAGAGAATATCAGCAACAAGCCAAGCTCAATAACGCCTAATGCATTGAGCACCCAATATTCGAAGTTAAAAACACTGAAGGCTACTATTAACCCGGGTACAAGACATAGCAAAATAAATGTACCGATGTGATAAAGCGGCTGATGAGAATGCCTGCGTGTGTGTTGAATAAGAAGCAACACGATTACAAGCAACAAGTAATATTTGCCAATTTCATGAGGCACTAACGGAGCTCTTGCCATACGCGCCCACACCTCTACACCCGGAGACATAGCTACACCATACCACAGCCAACGCAGGTCATCTATAGCAAAGCCATAGATGGTGCATACAATAATGGCCAACCAAGCAAGACTTGCCACACCTTGCACATATACAGACGCAGCACCTAGCAATACCAGTAACACTGCATAATGAAGTGGTAAATGTTTAGGATATGTATCAGTAGGCCGCATTATGGCAATATGGATGCACTCAATTTATCGAGGTAGACGGTGTAAGTAAAATTCGCCGCCATCTTGTACGCTTCTGCCGAACGATTATTAAAATCCTTTGTGCTGTTCAAATCTACTTTACCAAAGAAGTCAGCAAATGAAGATTCATTCGTATTCCACAGATAACCATTGTTGTCATTCACATATTGGCTAATAGAAGAGACATTTGAAACAATGGGTATACAGCCGAAGTTGGCTGCTTCTGCCACCACTTTCGGAAAACCTTCTGACCTGCTAGGCAGTAATAGAAAATGGGACCTCCTATAAATATGAAACACGGCATCGCGAGCCAATGCACCGTGCAGCACTATAGGAAATTGCAAGTCTTTTATTTTTTGCTGCAAAGTGTTTTTATAGGGGCCATCGCCTACAATATGTAAAGCATGTATTCTATCCTTTTGGGGATGTTTGTTTACAGCTTCAATAATTTCGTCCAAGCCCTTCTCTTTATCTAACCTGCCTACAAAGCAGAGTGTTAATAGCCCATCAAATTCTTTATTGTCTATAGTTGCGGCGCCCGATAACCTGTCAGCATCATCGAGACATGGATTTTCAAAACTGATACAGTGAGATGGTTGATGTGGCCATGCACCATTGATCGTTACTTTTCTTGACTGCAAATGCAACAACATCCATTTCTGTATAGCATAAGATAATGGCGGATGCTTGGCTATCCAATTGCCGGCATACTTATACCACCCTTTTTTTCTTGAGAAAAAGCTTAGGTATGGAATAATGTATAACCCTATAGATGTTGGCGCACGGAACTGAAATACATCTGCCTTTCGTAATGCCTTTCTTATTTTAATAAGGTTACCCCATGCCGAAGTAAGGATGCTTATTTTGTTCTTCCATCCAGTGCCGCCAAAAGGGGGTATAGCTATAAACGACACATTCGGATTACTATATGTTACAGCACTAAGAGGTGCAGTACCTGCATGCAAACAAGCAATGTGTGTAACTGCACCGAAACGCTCAGCCAGCATATCTATTTCCCTGACAGTAGGCCCCCAGCCAACAATGGTACCATTGTTATCAATGTAATGATCCGTATGAGATATAACCAGTATCCTCACAACAGGGGTTTAACTACTTCGTTCCAATCATGAGCCATAGCCCAGTTACGGCAGTTGGCCTGTAATGCTGTTTTATCGGCAGTGAGCAATTGTTTCATAGCAGCTAATACTTCTTCAGCATTATGTGCATCAACCAACTTGCCTGTTACATTATCATTTATAGCATCCTCCATGCCCGTATTCCTACTACCTATTGCGGGCATACCATTTATGTTTGCTTCCAATACAGCAATGCCAAAGCCTTCTACATCGCCATTATCTTCTTCACTCAACATACAGAACACATCAGCTGTACTGTAGGCTTTCTTTAAATCAACATCTGATAAACGACCGTATATCGTAATATGGTTTTCCACAGATAGCAGCTTTGCCTGTTGTTTTATTGCTTCAGCTTGTACCGGTAGGCCTACCATGTGGTAATGTATTTCTGGGTATTGTTTTATCAGTACAGGCAAGGCATTTATTATATTATGCTGGCCTTTCCTTTTAGTAAGGCTGCCGGTAGTGAGCAGATTGGGATATCCTTTCCATGGCAGCTTTTCTATCCTGCTATGTTCCCACTCACTTATATCGATACCATTCGGTATTAGTTTTATATTCTTTGATACTCCTGCCTTGTGAAGCAGCGATTTTGTATAGTGCGACACCGGCCATAAAGCATCTTGTTTATGAAGACTGAGTTGGGTTAACCTTCTTTTTATACTGCCACCTATTAACAATTCAGAGCCATGTACAAATGCACCAGAAAATATTTTTTTCCCATATAACATCTTAAGCAATGCTCCCATCCATATAGAAAACTGTCCACTTACTATTACTTTATCAAATTGTTGTTGTTTGCATAAAGCTGTTATTGTCTTTATCCTATTGAGATAAGTAGCAAAGCCTTGCCTGCGAATATGCACTATTCGCATACCTGCCGGAAGCTTTGCCTTGAAGGCATCAATTTCATCATCACTTGCATAATCCATGTTGCAAACAACCGTCACAGATACATTATGATGCACCAATGCCTTTGCCAGGCAGTAGGCATGTTTACCTATGCCTCCCGGACCCGGTGGAAATTCAGAACTTATTAGCAGATAGTGTTTATGAGCTGACACGACGATTTAGCTCTTGTTCTGCCAATTGTACATTGGCCTTATAGCGCCTTATGATGCCGGGTAACTTAGCACCAAACATTAGAATACGCGCTATTTTTCTAAGACTATTACCTTTTATTGATAACTGGTTGAAGAACTTGATGCGTATAAACATTTTATACTGCAGTGCATTAAAATGTTTTTTTACAAGAAATATTTCTGACACTGCAGGCTCTGCAAACTTATTGATGGATTGTCTTGAAATAGCATTGGTTACGACCCTTGCTTTATGCGCTCGCAATCCGCCTGATGGTGCACGATGATGGTCTATCAACGCTGATGAGTCAAATATCATTAATGCCCCTGATTCATGACAACGTAAGGCCAAATCATAATCTGCACGGATATTCTTGTTGAAAAACATATCCATATTGCCTGCCCTTCTTACTACTTCTGTTTTAATAAGCGTGATAGGAAAGGTATCAGACATATAGAAATATGGATTTACCGGCTTGATGGACATCTTCAGTTCTATAACGTTTGATGCTACCATGTCTGCATCAAACTGGTGCATTGTCGACAAAAGTTTTTGTATAAACCATGGTTGGATATTATCTGCATCATCACCCAAAAAAAGTACGTACTCACCTTTTGCTTCCTCCAGCATTTTATTCCAGGCTATGCATTGGCCCTTTTCATTTTGCGGAAAGTAACGGATGTTGATACCAGGATATGAGGCCGTATCTATCTCATGCCTCCTGCCTGCATCTGTTTGGTCTGTTATCAGTACTTCTATTGGTAAATGCTTTTGCACAGATAGTTGCTCCAGTTCACTTTCAAGATAAGGATACCTATCTAACGTGGGTGCCAAAACAGATACAGCACCTTCTACTTCATGCAATGTTTCTTCTATGGATGAATGTATGGAAGGTTTGCAAGGCAGATATGCTACACTTTTAGTACTACGCCAATATTTATAATTTGAAAATAAACCCGGCATGTTGCACATCACCCATAGCTGCCACTTTAACGAAAAAAATTTCCTTAAAAACACCCATTCATCCACCTTTGGAAGATGCACAACAGTTGGTTTAACAGATGGTACAAGATCTGGATGGTAACGGATAATGCCGCCATTTTTTATAAGGCTATATCCTAAAGCCAATCCCATCATTTCCATAGATTGAAATCCCGCAAGACTATCTAGTAAGCGCTTCAACACATTTGTTCTGATTAAACAAGCCTGCAGGCTTAATCTAAAGGATGAGCTGATAATATTAACAGGTGCATCTTTGTTATATAGCCATGCCGGATCAATATAGTCGAGCAACCGTGGCAGCCCCCCTAATCCTAATTTCAATCCCCCATGCCACACATCAACAGGCGTGCCTGATAATTCTTTTATAAGAGTTAAGTCAGGATTGCCCAGCTTGCTGTCCCAAAATAATACCCATTCAGCAGTTGTGCCTTCTACTATGCCGGGAATTACATTAACAAGCGCATCCGGACTATAAGCTATAGCATAAGATGAGCCTAATTCCCACGAACCAGGCGGCGCCTCATTAAACCACACTGCATCTATACGCATTACGCCGGCGATAAAAGTTTATTGTACAGCTCAGCGAAAGCATCCAGTTGCTGCTCTTGGGTAAAATAAGTAGCAACTCTTTGCTGCCCCGCTTTACCCATTGCCAGCAATTCATTTTTGTGCTGCCAGCACCACTCCAGTTTATCCGCAATAGCCTGCTCATCCCATTTAGGTGTTACAAATCCTGTTATGTTATTTGCAACATTCTCCGGTAGTCCATCCGCATCACTGCAAATAACTGGTAGGCCCATTGCCTGCGCCTCAACTACAGCATTTGAAAAGCCTTCTGATATAGAAGGTTGCAAAAAAACCTGGGCAATACCCAGTTCATTTTTTACTTCAGCCGCATTCATTGCACCACATAAAACGACATTTTCTTGCAACTGTAATTCATGAACGGTAAATTCTAAAGCCTGCCGATGTGGACCATCACCTATAATGTGATATGCAAAAGGAATGTTTTTCTCTTTCAGCCGTGCTACAGCCCTGATGGCATATTCGTAGCCTTTCTTCCAAACCAAACGGCCTACACTCACTATATGTAGCGTATCCACTTCAAACTTCGATGCTTTTACTACTGTATTAAATACTTTCAGGTCAATACCCGGCGGAATTAGCGCTTCGTATTCGCTCCCCACATAACCACGGGCTACAGCCCGCTTCTTTATATCTGCCCCTAAAAAATGTACCGCATCTATTTCAGTCCACACCTCCTTATAATACCCTACATCATCAAGGCCAGTATAATTTAAATCATACCCCCGAAAACTGGCCACCAGTTTGGCACCAGTAAGTTGCTTCAGTCTTAACCCCTGTTTAGCCAATGTACCGAACTCAAAATGGACTACTACAGGATGTATAAACAAAGCCGGCAGATATTTTATTATAAACTTTAGCTTCTTTGTAAATGCTTCCTTGTAACCAAAAAGATATCTTCTTACTCGTGAAGAGCCAAAGAAACAAACAAGCAGGCAATATAATACTTTGAATATATTGAAGTGTTTGCTATTACCTAAGTGGATACGTTTCCTAAAATCTGCAGGCAGCCTGTATGTTTCCATAAACAGGTCAATGTTCTCAGGCTTATCCCAACAGAGTAAATGCACATCATATCGTTCATTAAGCTTAATAAACTTAGTTGCCAAAAAACCGGAATCTACCGGAATACTATGCATTACTAATAATATCCTTCGCTTTTTATCGCGCACTATAACACTGTGTTTACAAATTGGGCGAATGTATGCAACATGCTTATGGCATACCCATTTGCAGCATTTGGATTTCTATAGAAGTCATCCAGCATTTTCCGCAAATCATTAGCGGCTACTATACTTTTAATAGCAGTCGTGTTCAGACTATCGTGTAGATTTTGTTTAGCATTTTCATTCAGATAACAAACTTCCCAATTGCGGGAGATATGTGGCTTGCCTGATAATACCCGCTTTAGCTTGTTTACAGAACGATAAACTATATGGCGATTATTAAAGCCTTTATAACTGTATAGATTTCTATCGTATTCCTGCCATTTTATAGATGCAAGGTCGGGGTGATATTTTTTAAGGTATGCTATTTGCAACTCGCGGCCTTTTAAAACTTCTGAAGGAATCTTCATAAATAGATCAACAATGCGCTTATCATAAAATGGTAAAACAGGCATTGCTGCTGCCTGGTACATTCGCAGGCTTGGTACTGTCCACCGGAAAGACCATTGATCGGTCTTGTATATCTTCATTCTGAAGTCAGCATCTTTTATATGTGCATACTTTGAGGCATGCATATCAAAGTAGCTATCGAGGTAGGTTTTGTAATCTGGTAGGTAATGACTGCATATAGTACTCAATAATTGCACACTGCCATTTTTCACTATTTTCTTTTTGAACAGTTGGCCATAATTACCATCCGCCTCCATCCCCATACCATCAAGCCAAACATCACCCCAATGGCCACCGATTACCACATCTGCATTTGTCTGTATCGCTTCTCGCACATATGCCTGCCGTGTACCCGTCAGGTATTGAAACAGCTCAACACTATCCGTGATGTTGGCCATTTCTTTCCATAGATAATCGGGCACTACATATTTATCAAATCTGATATTTCTCCGGTTTACTATTTGCTTACCAATTTTTATTTCTGGGGAAGCTGTACTGTACCCATAGGAATAAGCCCATAAGGATTTATACTGGGTATCTATTTTCGTTAGCACTCCGGCAATAGTACGGGAATCCAAGCCACCTGAAAGCGGCAAGGCAGTTGCTTTATCTTTTACAGCCGTTGTTATAGTATCATTCAGTATATGATGCAGTGCATCACACCATTCATCTACTGGCGATGCTTTCGCTTCAAATTGCCAGTCCCAGTAACGCTTATGATGCATAAGGGTTAAAGATTCATCAAAACAATACCAGGATGCGGGCTGCAGAATAGTTATGCCTTCCAGGTAAGTTTTATCATCAGGAAAGAAGCCATTTGAGAAAAAGCCAGCTATACCTTGCCAATCCATTTTTCTGGCAGATGCTTGTTTTGCTAACCCTAAATAGTAAGTACTAACCACTTTATCTATCGACGAATAATAAACATGGTACGTCCCTAACCTGTTGGTAAAAACATGGTATTCTTTACTGTTATTATCAAAATAAAAAATGGCATAATGACCGGCAGGTTCTTCAAAAGCATTTGATGCCTTTGAAATATATTTTCTTATCCGTTCAAAAACCTTGCCCATATCAACTACCTCATATAGTTGGCCAATTATTACCAGTTCGCCATCCGGATTTTTATACTTATGTATGTAGTCACCTCCTTTCGTCCCAATGCTCTTCCAATACCACCCCGATTGCTGCCATGCTGTTTCATTTAGCCGGTTGTATTGGGGATAGTATGTAGCATTGCACAATGCTATGTCGCAAAAAGCACTCATGAGGTTTTAATGCGCATTATTTTTTTGTACACATCCTGAAACGCTGCTGCTTCCTTTTCTAAAGTATGTTCATTTACAACTAACGTGCGTGCATTCTGCGCCATCGTTTCTGCAAAGCCTTTATCATCCATATACTTCCTGATACATGCCGCCAATTCTTCTACATTTCCGGGCTGAAACAAGAGACCGGTATCATTCGTTCTTATCAGATCTCTGCTGCCTGCCACATTGCTGGCTACACAAGGTACCTGTGCGGCCATCGCTTCAAGCAAGGAAACGGGAGAACCTTCTTCATGTCCACCCATATCGGTTGTTGGCAACACATATGCATCTGAAGTATTAAGTAAATCATTCACAGCAGAAACAGGGCCTGCAAATGTTACCCGGCCGTTCATTTTCAGCTCATCAACCAAATCGTGTAGTTCCTTCGCATAC
>DASWWE010000224.1:0-11313 GCA_036406055.1 Flavipsychrobacter sp. | reverse complement strand
TTTACTATTTGAAGAACCCCCTGTTACCCTTTCGTTATTTTCTCTCTCGCTAAGGGAGCGCAAAGATAGTAACTCTTTTCAATTCAGCAAAGTTTTTTTGAGATTTTTTATTTTCTCATAAACCCGCAAGACCCGCTCAACACCACCACTCAAACCCGCTGCCATCCTGCATTCTGCCTCTCTTCGATACCTTAAGAACTTACCCTCGTTTTCGTTGGGAGTGCAAAGGTAAGAAACCTTTTCATTCCTCCAAAACTTTTATCAGATTTTTTATTTCATGATAAACGTTTTGTTTTAACCAGAGCACTATAAAGTATGTACTGAATTGTGCTTCAAAACCGCTTTAAGAACTACCCGTTATTTCCAAACGGGCAGCAAAGATACGCAGGGTTTCCATTCCACCAAATATTATCTCCAATCTTTTTATTCTTCATACAACATTACCTGTCCGAATCCCTTGCAACAACCTGTATTTAAGCTATATTTGATTACAAACACAACTATAATGAAGCACATCTTTACCGGCCTTGCAGCCGCTACCCTACTCTTGTCATTGCACAGCTGCAATATGAAAGAGATGACACCAAACGATACCAACAATGAAAAACTGAAAGAAACAGTCTTCAAAAACTACCCAACCGTCAACTACATCGGCGTAAAGGTGAATGAAGACAGGGAGAATATCATGGTAACGCTGGGCGATAAAGAACTGTTTGGTGCTGATGCCGCAAAGCAACAGCAGGTAGCCGATGAGATAGGCAAAACAGTAGCACCGTTATACGAGCCTAATAACTACCTGAAGAAAGGCACAGTGAAATTTGTAGCTATCGAAACCGAAATACCCAGCGATAATGAACCCGGTAAAGAATACGATATGCATTTGCAGCCTTCTAAATAATGCTTAGCCCAACCATCGTTATATTAGCTCATTAAATCTCATTTTTTGAAAACCGATAACAACACAACTTCGATACCTCAGAACAGGTTATTGTTAGTCTCTTTCTTTGAAGGTTCTTGCGTGATGGTGGCCGAACTGGCCGGCGGCAAAATGCTGGCTCCCTACTACGGCACCTCTCTATATGTATGGGCATCTACACTAGCGCTGACACTGGGTGGCCTTACCGCAGGTTACTACATAGGCGGCGAGCTTAGCAAGCGCGACCTGGGTAAAAGGCAAAAGACACTGTTCCTTACCCTGGCCATAGCATCAGCACTCGTTATCGTAATGCCGATGCTGGCAAAATTCATTATGCAGCGCACGCTGGATATGAGTTTCCTTACCGGGGTTATCGTATCGCAATTGTTCTTTCTGATGCCACCGATACTCGGTATGGGTATGGTAAGCCCGATGCTCATCAGCCTGATTGCGGAAAAGAATGATTCAGGAAAGGCAGCTGGGTTGGTATATGCTATTTCTACCTTAGGCGGTGTTATCGCTACCCTGCTTACAGGCTTCTGGCTGGTGCCGCTGGTAGGTATTACCATGCCGTGCATTGTTATGGGCAGCCTGCTGTTCCTGCTTACGGTATTAATATTGCGCCCTAAGCAAAAGCTGGCATTAGGTGTATTGTTATTATTGCTGGTGCCCAGTTTTTTTTTCTTCAATAACAGTCAAAAACCTGAAACCGATAAGTACAAAATACTGTACCATAATGAAGGGATGCTGGGACAGGTGAAGGTGGTAGACTTCAGCTACACTACCCGCGGGCAGATAAAGAAAGACCTGGATACACGCGTAATGCTGGTAAACCACAACTGGCAAACATGGATAGATAAAGCAAACCCCGATTTCAGCTTTTTGTACTACACCTACTTTACCAATGCTGTAATATCCAGCCTGCCAAAAGGCAGTAAGGCCCTGCTGATAGGTTTGGGTGGGGGCACCGTAGCGCGGCAGATGGAACATTACGATGTAGATTATGATGCAGTAGAAATAGATGGCAGGCTGCCCATGCTGGCAGAGAAATACTTCGGGCTGAAACATGCAGTAGCCAATACCGTGGTAGATGATGGCAGGCATTACATCAACGTCTGCAAAAAGCGCTACGACCTCATTATTATAGATGCTTTGCTAGGCGAAAACATACCATCGCACCTGCTGAGTGTAGAATGTTTTACCAAATTGCAAGACCTGCTGACCAACAACGGCAAGATATTCGTGGAATTTGACGGTATCAGTGACGCTGATAACGGTACTGCACAAAAGCTGTTGTACAACACCATACAAAAAGCGGGTTACAACTGCCGCATCTTCTCATCCTTCCCCGGCAAAACCAATTTTGACTTTATGTATGTAGCCACCAAGGGAAAGGAAAACAGCTACGATACAGCACAGATAAAGACCGATTTTTACTTCCCGTTAGTCGGCCAGTTGAATGCTTTTGAGATAACACACCTTGTAGATAAGAGCAAAGTAGTGAGCAGCATAGCTATGCAGCATAACGCTACCCCGCTGGATATTGATGTGAAAGGGATTATCACAGATGACAATCCTTTACTGGACTTTTACCTGAAAGACCGCATGGTAGCCTTCAGGCAGGAATACCTGGGCGAATACAACCACGAGTTTATTGAAGACGGCATGTCCTTCTTCCGCTAAGCATTGCGTTGCAGCAGTTCCAGTTTATTCTTCCACGGATCTAAAAAAGACATACGCTGAAAGCCCGGAATGGGGCTTTCTTCTTTTATGGTAATATTGTGAGCTGCCAGGTGCTTTCTTACCGCATCCAGGCTCTCTACTTCAAATGATGGAAAACGTTTAGTGGGATACATTTCAGGCTCAATACCCAGGTGCAGTTCGCTCTCACCCACTCTGTACCATATACCGGGTATCTGTTTAGGTTTCTCTATCTCCTGCAAGCCCAGCATATCGGTATAAAAACGGCGTGCCTCCGCTTCAAACCCTACGGGAATGCATATCTGTACATGATGAAGCCTTTTGATGTTGATAGATGACATAAGCGGGTGTTGTATAGCTGTAAGTTACTACCAGCTTTTCACATTTGCTTCATCTGCAAGGGGTTTTACAATGCCTTGTTGATAAAGTTCGTTCAGCAATATCTGCAGCGCTTCAGTGCGCTGTGTTCCTATCAATATCCTTTTACCATTCTGCATCACCAGTTGCAGCCCTTTATCGCCCGATACATTGTAGGCCTTGCCACGCTTACGGCTGATGCGGTATCCCCAGCCGCCATACTCCAGCAGCGGGTTATATTTACGAATGCCGGCTTCTGCCACATCTGCCCAGGGTATGGTGAGGCCTTTAAGCAGAAACGGTTTAAAGCTTAGCAATATACGCGTATCGTCAACTTCTGTTTTCAGCTTCAGATTGACAAACAGAAGCAATACCGACAATGGAACTATTACTGATAGCAGGATAATGAAGATCTTATCCCTACTATCGGAAACAGTAAACGTTACGATAATACCTGTAAGGGTGCCTGCCAAAGTACTTGGCAATATGACCCACAACCATTGTTTGAATTTTTGAACCTCTGAAAACTGCATGCTACATGTAATGTAATACCAACAGCCACTGCACGCAGGCACAGTGGCTGTTTTTATAACAAATTGATTATAAGCTTACTTCTTCGTCATCACGTTCTTAGCTTCGATGCTAAGGGTAGCGTGTGGCACTGCACGCAGGCGTGCTTTGTCAATCAGCTTACCGGTTACGCGGCATATACCATACGTTTTGTTTTCAATACGTATCAATGCCTTTTCCAGGTGATTGATGAACTGTATCTGGCGGCTGGCAAGCTGTGCCAGTTGCTCGCGCTCCATAGCGCCGCTGCCATCTTCCATGTTCATATACCTGTTCTCGGTATCTTCCGTACCTGCCTCATCCTTTCGGGTGATGAGCCCTTGCAGGTAAACGAGTTCTTTACGCGCGCTCTCTAAGCGGCCGTTTATAAGTTCTTTAAATTCGTTCAGCTCTTCGTCGCTGTAACGGTATACGGGTCCTTGCACTTGTTCTGGTTCGTCTAATATGGAACGTGTAAATTCCGGTTGATAATTAATCATTGTTTTGCCTGCCTCATCAGCTTGTTTAGCCTTACTTTCCAGGCGGCGGTGTGCTACTACTACACCGGGTTTCTTTTCTGCAGCTGCACTGCGTGCAGATGAGCCACCTGTAGGGCGGGATGCAGATGCCGTAGTATTGCTAACAGATTGTGATGACGGCCTGCTGGGTATAGCCCCTTTTGCAAAAGTGGTAACCGTTTTGGTCACCGTATTTTTTGATGAGGTTGATTTGCGGGCAGATGCCGGCTTAGGTTGTGGTGCCGGAGCTGCGGCTTTTTTAGCAGGGGCCACCGGGGCTGCCTTTGCAGGGGCAGGCGCGGCCTTCTTAGCTACGGGTGCAGGTGCTGCTTTTTTAGCAGGCGCAGCTTTTGCAGGGGCAGCCTTTACAGCTGCTTTCTTTGCAGGGGCAGGCGCCGCTTTAGTGGCTGTTGTTTTCTTTGCCGGTGCTGACTTTGCTGAAACTGTCTTATTGCTTGCTGTCTTTTTCAATACGTTCGTTTTTTTGGAGTCCACTTTTTTTGTGGCTGCTACCTTTTTTGCCGGGGTTGCCTTCTTCGCTGCATTCTTAACAGGTGCAGCTTTCTTGGCGGGTGCGGCTTTTTTAGGGGCAGCCTTGGCTACAACGGCTTTTTTGGCCGGTGCGCCTTTTTTAACAGTTTTCGGGGGTGCTGCCTTCTTAGTGCTGGCCACAGATTTTTTTGCCGGTGCTGCTTGCTTGCCTTTAGCAGGCATGGTTTTCTTAGCGCCCTTTGCTGGTGCGATGGTTTTTTTTGCTGGTTTGGCTGCCGGTTTTTTTGTGGCCATAGCGTTACTCGTTTTTAGATATTAACACTTTAAGAATTGCTTCATTAACCTCAATTTCAGTACCTGCCTGAACCTGAGGCACAATCTCTAACTTATCTGCCAAAATTTCCGTGCAAATATAATCACTGAAATTTAATATGGCAGATTTTAAAGGGGCATAATCTTCTATCTCAACAGCTATCCGGTCTGTAAGTTCTAAACCACTCTCTTTTCTAATCTTTTGTATCCTGTTCACCAGTTCGCGTGCATTACCCTCGTCTTGCAACTCGGGGGTAACGGTGATATCCAGCGCCACTGTCAGGTTGGCTTTATTAGCTACCGACCAGCCGGGTATATCTTCCGCTATTATTTCCACATCGCCCGTGGTGATTTCTACAGGTTCGCCCTCTATATGTAATATATATGTTTGTTGTTTCTCCAGTTCTGATATCTGGTGCTGGTCCATCTGGCCTATGGCAGCTGCCACGGCCTTCATTTTAGCCCCCATCCGGGCACCCAGCGACTTAAAGTTGGCCTTTATCTTCTTCTTGATAAAACCTTCGGTATCAACCAGGTATTCTATCGCCTTTACATTCACTTCGCCCTTTATCAGGTCTTCTATCTGCTTCACTTGTTTTTGCATGTGCGCATCCAGCACGGGTATCAGTATCTTCTGCAATGGCTGGCGAACTTTGATATTCACCTTCTTACGCAGCGACAGTACCAGCGATGATATATCCTGAGCCAGTTGCATGCGCTCTTCCAGGTCTTTATCTATGATATCCTCATCTGCCATCGGGTATTCTGCCAGATGCACAGATGGTTCCGCATGGCGATGCGTTACGTTATTCATATTGGTAAACAACCAGTCTGCAAAGAATGGGGCTATCGGCGCCATCAATATAGATAACGTTTCCAGGCACTCATACAGTGTTTGGTACGCGCTTATCTTATCCTGCTCATACTCCCCTTTCCAGAAACGGCGGCGGCACAGGCGTACATACCAGTTGCTCAGGTGCTCATCCAGGAAGGTTTCCATAGCACGGCCGGCTTGTGTAGGCTCATAATCATTCATATAGCCCGTCACTTCCTGCACCAGTGTTTGCAGGCTGCTCAGTATCCAGCGGTCTATTTCAGGGCGTTGCGCCACAGGTATATAGGCCTCTTTAAAAGTAAAGCCGTCTACATTGGCATACAGCGCAAAGAACTGGTAGGTATTATAAAGGGTACCGAAGTACTTCCGTTGCACTTCTTTAATGCCTTCTAAATCAAATCGTAAGCTATCCCACGGACTAGCATTGGTTATCAGGTACCAGCGGGTAGCATCGGCACTGTACTTTTCTATGGTTTCAAACGGGTCAACCACGTTGCCGAGGCGTTTACTCATTTTGTTACCATTCTTATCCAGCACCAGGCCGTTACTCACTACGGTTTTGTAAGCTACATTGTCAAACAGCATGACACCCAGTGCATGCAGGGTATAAAACCATCCACGTGTCTGGTCCACACCTTCGGCTATAAAATCGGCCGGGAAATTGTGCTTCAGTTCTTTTTCATGATTGGCATTGAACGGATAGTGCAATTGCGCATACGGCATGGCACCACTGTCAAACCATACATCTATCAGGTCGGGTTCGCGGGTCATGGCCTTGCCACTATCGCTTACCAGCACTATCTGGTCTACATAAGGCTTGTGCAGGTCTTTCGTTATTTCCTCTGCATCTTGGTTGATATTCAACACCTTATTAGCCTTATTAATCTCTTCTTTCAGTTCGGCTACGCTACCTATACATTTTATCTCACTGCCATCTTCACTCACCCATACTGGTAGCGGAGTGCCCCAGTAACGGCTGCGGCTCAGGTTCCAGTCCACCATGTTTTCCAGCCAGTTGCCAAACCTACCCTCACCTGTAGCCTTCGGCTTCCAGTTGATGGTTTTATTCAGCTCTATCATCCGGTCTTTCACGGCAGTGGTCTTTATAAACCATGCATCCAGCGGGTAATATACCACCGGCTTATCGGTACGCCAGCAGTGCGGGTAGGTGTGCTCGTATTTTTCAACCTTAAAGGCGTGGCCTGCCAGCTTCAGCTTCACAGCTATATCCACATCCACGTCCTTCCAATCCGGGTCGTCTTTATAATTCTTGATATAGCGGCCGCTGAACTCACCCATGTAATCGGTAAACTTGCCCTCTTTATCTACCATCACCAGTATACCAATGTTGTGCTTCTTACCTACACGATAGTCATCTGCACCAAAGGCAGGGGCCGTGTGTACGATACCCGTACCATCTTCGGTAGTAACGAAGTCGCCCGTTATTACACGCCAAGGGTCGCCACCTGCTATTTCTCGGGTATTACCCTCAAATGGCAGTAACTGCTCGTAGCGGCAGCCTTCTATATCTTTTCCTTTAAACTCTTTTACGATGGTCCATGGCAGCAGTTTCTGCTCAGCATTGTAGCCATCAAAATCACCATGCTCCCCTTCTGGCTTGAAGTATTTACCCAATAATGCCTTGGCCAGCACCACATTAGCAGGCTGGTGGGTATATGGGTTGAAAGTTTTTACCAATACATAATCTATGTTCGCACCTACCGTAAGGCCCAGATTGCTTGGCAGCGTCCACGGTGTGGTCGTCCATGCCAGGAAGTGTACCGGTGCGCCGCTTGTAGCATCGTACAGGAATTGTGATTCTGCATTTTGCACCGCGGTGAACATAGCCACTATCGTGGTGTCTTTCACATCTTTATAAGTGCCGGGCTGGTTCAGCTCGTGGCTGCTAAGGCCCGTACCCGCTGCGGGGCTGTAGGGCTGTATGCTAACGCTCTTATATAGGTAGCCTTTGGCATGCAGCGTTTTCAGCGCCCACCACAGGGTTTCGATATAGCTGTTATCAAAGGTGACGTAGGGCGATTTCATATCTACCCAATACCCCATCTTCTCGGTTATATCTTCCCATTTATCTTTATACCGCATCACTACCTCGCGGCATTTGCGGTTATAATCTTCTACACTTATTTTTTTGCCTATATCTTCTTTGGTGATGCCCAGTTCTTTTTCCACACCCAGCTCTACCGGCAGGCCATGCGTATCCCAGCCCGCCTTGCGGCGCACCTGGTAGCCTTGCATGGTTTTGTAGCGGCACACCAAATCCTTCAGCGTACGGCTGATAACGTGGTGGATACCCGGCATACCATTGGCACTTGGCGGACCTTCATAAAACACGAAAGGTTCCCTGCCATTGCGTATCTCTACACTACGGTTAAACGTATCCTGCTCCTTCCATTTGCGCAGTATTTCCTGCTCTATGGTAGGCATATTCAATCCTTTATGTTCTGTGTACTTAGCGCTCATCTGTCAAATCTCAAAAAACAGCATCTGAAACTGCGGAAACCCCTCAAAATCAAACGTGCACAAATAGCCTCAAACTACTGAAAAATTAGGCGCGAAGGTATGAAGAATATTTGAGATTTATAAGTATAGATAAGTCTGCAATGTGTTGTGTGGGTAGGGTGTGGATTAGAGGAGAAAACACGAATATCGAATATCTAAATACTAATGCTCGACATATCAGTATGAATAGTATTTTCGGGATATGTTCCCTAAAACCATATCGCTGCTATTGGTATGTTGTGCAATATTGATGGCTCTTGTTTGCGCACTGTTACTTTACATATGCTTTACTCCTGTTAAAGCAAAGGATGCACCAGTAGCAATGTGCGGTAATATGCCGCCGGTATTCAATGAGCAGGAAAGTGATGGCAAAAAGTTGTTCGCCGACAACTGCGCTTCGTGCCACAATCCACTAAAGGACGCTACTGGCCCAGCACTCATAAGTGTAGTTTCATATCGGACAAATGAGTGGATATGTCGATTTTTAACCGACGAGAAATACCTCTCAAAAGATAAAAGAACAAGGGATTTACAGGAAACCTACAGGACGTCTTGTCTAAAGTTTCCCAAAATGAGCTGTGAGGACGTAGATGCTATAATGGCCTATGTACGTGTACGTTAAAAACATGATATTATGCATCAAAACAAAAACGCATACTTCAAATGCCTCTTATATTCTTTATTCCTCCCCACTACTCTTTTCGCCCAATCAGCAGTGGTATCAACCAACCAAACCCGGGTACTATATATGCATCTGGAAAATGAGGTAAGCGTAGCCATACCTGGTTATCGCTGTGATGATTTATTACTGGAAGCAGACAATTGCAACGTTGAGGGTAAAGATTGCACATACATCATCACACCCAAAGAAGAGATAAAACAAACCATACTGATAATAACGCATGCAAAAACTAGGAAGGTGCTGGATAAGATACTACTACCTGTACGCAGGCTAGCCGACCCAAGAGTAATCATAGCCCGTGGTAAGGATAATAAAGGGGTCATCATAAAAGACGGACCTGTCATCATAAGTGACAACTGCACTTATGTAGAAAGCTTTTTCAAGATATTAGAGTTTGAGATAACTATACTTCGTGGAGATTCCATCATATTTCAACATAAAAATACCGATAGCCATTTTGATGCAGCAACGATAGCAGCAATAGACAGTGCCCAAAGTGGCGATAAGCTTTTTATGGAAGAAATACGCGTGATGGGACCTGATAGAAAAACACGCCTATTCAATACTATAGCCTATAAGTTTAGATAATGATCTCATTACCTCCCAAAAACAAAACAACCCGCCATCAGCGGGTCGTCATTCATTCTCTCACTTAGTTTTTCATTTCAGCATCCACAGGCTGCCATTCTTGGTGGTCAGCCGGTTCAGGTGCCCTTGTTGTTCCAGTGCCTGTAATGCTTTTTCCGCAGCAGCACGGGGTGTGCCCGATAGCTCTGCATATTCGCGGGCGGTAAGTGTGGGGTATATGGTAAACAGGTCTTTCCAGTTTTTACTGTAGCTGCTGGCTTTGCGTTGCGGGTACAGCTTAGCTATGGCTGCCTCATATGCACCATAAGGCTTCGAGCCGTAAACCACTTCGCGCTGCCCTGCCCCATTGCTGAATATCATGGTAGGGAAACCACGCACACCCAGGCTGCGGCCTTGCGCCAGGTCGGCTTCAAACAGTTCTTTGCCCCTGCCCTCATAGTCTGTTTTCAGTTGCGCTACATTCAGCCCCACCTTTTCTGCAGCGGCGGCTATATGCTCCCACTTGGTAATATTCTTCTTTTGCAGGAACACCATTTCGCGCAGCACCCGCAAGAATTTTATGGCCTTTGCTTCATCCTGTAGTGTGGCCGCTTTAAAAGCTATAGATGGCGGATAAGACGATGGCAGCGGGTCTTCCAGCCACACATCGCCATCTATAGGCATATCATAGTATGCACTCACTTCATCCCAATGGTGCGCTACATCCGACGGTTTGCTGATGCCACCGCTATTATAGCTCCAGTCGGGCAGCAGGCCACCCATGTGGCAGGCTATCTCTACAGTGTGGCCATATTCCAGTTTCAGCCGGCGCAGTTGCGGCTCTATCCCCCAGCACGATGAACAGATGGGGTCTGTATAGTATATCACTTTTACCGGCTTTTCTGTGGCGGCGGTATGCAGGTTACCGATGGTTGCATTGGTATCCGGCACTTCACACATCCCGGTTTCTACATCGCACAATAGCGGATTGTTAGTTTGTTTCGTCATATGATTCTTATTTATCTGTCCGTTGCAGACGTATAAAACACCCAGTAAGCAGGCCGATAGTGTTATGATCCATTTCATCTTTGGGTATCTTTAACGAAGCCTTGCCATTACAGGCAGGCTATTGTTCTTATTTTTGTGAAACAAAGGTCGGCAGCGGGCATATGCCCGGCAAGAGGTCTTAAAAAATGGACTATGAATGAGCGTATAGAAGCAGACAATACCTGCCCGGCAGAGCAGTTACTGAAAACCTTATCGGGCAAATGGAAGCCGCAGATATTCCGCATGGCGCTGGATGGCCCCGTACGCTTCAATGCATTGCTGCGTGCCATGCCCGGTGCAGGAAAACAATCGGTAGCAGTAGCCCTGCGCGAACTGGATGAGCAAGGCATACTTGACAAAACCACCATTAAACTAAAACCCCTGCATATAGAATACAGCCTTTCAGATAAAGGCAGGTCGCTGGTGACTATATTTCACCAGTTAGAGCAGTTGTTGTAAGGTAGGGGCAAGGGGTCGAGTCCAATTGAGTTCACTAATAAGAAAGCCGCTGATAATCAATGGCTTTTGCTTTTATTAAAATCCGTGAATATTTTAAGAATTTTATTCGCAACCATTGAGCAGTGCTCTATTGAACCATCCATTCCCATACTATCTGTTTCAAATTTGTATAATTTATTCGCGATAGCTTCTCTATCTGCACCTGACTCAACAAGACTGACAATTTTTGCGACATACATTTGGTATTCATCTCTAGGGCCAGTGTTATTGATAGCCATGGGATCCCAGTCAGTCCATAGAATATCATCTATCAATTTATAAAGCAATGAACCAGTATTCACAAAATGTTTTATTGAAC
>DASWWE010000223.1:0-3013 GCA_036406055.1 Flavipsychrobacter sp. | reverse complement strand
ATAAGATACCTACAGGGATTAATAGTAAAGATTTCATTTTTTGTTTTGCGTTTGTTGTTTAGATGTTTACTGCTGCTACCAGGCAGGCTAGTATGGTGATGAATAGGGTTATGTTTTTCATGAATTGTGTTTTTTTACTTTTTGTTTTGTCTTGTGTTTGTTTGATGATGCAAAGATGTAGTGCCGTTTTACACTTTAGAAATTTTGGAGGCGGGTTAACGAGTTCTTTAAATACAGTTAACAAGCTGTTTTATAACTGTTAACCAATCATTAAGAATTATGGCGTAATGTGCTGTAAATAAAGCGCTACCGCATGAAAGGCTATAATTACTAAGTGCATATTGCTATATTAGCAGCCTAAACCCGCAAGGGGTTTGCAAATGGCAAAAGATAAAACACACACAACACTGCAAAAGGTATGGGAAAAACTGGCTGGCAGGCCAGACGAATTTTCGGTACAGAACCGCACCATTAATTCACTTAGTATCATTACGCTGGGTACGCTATTATGCATACTGATAGTAAACATTATAGCAGGCCTTACAGTTTCTACATACATTACCTGGGTGCTTATTATTATCCAGTCACTGATATACTACTTCTCGCGTATCAGAAGGTTGTTCAACTATGCTATAGGGGTATATGCAGTATTCAGCTATGCAGCGTTGATAATTAATTACTGGTTCAATGCAGGTATAAACGGCCCTACCCTGTTTCTTTTCTTTCTATCGTTCCACGTGCTGCTGTCCATAACACCACAGCGCTGGCACCTGGTGTGGACCATACTACACCTGTTAACCGTTGTGGCGCTGATAGCTGTAGAATACATACACCCCGATTGGATAACTGTGGGATACAGGAATACTGCGGAGCGATATGTGGATGTGTTGGGAACCTATGTATTATGCCTCGCCTTTGTATACATCATTACCAATTACCTGCTGAACAGGTACAACCGTGAAAAGCACCTGGCTGAAGACCGTGCACAGGCCATACAGGAACACGTAACCAAAATAGAAGAGCAGAACGAGAAGCTGAAAGAAATAGCCTGGCTACAATCGCACAAGGTGAGAAACCATGTAAGCACGATAATGGGGCTGGCACAGCTGTTTAATGAAAAAGAGGCGAACGACCCGGCTAATATAGAAGTGATAAAAGGCATAGTGAACACAACAGAACAGCTGGATGATGTGATAAAAAATATAAACAAACTGACTAAGAAAATAGAGGAAAATCCTTAGTTATTTTTATGTATATTTAATACCGACAACTTATACATCAAATACATTTTACCCCGTCTTTTACTAATGAAGACTATCTATCAGAATACCAGGGTACAAAAAGCCTGGGATTACATAGTAGGTAGCCCGGAAGAATTCAACTCTGAAAACCGGAGGGTGAACGCATTGGGGGCTATTATCCTGTTCATTTTTCTGGCTTTTCAGCCTATCAACATGTTGGTAGTGCTGCCTGAGGTAGCATGGGTTACAGCAGCACTCACCCTGATACAGGGCATTGTATATTATCTTTCCCGGTTTCGTAAAAAATATACGCTGGCGGTTGCCATATTTGCTATTGTCAGTTTTTCGGGGCTGGTTATCACCTACTACTACGATTCGGGCATGAAGGGGCCCAACATCTGCCTGTTCTTTCTTAACTTCCAGGTGCTTATTTCCATCACACGCAGGCGTTATCATCTGCTATGGTTTTCACTCCATGCATTGCTGGCTGTAGCGCTGATGGGTATAGAATATTTGTACCCCGGTATCATACCCATAGCATATGAAGACCGGACAAAATATTTTACCGATTACATCTTCACGTTCCTTATATGCCTTTCGTTTGTGTATATGATAACAGACTATTTGCTACGCATATATATTAAAGAGAAGGCAACAACCAAACAACATGCAAAGGAAATAGTAGACCAAAACAAAAAGCTGCAGGAAATAGCGAGGTTGCAATCGCACGAGGTACGCAATCATGTGGCGACCATAATGGGGTTAACACAGCTATTCAACAGCAATGATATTAATGACCCCGCCAATAAAGAAGTGATAGACGGTATAGCTGCTACTGCAGCCGACCTGGATGCTTCTATCAAAAACATCAATCAACTGACGAACATAGGAGGGCATCCGTAAGGCTTCTATTTTGCACCGGCTTTCACCAATTTTATAGAAAAGTAAATAAGCGGCACTGTTATTAAGGCTTGTGTTACACCTGTAAGCTCAAACCAAAAATCGTTTGGCATAACATAAGTAGGCGGTGGGAACATTTTAAGCAACGTATCCTTATCAAGCCCTGAAAAATAAAGGAGGTTTTTCATGAGGTGATTGAACATGCCTTCATACAATCCTATCAGTATTACGGAAATGACGAAATTGACGAGGCAGAACATGTAAAACTTAAAGCGTGATACAGCGCCCCTCACAAGAAACCAATTGACAATAAGCACGGGGATGCTCAATGCCAGCACATGCAAACGCCAGGGCGTGTGGTACACCCATGCTCCGTATATATGGTGTATGCTGGTAAGCATCATCAATGCATTACTGTATGCTGCAACTTTTCTTATCATTGTTAGTGATTTTTAACAAAGATGAAACGGCCGCAACTACCGAACAATAAGTTACCAAATGGTTACCTTTAACTTTACAACCGAATGGTATGCATACCGTATGTTTTAATGCAGATTTGTGCGTGATGACCAAATTCTCTGCACTTATAGCTGGAAAGTGGAAACCTATTTTACTATACCTGGTGCAGCACGGTATAAACCGCTTCAACCTGATGCATGGCTATATGCCAACTATCAGTAAAAAGGTATTGACAGAGCAGTTGAGAGAGCTGGAGGCTGATGGATTGCTGCGCAGGGAAGAACTGAAAGCAAAAGCACCTAAAGTGGTGGTATATTACCTTACTGAAAAAGGGGCATCGCTCAGGCTGCTGATAGATGAAATAATAAGCTGGTGCATGGAGCATATGAAGGATGAGCTACCGCAGGATCTGC
>DASWWE010000222.1:0-29754 GCA_036406055.1 Flavipsychrobacter sp. | reverse complement strand
TATTTCCTTATCCGTATTCTTTACGCTCTTTCTTAGTCTAAACGCAAAAGCACAGAACTACAGACTTAAAACATTTACCCATCAAACCAATTTGTCAGATTCCGCAAGTTTGATGGATTCAACAGTTTACTATTACAAAGATGGCCATGGAGCTATTTTGTCAATTGAGAATTTTAACGCATTGTTTGATGAATACCATTATAATGATACACAGAAGGCCATTCATGGGCTTACCTATGATAGTGCTCATCGTTTCATAGTAATAGATTCTTCAAAAAATGTTAGCGTGACCTGGGCACGCAGGTTTTTTCAAAAAATGGATAGCCTTAATAATATAACCTCATTTCAGTGGTATTATTATCATTACACCAATCAATGGTGGGGGTTACCTGCAGATACCTATAGTTACAATGGCAATAAGTTAATCACTGACAGAAACAGCCGCTATGTGTATGATGCTACCGGCAGACTGGATTCTGTCATTACAGGTAATTATTTTACGAAATACACTTACAATAGCAATGGTTCTATAGCTGGCATCTGGGATCAACGCCTTGGTAAATACACTTATAGTTATGCTGCCGGAGGGGAACTGATATCTGAGTTACACCAAATGTATAACCCCGGTGTTGCTAAATGGATCGACAGATATAATAAAATATATACCTATAACCCTTCAGGAGATTTTTTTAGTACCACTTTATTGAGGTATGATACATCGGGTACATGGGTAAATGATATAAAAAGAGACTACTGGTTCAATAAGTATGGAAAGGATAGTTTACGTATATATAATTTTTGGAGAGCTGGTAAATGGGATACCGCTACCAGGTATAGGTATGCATATGTGTCCACTGACCTACTGTCTTCAGTAATAATAGACAAGTGGAATTCAGGCACGCAAAATTGGGAATTTAGTGCTGATACCTTTAGTTCATTCGGCGGCCATATATTCCATTTTCAATACGAGACTTTTTTCCCTACTTCAGTAAAGTCAATGAACGTAGCAACCGCAGAAATGAAAATGTATCCAATACCTGCTACTGATATATTGAATATTGAAACATCGTTTCCTGATAATGCACAAATAGTAGCCTGGATTTTCAGTACCGACGGAAAGCTGCTAAGGAAATGGACGTATAAACAGGCACCACATCATAAATATACAATCCCAGTATCCGACCTCAGGCAAGGCAATTATGTATTAACCTTGAGTGATGGTGGGCAACCTCTGTCCAGAATATTTTCTATATACTGAAGATAAAAAGCCTATCCTTAGATATTAAAGCCTGCAAAGCAGGCTTTAATTGTTATATTTAACGAGGTAAATTTTACTATATGTATAGAATGCTATTGTTGCTATTGTTGCTTTGGAGCAATGGTACTTATTCCCAAACAAAGACAATTGAAAAAAATAGCACTGAAAAAGATAAAATGAAACTTTACCCCAATCCTGCAAAAACCTATAGCAACATATATGTGGATTGGGAAACGGCCCGCAACTTTTCCATTACTATTTATGACTTGAATTACAATGCCCAGCTAAGTGAATGGAAGATACCGGCCCGGAAAAATTATCAATATAGCCTGGATGTATCGAAATTACCGGATGGCAAGTATGTAATAAGCGTTATTAGTGACAAAAGAAGTTTATCAGATACTTTGACCGTGAGGCATTAATGCTTTGCGGTTAAAGAATTGTCATGGATTTTATAACAATTGTAAACGGCTTGTCAAAATATTGTCATAGGGTGGTCGCATTAGGAAAAAATCGTTAGATTTAGGTTAGATAAATTTTAATTGTGTTTGCATTTAGTTCACATTAATCGCCAGCATTATGAAAAATAAATACTTATTGTTATCATATCTTTTGCTGTGCGCAACACCTATAATAGCAGCAGAAGGCAGTTCAAATATGACATCGGGTGTAGTGATACCCGGTAGTTTCCCTCATTTTAACCCGCAGGTTGGTAAAACTTCGGGAGTAGCTAAATTGAATTTTCGCTTGTATGCCAGAACCAATACATTACATAATGGTTCTGCGTTCGTTCCGGTCGATTCAACGCACTACTATTTTGGTGCAGGGCGTGGTGGCGTGCTGAATTACGATATACCTGCGAGCGATGAGTCTATTTATTATGATGAGAGCTATACGTACTATTACAACAATGTGATGGCTGCATATGGCAATAAGCTATATCGCAAGCAAACATTTAATGCCAATGATAATGTAACATCGCTGACATATGCTACATGGCGTACCAGCACCGGCGTATGGAAAGATTCTGCAAGGTATCTCTACGATTATCTGCCGGGCAGCAGTAAAATAGATGTTACATACTTTCAACTGGCCGGTGCCGGTGGCATGTGGAACCCGCACGATCAATCTACCCTTACCTATAACGGTAACAATGTAGTATCTATCAGTTCACTTTCATACAGTGCTACTTTTGTATACGATGCAAATAACAATATAGTTTCGGTGGAGGATAAAGTTTCGGATCATGGCAGCGGTACCCAATATAATAATGAGCGTAAAAGCTATACATACGAGAATGGTGATGTGGCTACCTATACTTTAGAGAAATGGGATGCTAACACATCGGCCTGGGCAAAAAATAAGCGCTGGGAATATGCCTACAATGCCAAACTGCTGGTATCGGCTATAGAATATAACTGGAATGGCAGTAACTGGGAGCAATACGATAAAACATTGTACACCTATAACAATGCCAATAACAAAACATCTGAAACCAAACAGGTTTGGAATGGAAGCATGTTTGTAAATGAAAGTCGTGAAATATGGGCGTATAATGACTTTGGCCTGCTGAAAAGCATTACTACCGAAGATTGGCAAAACAATGCATGGGGAAATAAGGCGGGTAATACTGAAGTACGTTATTACTACGAATACTATAGCCCCACTAAGATTGGTGAAACAATGCTGAATACAGCATCGCTAAGCATGTATCCCGTGCCTGCTGTGAATACGGTAAACATTAAGCTGGATATGGGTGTAAATGCTTCTGTAGCATTTGCTATATCGGATATGTATGGCAGGGTAGTAAAACAGTGGAATGAAGCCAATGCATCGTTTTACCAGGGGCAAGTAGATATTTCTTCTTTGGCCGCGGGTAACTATATGCTTACTGTAAATGATGGCAAAGAGACACTGTCTCGTAAATTTACAGTTGCTAAATAATTTATTAAATCTATTCTAACATCCCGTCCTTTTAAGGGCGGGATTTTTTTTGCATCGTTTTTTGGACAGGCTTTTATTATTTTTATTACAAATAGCATCTGCATGAGGGTACTTCTTCTAATGTTGCTGATAAGTTTTACCTGCACCCGCGCAATGGCACAAGACGGTGAAGATGAGCCATTGGCTGCACGTGTGCTGGCGCTTGACACCAACGTTGATATCGCCAAACGTTTTTGCGAAGCTATCGGAAGCATGGCAAAGGGCTACACACTTGCCTTTGTAGATAATGAAGTGCGCTACACGGTAAGATATGTGTATAAAAATACCAAAGGCGAATCGTTAAGAATAGACTATCGTTTTTCGACAGAAACAGATTCTGCGACCAACAAGAAACGTACGGTGGTGAATTATCAGAAGATAAGTGGAGAACTGGGGATAATGACGACTATTTACAATTTTCTATTTAGCGCCAGCCTTACGCCTGAAAGGGTGATGACCTATAGCACAGAAGGCAGCCCCGTAAGCTTCAGGGATAAAACATATGAATACACTTTTATGCCTGATGATTATGAACCCGGCTACTGGGTACTAACGTTTCATTAGAGTCAACATATATTTTATTAGAATATTCGGTATTGTAAATTATTGATTATCAGATATAAATTTATGATTCCTTAAATATTAATGAAATACCTCGCCAATAATGCTTTATTTTACAGGGATACCAATGTAAATTACAGCCGAAAAGCTGCTAATCATAAAGTTATCGGGGTTATCCCCATATATTGTTTGTTTTGTTTGATAAAAGAATGCCACCATTTTTGGTGGCTTCTCTATTTATAGCATATCTGTCTTGCTTTACTTGGGCAGGGGAAAAATACCGATTGTTAATTTAGGTGGTGCCATATCATAACGTGTCACTTTATCCCGGCCGCTTATTATAACATTTTGAAACAGCCATGGGTAAAGCGCAGCAGGAGGTGCATCTGTATCCACTTCCCATTTACCGGTATTTGCTTTAGATGCTTCTCTGTCAAAGGGCAAGCCCATTACCGCGCCGGTAGCGGGGCTATCTACAGCATATGACAAAGTTTTTCTTCGATTTTCATTATCTACGTAGGTAAAGCATACACGTGCCTCGCGTCCGCGGCTAGTGAAGCGGTAAGCAAATGCATCATTTTTCATTAACCAACCTGCCACGGTGTGTATATTGCCTTTGGCAAGCTTGCCTTTCATAGTAATTTTTGTAGGTGTAACATTTGGTACAAAGTTGATACCTTTTACTTCACCTTCGCCATTTGCATAAATAATAAAAGGGTCGGATATCGTCACTTCTGCGCCGACATTGTTGTATTGACGCGTGAGCAATTCACAAATAATGGAAAATTCTGCCCGTCCGCCCGGTACTATAGCCTGTATAATTATCTGTGCCCCATTCTGCAAATCTTTTACTTTAGTATCCGGCAAGAATTTTTGTAAAGAGCTGAATGGCAATTTAAAAGTGTGGAATAAACGTCCGTGGGGCTCCAGTTGCCCCAGTAACAGCCCCACAGGGGCTTTCTCTTCAAAGTCGCCATTTTTATAGTACGTACCACCTATAAAGCTAGCCCCCATCATATCTCCCAATGTAGCGGGGTACATGTAATCGCCACTGTCTTCTAATGCATTATACGCGATTTCTTCGCCTTGCATAGTCATGATAGTACGCAGATGATATTGATACCGCTCTTTTTTAGCATCGGGTTTTATCTGTTCAAGCACCATCATCTTGTCCATAAAGCTGGAAGTAGCTATGATTTCCATCGTGCCGTTTTTTGCAGCATATTCTTTTTTCCATTCTTCCTCAAAATCGCGGTTGTAACGCGTAATGGCATAACTGCCGTTTTTGCCCCCACCGGCAAACAATATGAGGCCATCAGGCATGCCCGGAAATACCCGTAAAGTATTGGTAAACGATGCAGGAGATACATTTTCCTCTTTTTTTGTAGCCTTGATTTCCCCGTTGTTTTCCAGCGCCATGATGGTGCGTGTTTTAGCTACCGGGTCTCCTAAAACGAATAAAAGGCCATGATCTGCCATTGCAGATGCAAGCACGATAGTCGATTTGCTCACATCCAAGGCAATAGTATTTTGCGGATGGGCTTCGCGGCCTAAAATATGAATGTGAAGCTTCGCGGTCTTAGCCTTATTATCATCGTGGCCGGTTATATAATAAGTATAATTACTTGACCCGTGCCTGCCGGATTGTACACCGCCGAAGCTGTGACTTGAAACACTATCTATAATAATTTCCTGCGCTTTGCTATCGGATATATGAAGGGCTATGAAGAAAACCAGGATAAAAAATTTGCGCATATTAACTTATTAGTTTTTGGGTAACGAATATATGAAATTGAGGATAAGGTAAACGGCCCCGGAAGTAAATTGCATTTATTTTAAGTAATATTTATAAAACAACTCTTTTTAATACTTCAAACTACTGCCGTTTTAATCTCCCTTTAATGTGCGAGCGCAAAATTGATTGGCCAAAAATGGTATATTTATAGGCAGCCGGATGTACATATTTGGCATTATATTAATAAGAAAAATAGCATTATTATAACTGTAAAAGTTTTACACTTTGAAAAATTTAATGTGCGGTATTTCCGCAAACCTTGCCTTATGTGCGGCCACACTATTATTGCCGCATAGCACTGTTTACAGTAAAGACAAGAATACGGCAGATGTGCAAAAAACACAAGCTGCCGTAAACATGCATTTTATTGAAAACAGGGGACAGATAACGGATCAGTATCACAACCGGAGAACTGATATTGACTATAAAATATCGGATGGCAATGTGAATATGTTTGTTGGTGACGGGCAGATACACTATCAGTGGAATAAAGTAGTAAAAAAAGAGTGTACGGAAACCCCTGCGAAAATTGAAAGCTACCGGCTGGATGTAGTGCTGGTGGGTGCTAATAAAAATGCTGTACACGAAAGCAGCGATAAGCAGCCCTACTACGAAATGTATTACAAGGGTGGCCAAAATGGCTTTAAAGCTGAAAGCTATAACCGTGTAGTGTATCGCAATGTATATGCTAATATCGACTGGGTTTTATATTCAGGCGATAAGGGGGTAAAATATGATTTTGTCGTGCATCCGGGTGGTAAGGTTTCAGATATTAGGCTTCGTTATGAAGGTGCTACAAGCCTGTCTTTAAAGGATGGCAGGGTGATAGCAGGCACGCCTATGGGCACCGTGTCGGAGCAGATGCCGTATAGCTATATCTTGGATGGAAACAAAGAAGTGGCCTCATCTTTTGTACTGAATGGGAATGAACTGAGCTTTAACGTAGGCAACTATGACGGGACACTGGTAATAGACCCCGTGCTGAACTGGAGCACCTACTATTGTAACCCTGCAGGCGGTGAAGGACGGACCAGCAGTGTAGATACCGCCGGGTATGTATACCTATGCGGTACTACTACAGAGGGGGGTAATGTTGCAACATTCTTAGCGAATGACGATACATATGATTCAAACGGAGATGCCTACATTGTACGCTTTGGAATAGATGGCGTGACAAGGATGTGGGCCACCTATATAGGTGCTGAAGGGTTGGATGTGATTTTAACATCGGTGGTAGACAGGGATAATAACCTGATAGTAGCAGGTTATACCAGCAGTACTAGCGCCATAAATTATCGTAGTAATGTGTACCAGAGCAGCAATGGCGGAGACCCGTTTAATGGCAACAGCCTGATAGATGGCTTTGTAAATAAATTTGATAAGGATGGAGGCCGTATATGGGGCACTTATTATGGCGGGCAAAAAATTGACATAATAAATACCGTTGCGGTTGACTATGCCAATAACATATACATAGGTGGATATACAAACAGCAGCAATGGGGTCTCTATTGCGCTGAATGGTTACAGTACGGTTCCTAACGATGGTTTTTTTGCCAAGCTGGTTGGCAGCACAGGCGGCCGCAGCTGGGGAAGCTATTTTCCGGGAGAAGTACTGGGCATAGCAGCAGATAAGGATGAGATTGGCATTGTTGGTAAAACAAATAGCACCACAGGCGTTAGCAGTAATACTACATTTAATGGCGGGTCGATGGATGGGTATGTGGCTAAATTCAGCAATGGTGGCGGCAGTAGTAGCCTTAAGTGGAGCAGGTATTTTGGAGGCGGGGATTATGATGCCGTAAACGCTATCGTGTTTGATTCATTGCGTAATGCGTATGTAGCCGGTGTTACCCAAAGCGGTAATAATATTGCTACTACCGGTACGTTATACCCGGCACATAGCGATGGTAGTACACCGGCATCGTATGATGCATTTATAGCCAGGCTAGACTACGCTGATGGCCAAAAGAAGTGGGGCACTTACTATGGTGGCTCTTTAGCACACGATGTATTTTACGGCCTGTATTTAGGCCCCGACCAAAAAATATATGCAGCAGGGCAAACCGGCAGCTCATCTAATATTTCAACTGCCGGGGCATACCAGTCAGGTTATTCTGGTCCGCCTCCGTCACCGGTACCACCACCACCGGCTGTGCCTATTGTACCGGATGGTGATGCATTTTTAACCAAATTTACACCTGATGGAAAACGTGTTTGGGGTACTTATTTTGGTGGCGCTAAGTTTGAGTCTCATGCTAAGGTAGCTTATGGTAAAGGCAAGGTATATCTCAGTGGTACCAGCGGCAGCAAAACAATAGCAGTGAATGGCTACCAAACAGTGCTGGCAGATACAGCCAACGGTATATGCGCTTACCTGGCCCAGTTTCAGGCAGATACCTCGGTATATATCCGTTTCCCATATACAGATACATCGTTGTGTGAAGGCCAGACATTCAATGTAAACTACCGCGTTACCAATGCGTTTTTACCGGGCAATGTATTTTCTGTACAGCTATCCGATCTATCCGGCAGCTTTGCAACGCTAAGGCCACCATTGGGTACAATAGCCTCTATTGATGGAGGCGTTATAGCGTGTACAGTGCCTACCGGCCTTACTGAAGGCAAAGGGTATAAGTTGCGTATTGTGTCAACTATGCCGCGCGATACTTTTTATGCTTACGATATACCTATCCGTATATCTAAGTATTATAAACCGGATATAATAGGCACCAGCCCTTTATGTCTCAATTCAAACCTGGAACTGCGTGATTTAAGCCCTGCACCTGCCAGCCAGGTAAATTATAAATGGACGGCCCCGAATGGTACGAATTATTACAGCAATCCGTGGATATTAGGACAGGTAACCTCATCGGCCTTTGACGGGGATTACATACTGGAAATAGATAACTATGGCTGTAAGGCAACCGATACCGTAAATGTAGAGTTACTTCCCAGCCCGGCTAACCCGATAATAACCGGCGACACAACTATATGTACAGGCGAAACACTGAAACTGAACGCCATAGTATTTGATAGTGATCTGGAATATCAATGGCGTAATCAGTCGTCAACCTTAATAGTGCGCGATACACAACTGGTAGTGCCCAATATGCAGCCATCTGATGAAGGGTATTACAGGTTGCTGGTAAGAAAACCATTGGGCTGCGCAGCAGATGAAATGGAGGTATATGTAAAAGTATACCCGCTACCACAGCCAAGTGCGGGTCATAATACGCCTATTTGCGTGGGCGATACGATAAGGCTGACATCGAGCGATACAATGAGTAATGTAAGCTATAGCTGGACGGGGCCTAATGGTTTCAGCAGCGGCTCAAAAGACACGTCTTTTGTAAGCTACCTGATGGGGCAGAGTGGGCCGTATACGGTAACAACCGTAAGCCCTTATGGATGTAAGCAAACAGCAGTAGCACAGGTGCAACTGAAACCGATGCCGGAACAAGTGGAGGCGCAAAATAACGGCCCTGTATGCGATGGGGCTGACCTGAGACTGATAACGAACAATGCAACAGCAGGAGCTACCTATACCTGGACGGGGCCGGGTGGCTTTACGAGTACAGAGATGAACCCGCCATTGGGAGCTGCTACACTAAGTATGAGTGGGGAGTATCGCGTAGTGGCCGACCTGGAAGGGTGTAAAACAGAGGATACTACTATCGTAACGGTATACCCAACCCCGGATACACCTCGTATTACGAGCAACAGCCCGCTGCTGGTAGGCAAGATATTGCTGCTGAAGATACTGAACCCGCAACCGGGTGTTAACTATAGCTGGACAGGCCCTAATGGTTTCATATCTACCCAGCGCGACCCTGTGATAAACAGTGTTGTACCATCGATGGCAGGATTGTATACCGTAGTAGCAAGTATAGCCAACTGTAGCAATTATGACACGGCAACCATCGTATTGATAGACCCGGGTAAAGAAGCAGAGAAGGCAGTGCTGGTGTTACCCAACCCTAACAATGGTATATTTAAACTGCAAGGCATAACGGCTACAAATGCAGATATACCGATATTGGTATATGCATCAGATGGTAAGCTTATTATGAAAGATGTAGCTTATCCTAAAAACAACAAAGTAGACCATACAGTAGATATCAGCAACCGGGTTTCGAATGGTGTATACAGGGTGAAGATTAGGGTAGATGGTAAAGAACAAGTTGTTTCGATAAGTATAAAACAGTAGTAAAATAGTTATAAAGTAATGCCCCTAAGTACAACATGCTTAGGGGCATTTTTTTGCGTACGCTTTTTTGCAGCATTCAGAACGTTAATAGCTTCTGAACAGTGAGCCAGTTTCGTGCAGTAGCCGGCTTTTTTAATTTCTTCTCAATGAAATTTGCAGAGAATACAGACTTGCCTTTGTCTTTATAAGTTACGCTATACACTTCGCTGCCTGCTACACGGAATATATCCACTTCATTGTTGAGAGACAATAACAACTCTGTTTGTGCTGCTGTGGGTGGTGTATGCAGAAAGGTAACATAAGGCTGATTAGCAGTAGGTATTTCGCTTGCCTTGAAAGGATTGTTCTCTATTACCTGTTCTATTTCTTTTACAGTTCGTATAAACGTTGTCACCTCAAAGCCATACACATCATACAACTGTTGTTCTATTTTTTGTTGCAATACTGTTACATCCGTTCTTTTTGTTTCAAAGACGATGTTGCCGCTTTGTATATATGTTTGCACGCTTTTAAATTCCATAGAATAGAAGACATCTTTCAGGTGTTCCATTTTTATAAGCCTGTGCCCGCCCACGTTTATGCCTCTTAATAGCGCAATGTATTGTTCCATAGCAATGTGTAAGTTAAATGCTTGTATATAAATGGCTTTGTGATTATGTTAACAATAGCTCTATAAACGTAAACTAATTTACCCGGTTTTTTAACGTCACATCATTGTCATGATATAGGTACGTACATATTTTGTATTGCATATTTTCCGACATTCGTCGCGAACAAACAAAAGCGGCTGTCATCAGCTATCTCAGATTAAATTATAAATATGAAGCGATTGTCCATTCTGTTGTTGGGTGTAACATTTTTATTCTCTCCATTATTATCAGAAGCTCAGGAAACAAATCACACATGCGGTATGCAGGCAATGAAAGAAGCATTACTGCAAGCCAATCCGCAATTGGAAACTGTGATGAAACAAGTACAGGAACAGCAGGTTAAAAGTGCGTATGAATTTAAAGCTGCGCACGCCAATGCCGCATTGAAAACTACAGCTGCTGCACCCATACCGGTGGTGTTTCACATTGTATTGAATGAAGCACAAATAGCACAATTGGGTGGTGCAGCCGGTATCAAAAAGCGTGTAGACTCACAAATCATTGTATTGAACCGCGACTTTAATGCGCGCAATAGCGACAGCGTGAGGATACCTGCCAACTTTAAGCCATTATATGCTAATACTGGCATTGAGTTTGGCCTGGCACGCCGCAAAGCTGATGGCAGTGCTACTGATGGATATGAAATAATAGTAACTACAGAAAGTGGTTTTGAAATGCAAAGCTCGGGCTCAGTGGGTTTTAAAGGTGCGAAGTATGCAGCAACCAATGGTGCTGATGCATGGGATCCTGCCAAATACCTGAACGTATGGGTGATCAATCCATTCAGCAATGGCAGTGCTGCATCTATTCTTGGTTTGTGCGTACCACCATCATTTTCAGCCTATGGTATACCACAGGCAGAGTTTGGGTTAGTACTGAACTATGGTGCTTTTGGTAAGCGTACACTATATGCCGATTACTATATAAGTGGTATTAATGCAGGGCGTACACTGACGCATGAGGTGGGGCACTATTTTGAACTGCGTCATATATGGGGCGATGATGATGGACAGTGCCCATCAGACAGCCGTGGTTCGGATGATGGTATCGCAGATACGCCTCCGCAATCGGAAGCTTCGTATGGCTGTCCTACCTATCCTAAATTTGACAACTGCAGCGCAACAGGTGATGGTATAATGTTCATGAATTATATGGACTATGTGAATGATGCATGTATGATGATGTTTACAAAAGACCAGGCGGCTATGATGCAATCGAATGTGCAGCCGGGGACTAATTCCTATTCACTGACACAGCATCCGGAGCTGCTGCAATACCCTACTGGTATAGCAACTGCGATGGTTGATGAGGCTGCACTTACTGTATATCCTAACCCTACTACAGGTGTGGTATATCTTACCAATACAAACGCCGCTATTAAAGATGTGAAGGTGTATAACGTGGTGGGCAATGTAGTGTTTAATGGCAGCAGTGTAAACGATAAAAACTTTACAATAGACCTGAGTGGTTATCCGAAGGGTGTTTATACCGTACAGTGCAGCACTGCTAACGGTATAGCTACTAAGCGCATTGTTTTACAATAGTATAAAAATACCACAGGGCATTCCTGCCAATAGTGCGTAATCGATTAAGGGGTAAAAATTACAAGGCCTGAACATTCCTGTTCAGGCCTCTTGTTAATATAGTCTTTGGCGATGTTCTTCCAGGCAATATATACCCTCGGTACAGGCCCTGTCTGCTATCTTTTTAGCTCGGGCAGGATGCGCTTCATCATAATAATAATCCAGCAGTTCTTTCCGGTAATGTTCCCTTTCAAAGCACGATATGCCATACTTATAGTTATATGAATAAGCGTAAAATATAAAGGCGATACAAATAGATAGCGTAGGCCAGAATATTTTTTTGAGCCACACTTTGTGCATGATAAAACAGAACAGGATAGCTGTAATCATGCCGCTGTGAATAAAGTACCGGCTTGCATAAGAATCGGTCATTTTATTGGTAGCGCGGTAAAGCGCTGCAGCGGCTAACGATAGCAATGCAAATGATAAGATAGCGCATAAAGGTGCGGCATTGGTATGTAGTTTCAATTTCTTAGTAGCAGGGAAAACGATAAGCAGTAGGGCAAGCATTAGCCCCCCCGCCAGTATTCCCTGCTCGTAACCAAAACGCGCACCCACCTCATGCAGGAAGAAGGGTATTATATCTTCTGTAGCGGCAATACCGTGTGATGTAGGCGGCTGCTCATAGCCTATAAAGTATAACGCGCTGAAAATGATAAAGGCACTACCCGCAGCTATCGATTTTGTCTTGCTGCGGTTGAATATGTTATACCCGGTTAATGCCAGTGCGCCTATCATGCCGTTACCACTGGAGAAGATGCAGAAAACCTGTAGTATTACCGCGAGCCACAGGTATTTACTGGCCTGCAATGAATAGCAATATAAACTCAGCATAAACCACATATACACACCATAATTTTGTATACCTGCCATAACGAAATAGCTGTTTTCATAATTGCTGACATCAAAAAGGCACAGGCTGAAAATAAAGGCAGGAATGTACCAATAGTTGGGTATAAACTTTTTGATAAAGTACGTGCCTATGAAGAAAGTAGGTATTAGCAGCAGGTTGTTTATAAGCAACAGCGTTTCAAAATTCACTTTACCTGCCAGTGCATAATATACAATGTATAATAGGCGTGATGTTACAATTCTATGTTCATTGTGCTGTGCGAATAAAAATGATAAACTTTCTTGTGTGGTGGCTGTTTTAAAATTGCTGAGAAAATCAAGTACCGCATCATAATCATCCAGCATAGGAATATTGACAGAATATGTGATAACTATTCTGAAAAGAATGAAGGCCGGCAACAATAGCCATACATAGGGTAATAACTCTGGTAATATATTTTTTTTATCAGCAGTACTATGTACCGCAGCCCTTGAAGAAAACAAGCTCATCAGTCAGTTGATTGGCATCTTTGGAAAGTACAAATATATACTTGTCATACTAACATACGCGTATAAAAGCATGTTATTATTCAGGGTATAAGATCGCGCTTTACACTTCAAGAATATAATACCCCGCAGTATAGCCTTCTTTATACAATATGGGAAGTGCAACATTGTATATTGCTATCCCATCTGCCGTTTGGCCCTTCAGCATGCCGGCATGTGCATGACCGTGAAAAGCTGCTGTCACTTTTCTTCGGCTCAATGGCTCGGCAAGGCGGGAAGAACCAAGGAATGGAAATATAGCTTCGGGCTCGCCCTGTATGGTTTCCTGTATAGGGGCGTAATGCATAATGGCTATTGTGGGCATAGCTTTGTGCTCCTGTTCTAGTTTGGCCAGTGCCCTGTCCAGGTGCAGTGCTTCATCTACGGCTTCCTGCACAAACGCTTTCATAGCACCTTCGCCAAACATAGATAGCATATACCTGTCGAACCCACCGCCGAAGCCTTTAACGCCGGCAAAACCTACTCCATTTATCACTACTGCTTCGCCATCTAGAATGTGCACACCGGCCTTTTGCAGTATTTGCCTTATCAGCTTCTGGCGCGATTTTTCATAGTCATGATTGCCTAATACTGCTACTACCGGTATGGTACATGCTTTAAGCTCATCGCACAATATTTCTGCTTCTGTTTCATCGCCTGTATCTGTCAGGTCGCCGCAAATGGCAAGCACGTCTGCCTGTTTTGATATATCCTGAAAGTAGGCTGTCCATTTACCCTTATCCGTTTCTTTTACATGAATATCGCCCACGGCGGCTATGCGTATCTTTTCCCTTGTTTCCATTGCTATACAGTTTTAATGGTATAGGCCAGATAATCCCATTCTTTTACATCTACGCTATATTGTGTATTGTCTATCATAGGCCCCCTGCATACCCGCTGCAATGGTGCAGGCAGGTTGTATTGCTGGTTTGCTCTTGATATCAGTTCATCAAACAGCCACTTGGGGATGATGTCCTGATATTCGGATGGATATACGAACTGGAAGAAAATAAGGTGCGATAATAATAAATGCCAATGCCTGTCGAGTCGGCCGAGTAAACGTTCCCAATTTAGATTTTTGCCATACCGTAACAATACATGATTGATATCTGCACCATCAAAACGTTCACGGTTGCAAACATAGCTTTTGCACCATATCAATTCTTCTGCAGGTAGCAGCTTTACCTGTACGCCACAAAACTCGCCTACAGGTGCATGTGCCAGCCATGTATCATCTACAGTACAGATGTTATTGACACTATCAAATATCAGGTCTATGAAATAATCGCTTTTGAAGACTTTAGCAATCCACCTGGCATCATGCAGTTCTACCGTAAAGCCTTTTTCGGAAAAAAACTGCAATACGCGTGGATAGTCTGGTGCTTTCAGGAAGATGTCCAGGTCTTTGGTATCTCTATAAAGCCCCGTATAGTGGAATAGCGCAAAGGCACCACCCAGCATAAATGGAACGCCGCTCTCGGTTAGTAGTTCTAAAGCTTCTGTATAAAAACGTGTGCTCTCGTTGTTCCTGCTGTTTTCATTGACCATAGTAAAGCTTGTTAAAAAGGTGTGCCAATAGTTATTGCTTTATAAGAGATGCGCATAAAGTATTTATAATCTATGGGTTGTAAACAGAATGTGGGTCAGTTTTTTCATTTTAATAAGCTTGGTACATTTGTAGCCTATGAAGACACATACTACTAATTGTATCAATACACTTGTAGAAGTAGCGGAAGATACCGTTGCAAAAGCTGGAGAGGTGCCACTGACAAAAGGTGAAGCTAAATCTGTAGCCGCCATGCAGTACGATATGATAAGTAAGCACCCCTATAAATATACTTCTGACGATGTATTGTTTGCAGTATATGCAGAACGCAACGGCATAGAGAAAGATAAATTGAAAGAAGCGCGCGAAGCGTTCTTTTCAAAGGGTCAGGCATGCTTCAGAGCTTCGCCGCTTACCAAGCGATATGGGTGGGGCGTACATAGTAATGCCGAAGGAAAGATAGCCATATACGGCTGCGATACGCAGGAGTATAAAAAGCTACAGGAAGATAAAAACCTGAAAATAGTGAAAGCCATGAGGAGCAGCAGATAGCGGCTCTTACTTATTTATGAGCTACGGCTAATAGCTGTTTCACTTTTTTCTCATACACGGCTTTGGGTGCTGCACCCACCTGTTTATCTACTACTTTTCCGTTGCGTATAAACAAAATGCAGGGCAGGTTGGTAACGCCATACATGATAGATACCTGCGGGTTCTCATCCACATTCAGCTTGCCCACATTTACCTGCCCTTCAAAACTATGGGACAATGCATCTATAGTAGGGCCCAGGGCAATACAGGGTGGGCACCATGTGGCCCAGAAGTCGACAATGGAAAGCTTATCGGATTGTAATACGAGGGTGTCGAAATTGGCATCTGTGAATATGGCTGACATATGGTTGCTTTTGTTTCCCAAAAATACTTTCATGGCATGCAGCTACGCGCACGCCTTCCCTGCGGGATATTAGTTCCCTGCAGGGAACTGGTTTGCTTCCGGCTTTCCAATACATTTGTATTATAGTGTAAATGCGACAGCATGAGAAAAAAAGAACCTATAGTGCTGGATAGCACCTGTACTAAAGATGATGAGCTGATAGCAGCTATGGATACGATAGCTATCCTTAGTGGGAAATGGAAGATACAACTGATAACCACCCTGAATTGTGGTGGTGCCTTACAATATATGGAGATACTGCGTCTGCTGGATGGTATAGGTACCAAAATGCTATCGAAAGAACTGGACGACCTGGAGCTGAACCTGCTGGTGAAAAGAACTGTAATGGATACTAAGCCCACTACTGTAAAATATGAACTGACACCCCATGGCCGCACGCTGGAACGTATCATCAATGAGATGCGTATATGGGGTCGTACACATAGAAAGGTAGTGATAGGGAAATAATGTGGTTCGGTAGTCTATTTACGTTTTGATTAGTAATGTCAGGCTGTTTTAAATAGGTACTGGGCATTTAAAATAATTTATTATGTATAATTGCTGTATTAAATCTTCATATTAATGTTACTTAAACCAATATTTGAGGCGCAAACGTGAAGATTCTTTGTGAACTGACAGAATGCCTGAAGCAAGCACCCGAGGAAATACAAAAGTGGCGGGAAATGCTAGCCAATAATAAGGTGGAAGTTATTAATTGATTTACGTGAACTGAATATCTATATGAACGTACAGAAACAAATCGAACAGCATATTGCCAGCCAGCCTGAGCAGAAACGGAATGATATGCAGGCATTGCACCTGCACGTACTTCAAGTGCAGCCGGGGTGTAAGTTGTGGTTTGAAGATGGTAAAGATAGCGAAGGTAGAACGGTTGCCAATCCAACCATAGGTTATGGGCAATACACTATAAAATATGCCAACGGAACAAGCCGCGACTTTTTCCAGATTGGTATAAGCGCCAATACAACCGGCATATCTGTCTATATCCTTGGCCTCAAAGACAAAAAATACCTGTCCGAAACATTTGGAAACAAAATAGGAAAGGCAAGTGTTACAGGGTATTGCATCAAGTTTAAAACGCTTAAAGATATACATATGGATGTACTGGAAGCGGCCATAAAACATGGGTTTGAGACCCGGGATGAAAAAATTGAGTAAATACAATCTCAAGAATAACAAAAGCCGCTGGATTCCAGCGGCTTTCTCCGTCCATTTATAACGTTATCTGCATAGTGTCCTTTCAAACTGACCAAGATCAACTGATCTGCTGAAGTGCATCATTAGTTATTACGGTAGCACAAACCACCTTTGCTGAAACTAGGGTTATGAGGCTACAATTAATTCTAATCAAAAAAATGTAAAAATGGAACAACCAACACAAGGGTATGCCATGCCACGCATTGGCGATAAAGCACCCGAATTTAAAGCGGTGACTACTCAAGGAGATATAAATTTTCCCGGAGATTACGAGGGCAAATGGGTTATCTTATTCAGCCATCCGGCGGATTTCACCCCGGTGTGTACATCAGAATTTATGACGTTTGCAAAAATGGAAACGGAATTCGATGCACTAAACTGCAAGCTGGTTGGTCTGTCTGTTGATGGATTGTATAGTCATATTGCCTGGTTAAGGACTATCAAAGAAAAGATAGAGTTTAAAGGCATGAAGAATATTGAGGTGAATTTCCCTTTAATTGAAGACATCACAATGGATGTGGCAAAGAAGTATGGCATGATTCAGCCCGGCGAGAGTTCAACCAAGGCTGTACGGGCAGTCTTTTTTATTGATCCTAAGAGTATTATCAGGGCTATTATTTATTATCCACTTTCCACTGGCAGAAACTTCAGTGAGATCAAACGAGCAATGATTGCGATGCAGACTGCCGATAAACACAGTATAGCTACCCCTGCGGATTGGCAACCCGGGGATGATGTAATAGTGCCGACTGCAGGTTCTTGTGGGGTGGCAAAAGAGCGCATGGAGAACAGGGACGACATAACATGTCATGATTGGTTTTTCTGTACCAAACCACTGGCTGCAGAGTAAATAGGATAGCAATGTTCGCATTCATCAGTTTATGACCGGGATGGCGTTATGGCCGATCCCGGTCATAGAGTTTGAACTAATGCGGCAAACGTTCTCTGAAATATCCGTAAATCCAGGTGCCTGCTACGGCGCTCAGGATAGTGATGATAACAGCAAAGGCACCGGTGCCAATTTGGGCAAACAATGGGCCGGGACACGCCCCGGTCATAGCCCAGCCTAAACCAAATAGCAGCCCGCCATACACCTGGCCTTTATTGAACTTCTTAGGGTGAAATTCAATCTGTTCACCATAAATGGTTTTTAGCTTATACCGTTTAATAAGCCATACAGACAATGCCCCAACTGCTACTGCACTGCCTATAACACCAAACATATGAAAGCTTTGCAAGCGGAACATTTCCTGTATTCTGAACCAGGAGATGATTTCAGCTTTAACAAATACAATACCGAAAAGTATACCGACTACGATGTATTTTATGTTATGATACCATTTATGCGTTAAATGCGATTCATTGATACACATCGTATCCAGCGCTCTTACTTCATGGTCGGTATCAAAGCTTGAGATAGTTATCTTATTCTCAGTCATAGAAATTGCTTTAAAGGGTCATAATATAGGGTAAGATAAAATTGGCCATTGCAAAGCCGCCGATCATAAAACTTATAGTGGCTACAAGAGATGGCCATTGCAGGTTTGATAACCCCATTATGGAATGGCCGGAAGTGCAGCCACCTGCGTAGCGTGTGCCAAAGCCTACAATGAATCCGCCTACGATTATTATCAAAAAACCTCTGCCTGTAAAAAGGCTTTGAAATGAGAATAATTCTGTGGGCACCAATGACTCGTAGTTAGTAATTCCATAACCCGCCAGCTCTTCGGCTAGTTTTGGATGCAGCTCTATAGCCGAAGGGTTCTGTAGCCAGGATGCTGCTATTGCACCACCCAAGATAATACCTAAAACAAAAAGCAGGTTCCATATTTCTTTCTTCCAGTCATACTTAAAAAAGGGAATTTTTGCGGGAACACATGCAGCACAGATATGCCGCAAATTCGCCGATATTCCAAAATGCTTATTGCCAAGCAGCAACAGAGCCGGTACAGTTAGTCCTATTAATGGGCCGGCAATATACCAGGGCCAGGGTTGCTTAATCATTTCCAACATTACTTATCGCTTATTTTTTTTTGAGTTAATGGAATATCTGAAATTGACGAAAAAATTATTTTCAGTTATTGTTGTTTCCGTTATTACCGGTAATTTGTTTATGTGCATATAGCCTATTTCCACAGATGCTTTTGACATTCTACATTCAAGACCGGCGCCGGTGCGCTGATGATCAAAGAAATGCTGCTTTTTAACACCAGCGGCATTCAGCAATACTTCATAAAACAATCTCGATGTAAGCATCGTGTTTATTCTATACTCGAGCCCGAGTTTATTTCTTAAGCGCAGTATATTATCTGCATGGTCAAACACGCGGTACTCGAGCATTGTCTTATCAATTGTATACAGGTTGCCAATCACATGTTGCCGGAACATTGCCGAAACACTGGCCCTATATTCATGAACAGGTGGTTTACGATTGTCAGCGGAATCTGCTATTCTTTTGTACAATGTATAATAAGCAAATGGAGACACCCCGAGTTGCATCGTCTTGCTGTGCTCATAATATATCCAATGACGGTATGAATAAAGCAACTTTTCCCGCAATGGGTTCGTATTATTTAGCCCATTTTGCCAGCGACCTTGCAACTCGGCATCTGTCTGCCATTTACTATTCAAAATTAAACTGCCGGTTACCCTGAACCATCCGTCTATATGTGCGTTCGCCTGAAGACCAGTGGACACAATGACAAGGAGCAGTGTAAGTGTAAGCTTAATCTTGCCCATTCATTAATTAGCAACTGTTGTTTTGAAGTTTGTCCAGCCTCCGCCATTATAGGCCTCCAGCCCGGCGTTCTTTAGAATATTCGTGGCTACGCCACTCCTTGCGCCGGAACGGCAAACCAAGATGACCGGCTTTTGCTTCTGGCGAAGGTTTTCCACTTTTCCGGCTATGGTATCAAGTGGCATGTTTACTGCGCCCTCAAAATGCCCGGCGCGGAATTCATCTGCACTGCGAACGTCAATTACCATAGCGCCGTTTTGATAGATCGCTTTAATATCCTGTTTCGGCTTACCGAATAAATTTCTGATGTTAAACATATCTGGTTTGTTTTTTTTGTTAGAGTAGTGTGGTGGGACATACATAGTCCGTTAATTTGAACAGACCGGTTTCTTTAATTGCCTTAAACCCACCTTTTACGTCTATAAGGTTATTGTAACCGCGTGCTTTCAGTATCGATGCAAAGATCATAGACCGGTACCCACCTGCGCAGTGTACATAGTAGGTCTTATCTTTTTCGAGCGATTGCATGTTTTCGTTAATGTTGTCCAACGGTACGTTTACTACATCTACCATATGCTCGCTATAGTATTCAGAGGCTTTCCGTACATCTATGATTGCTACAGGCTGTGCTTTATGGCGCTGGTATAATTCCTCTGCGCTGATAGATTCGATAACATCAACATCTTTCCCTGCATTGCGCCATGAGTCAAAACCCCCGTTTAGATAACCAATGCTATAATCATATCCTACCCGCGATAGCCTTGTCACTACTTCTTCCTCTCTGCCGGGCTCCACTACAATAAGTATTTGCTGCCTGATATCTGGTATCAGTGCCCCTATCCATGGTGCGAAATTGCCGTCTATTCCTATGTTGATAGAATTTGGGATGAATCCCTTTGCAAATGTTTGCGCATCTCTGGTATCCAATACCAATGCTCCGGTTTCATTGGCAGCTGCCTCAAATGCTTCAGGAGACAGTGCTTGCAGCCCACGCTCTAAAACCTGGTCTATGCTTTCATAACCCTGCTTATTCATGGCTACATTCAAAGGAAAATATGCAGGCGGAGGCAAAAGGCCGGTTGTCACTTCCTTTATAAATTCTTCTTTTGTCATGTTAGCACGCAGAGCATAGTTGTTTTTCTTCTGGTTGCCTATCGTGTCTGTTGTTTCCTTACTCATGTTTTTGCCGCATGCACTACCTGCGCCATGCGCCGGATACACGATGACATCATCCGGAAGCGTCATCAGCTTTTCCCGAAGTGAATCGTATAGAATGCTGGCCAGCTGTTCCTGGGATATGCCACCTTTTTGTGCCAGGTCGGGCCTGCCAACGTCACCAATAAAAAGGGTATCGCCCGAAAAAAGTGCCGTTTCCTTGCCGTCTTTATCAATAAGCAAATAGCACGTGCTTTCCATCGTATGCCCAGGGGTATGTAATACCTTAATGGTAGCATCACCCAATTTAAACTCCTGGTTGTCTCCGGCTATTATGGCATCAAATTCGGGTTTCGCCATAGGGCCATAAATAATCGGCGCACCTGTCTTCTGCGACAAATCAATGTGCCCGGAAACAAAATCGGCATGAAAATGCGTTTCAAAAACGTACTTGATAGACGCATTATCTTTATCCGCTTTTTCGATGTAAGGTGCCACTTCCCTCAGTGGGTCTATAATAGCAGCCTCGCCATTGCTTTCAATATAATAGGCACCTTGTGCAAGGCATCCTGTATAGATCTGTTCTACTTTCATAATCTGTTTTTTTATTGATGTAAAATTCAGTTATCAATCATTATCCATCAGTGACCTGGGTCACATCAGTTAGTGTAAAAAGATTTCCTTGATGAGTATATAGACGGCCATGATAAATACAAACCATCCAAAGCCTGTTTTCAATCGTTTCCCGTCTATACGGTTGCTTAACCACCCGCCTAATAAAATACCTGCGATGGCTATAGCGGTCAGTATCAAAAGGAATGTCCAGTCGGGCGATACATTGCCCACATCACCCACAAAGCCAAAAAGCGAATTAAGTGCGATAATGAGCAGGGAAGTGCCCACAGCTTCCTTCATAGGCATTTTGAATAGCAATACCAGTACCGGTATCAGCAGGAAGCCGCCCCCGGCGCCCAGCAGCCCTGTAACTAACCCTACGCCGATACCTGCGAACAGCAGGTTTACCAGAAACCGGGTTCTGCTTTTCGGGGTGGATGTTTGCAAAGAGGTATTGCCGGGCCGTATCATAGATATAGATGCAAAAAGCATTAAAGAGGCAAACAGCGTCATTGTGGCAAATGATTTGGCAACCTCAAAATCATCTACTTTGAAAAGCACAGGGGGTATAGCAGGTAAAAGGAATTGCCGTGCAATGAAAACTGTAGCTATGGAAGGTATTCCAAATAGCAGGGCCGTGCGTATGCTGACCAACCCTTTCCGGTAATTCCTGAAGGCACCAACAAGGCTTGTAGTGCCTATTATAAACAGCGAATATGACGTGGCAAGGGTAACATCAACGCCAAACAAATAAACAAGTACCGGTACTGTTAATATTGAGCCCCCACCTCCAATTAATCCCAGCGATATGCCTATCAGGATGGCAGCCAGGTAACCAAGTATTTCCATGCTGCAAAATTCGCATGGCCGTTGGAACCGTACGGTGATACAGGTCACATTAGCAAACCGGGGTCAATAATTTCCACGCTGTTCCGGTTCAGCTTAACCACACCTCTATCCGAAAGCTTTTTCATAAGCCTGGTGATCACTTCGCGCGATGAGTTCAGCTCGTTGGCTATCTCTGCATGTGTCAGGGGAATAATATTTGACTTGAGTGTTTCCCGGTTTTTTTTCAAATAAAAAACCAGCCGTTCGTCCATGTTTCTGAATGCAACATGGTCTATCGTAACCAACAATTCTTCAAACCTTTTACGGTAAGTCTTTAACACGAACTGGTACCAGGGTTTATAACGTGTCATCCACTCATCCATCTTGGCAAGCGGAACTACCAGCACCTCAATATCACCTACGGCAATGGCGGTTAGTTCGCTGGTATCCTGCGTTGATGAGCATACCATGGAAAGGGCACATGCCTGTCCCGGCTCAATAAAATACATAAAGTATTCATTACCCTCCTCATCTTCCCGGAACACTTTAACCAGCCCTTCCAGTACTATCATGGTAGAACGGATGTATTGACCGGTCTTCATCAACATGGTTCCGTCTTTGAAGGTTTTACGATTGCTTGCACCGGCTAGTTCTGCTATCAATGCATCATCAAAAGATGGGAATAAAGACTTTAGTTCTTGTTCTGATACCATTGCAAGTGTTTACGCTTTTTGAGTTTCCATGCAATTTAAGTGTATGGAGCAATAATATCGTAATGGCGTTTGCAGATTGCACTTTTTGATAATCTAAGGGTTTGGATAATTGGCCATTCCTACAAGTGGCTAACCTGGCAATTTTGAAGGTAGCAAACATGAGAGTACGTATCTCCAAAAAGGCTTATTTTGTGGCAAAACTTAATACTATGCGCTCTATAAAATTAATTACTGCAGCATTCTTAATGTTTGTTGCCATGCCTGCCTTTAGCCAGGAGGGTTCTGAAAGAAATAGTGAGATAGGCTCTAAAGTACTGGCACAGGAAGGTACTGATAAAGTGAGCTGGAAGAATGGCAAATACACTTACGAGAAAATACTGGAGGTGCCGGGCGTAGATAAGAAGACCCTGTATGAGCGTGCTAAGGCATGGGTAAAGGTGAACGTAAAGACATCTCAAGACCATATATATTTTGATGATGCTGAGCAGGGTTCTATTATAGCTACCACCGCAATTAAGATAAAAGACTCTAAGAACAGCGTGATGACCAACCAGTTCGTCGACTTTAAATTCAAAATATACTTTAAAGATGCAAAGGTGAAGATAGCCTGCGATGAGTTTGTATATCATGGCATATCGCAGGCAGGCGAAGTATTACAGAAAGATTTTGACAACCTGAAGAGCATGTACAAGACGTTTCAGAAAGAGATCTATACCGATTTTGACGAGCATTTTCCGCAGATGATAATATCGCTGGAAAGCAGCCTGAAGAAAACAGGCACTAATGACGATAAATGGTAAAACCTTCGATACGCAAAAAAAGAAGGCAGCTTTTTTTATAAGGTATTCGGGTGTTATATCTTCAACTTACAGGCTACACATAATACATCAATCGAACGTTGATTAAGGAAGCCTTTCACATTTTTTAATTTATGACTAAAGTTCAATAAATCGGCAAAGTTCCGGACTTACACTGCCTGCTTGACGCAAAACCTTGTTATGGCTAGTTCTTCTTTCTATTGTCCGTGTCTAAACCTGTCTTTTAATTTTGTCCACCAACTTTTTGGTTGTTGCTCTCCTGTTAGCTTACTTATTGCAGTTTTCAGCTTTTGTTCATTCTCAGAAGTAACTGGAATAATTCCAAAATTGCTCATTTTGTCATTGTTTGAGTATATTGCATCCCAACCGCGTTTGCCATTTTCTAAAAAATCTTCTAAGTCAACTGGTTCATATTTTGGTGTCAAAATCTCAAAATCGTCAAACCAAATGCGTAGATCTATATGTCTATCTCCGCCTTCTTGGAAAAGGTCAATAGTATTAGTTAGTCCAATTTTGTGGTCTGTTGAATAGTCGAAACTTAGACGGTCTTTCCAAGTGTCAAAATCTTTGTCACCACAATTCACAAAATCCCAGCCGTAAATAGAGAGTCCATTAAAACTCTGTATAATCTCTAAAATTATTTCCGGTTCAAATTTTTCAACATCTGCGCTTTTGTCGTCCCAATGTCCATTGCGTAGCGAAGCAACAAATCGTCCAACTGGCTTGAAAATGAATAAAAGTCTATTGTCATCGGGAACATTTCCGTCTTTGTCCATAGCAATCAACGCAAATGAACACGCAACCAAATTGTCCTCCTTGTTAAACTCAACTCCGAGCAAGGTCGCTTCATTTAGTGCGAGTCCAATTCTATGTCTTAATTCTTCGTCAATTTGCATGGATAGTATCGTTTTTTAAAATGAGCCATAACTCTCAAGTATAGCAACGAATATAGCAGGCTGAATATAGTAGTTTTACTCTATAAGTCATTTCACTCAAGGAATAAACTCATAACAATGCAAAATGTGCACTAGGTTTCTTTTTGAACGTAGAGTTTTTTACGTCAGCCAATCTTCTGATTGGCGAAACACAAAAAAAGCCACCTCATAAAGAAGCGGCTTTTCTGTGAACCCTATGGTACAAATGTCGAACCAATTATTAGATGATTTAAGGTTATTAGTGGCTTGACATTCAATTGATTATAGTAAGGTATTGCAAAAGTCATATTATTGAGCTTCTGAGAACAATAGCTTATTTCCAAACGGATCGACCACCTCCATACATAACGATTTCCAAGGTGCAGTTTCAAGGCCAGGAGCATTATAAGGATATTTTTTATCTAATAACTTTCTATGGTATTCCTTTAATCCTGTACATTCTATATACACTTTGCCCCCAGGTGTGCAATCTCCATGATGTTCCGTAAGATGTATCACAATTCCCGACCTTGATACTTGCATATATATTGGTGGTTTTCCTTCTGAAAAAGTGTGTTCCCAGTCTATAGTAAATCCAAGCCAATTCACATAAAACTCTATAGCCTTAGTTTTATCAAATATCCGTAGCATAGGAATTGTATTGGTAACTGATAGCGTATCGTTTTCACTAACAGTTTGGGACGGTATTCCCTGCTTATTAGCTGATCTAACATGGTACTTTCGTAAATTAAATAAACTCAAAATTGTTACAATGAAGAATAGACTTACACCAATGTAAACTTGTGGATCATTTAATATTGGTATGGCGTAAAGAAACATCGCACATAAAATAGCATTTACTAAAAAGGCAATGGTAAGGCTAAACTTTGACCCTCCTCTATCTATCGCTACAAAATTGAGGAGGCCAGCAAAAATTATCGCAAATCCAGCCCCGAGGAACCATAGGTTATCTACGTCCATATAATGGCAGAAAAAAGCAAAATAGGTATGAATTAACCCCAATAGGATAATAGCAACGGAAACAATTTTAATGATTAATTTCATACATAAAAGTTATGTGCAACAAGATTTATCCATTTGAATAGGCGGGCACTTCACCGTGCCGTAGCTGCAGAATACACAACAATCACCTTCTTTTGGTTTTAACCTTGTTTTACAGTTTTCACATTCATAAAAAAAAGTACATGCGTCTGTTGGCATAGTTTCCTCCTTCTTCTGCCCACATACTGGACAAGTAATTACTGATTGTAATTCTATCTTCATTTTCCCTTTATGTAATCGTATTCTATAATAATCTGTAATGGAGGCTACCAACATGCCAAACATTCCAACGTAAAGTAAGTTTATCCAATAATCCGCATCAATAAAATAATAACTGTAAAATATTAAGGCAACGGACGGAATAGCTGCTAACAGGGCATACATGGATTTATGAATGCGATATGAAATTGTTAGTCCAACAAGTGATAATAATGTTAAAGCTATAAACACCCTCATAGACCATTCGCCAAACAATTCAAAGCTACCTATACCGAGGGCTGTAAGAATAAACCCAAATAATGGGAAGCAACAGGGTGAAGTGATCGCTGTTATAAATAAACCTACTGTCCCAATTTTTTGAATGTGAAGCCTCATGTTATTCGCAGCTTTCTATTTCCGATAACTTCTTTTCATAGGCGTGCGCAATTTTCTCCGCTTTTTCTTTTCCTACATGATTAACAAAAATGTTATAGGCATCTTTTCTCCACCTTTCTTGTGTTGAATCACTTGTTAGGTTATCCAGAGTTCGCACTTGCACTAACTCGGTTTTGAAATAATTTTCAATGTCGTTTTTGATTGTGGTGGCTTCGGCACTATCAATAAACCCCTCTTCTAAAGCAAAGCCAGTTGTTTCGGACGCAATTACACCTGCCTCTTCTATACTTAATTGATCTACATCCATGCCTTTATACCACTTGCCTTTATCCCTAAAGCTTGCATTTAACTCCTTTAGTGTTGAAGTATCACTGATACGTTCGGCTTTTATATCATTTTTAATAAAAAGCTCTTTTATCCGTTGTTCATCTGTTGTATTATTCCAGACAATTGCTATTACCGTTCCCTGTCGGTTTGTCCATGATTCTTTAACAGCTTTTTCTTTTTCCGTAGCTACAAATAAAGGTTTAATACGGCTGCCGCAACCGATATCAGGAGCAGCACCGCAGACTAATGGAACTTCATAAAAAGAGATATTCTCCTTTGTTTTTTCATTGACGCTTTGGCAACCTGTTAATAACGCGAGTACAATTGCAACAATAGGAATTAACCTTTTCATATGTTGGAGATTTTATATTGCCTCTTGATTTTGGATGATATGCTTAAAGAAAGGCTTAAGTATTTTCATATGATTTGCCTTAATCGAATAATAGATCGTTTGACCGTCTTTACGTGCCTCAATTACATTTCCATCTTTTAATTTTCTAAGATGTTGCGAAATAGCTGGTATGCTCATTCCGAGTATGTCACTCAAATCACATGGACATAACTCGTTTTCTTCTTCAAGTAAATACAGGATTTTTAACCTGACTTCATTGCCCGCTAAATCCAATACACTTGATAGCTCCTTAAATGTGGAATCACAAGCTCTAATTTTTTCCTTACATCCTTTTATTTGCTCTTTATCAGCTAATAGTCTTATACATGTTTCCATAATGCTAATATAGGCATTTTCTTATTTAAGCAAATGCTTAAATAAGAAATAGTTTATTCAATGGTTCGATGTACCATAGGGATACAACGCTAAAAGCCGCTACTATAGCGGCTTTCAAGTTTAGTGATCCCTATTGGACGTTTATCGAACCAATTTATAGAGGGGTTGAAGACATTAGCGCTATAATAGGTTGATAATTAAATGAATATAAAAAGCGGCTACTAAAAAGCCGCTTATCATTTCGATTACTTAGATAGTTTCAAAATCCTGAATGCCCCTCTTGCTACCAACAAAAAGACTATTGTCCCTATTATCAAATCCGGATATGCAGATTGAGTAAAATAGACAACTATACCAGCAACGATAACGCCGATATTTGCGATAACATCATTGGAGGTAAAAATATAACTTGCTTCCATGTGAGCCTCTTTGCTTTTCTTTTTTTGCAGTAGGTAAAGAGACGCAGCATTTCCCACGAGGGCAAAAACAGATACTAATACCATCGTTAAAAAGTCAGGCGCTCCCTCCAATCCTAAGAACCTACGGACGACTTCAAAAAGCCCAAAGACCGCTAAAGCTAATTGAAAGAATCCACTCAATTTGGCAATCCTCTTTTTCTTGGCAATGGTGCTTCCAACTACCATAAGACTCATACCATAGACAATAGCGTCAGCCAACATGTCTAAGGAATCTGCTACGAGACCCATTGAATCTGCTATGAAACCAGTGATGATCTCAATGACAAAAAAACCTACGTTAATAGCAAATACAATCCACAATAACTTTTTGTCACTTATCTCATCATCAGATTTACTAATGGTTTCGTTTGTGATTTCTGATTTTTCTAATGAAGAACCAAGATTAAGCCCTGAAATTGCCTGTACAATATTATCGGTCTGTCCATCATGATAGATAACAAGCATTCTGTTAGGAATATCAAATTCCAGCTTTTTTACCTCGGCGTAGGGTTCGAGCTTCATTCTGATAAGTTGTTCCTCAGATGGGCAATCCATTTTGACAATTCTAAAGGTCTCTTTTTTCATAAATTAATATTTTGGATAAATGTGTTTTGGTACAACACAACTCTAATATTCTTCCCTTAATTTTCAATGCTTATCATAGTCGCAATTTTATACCACCGTTCACAATAAAACCGTCTAACGGTGCATATATATCGCGAAACTGCGGATTGTTAAGCGAGCCTGTATAAATCGTGTCAAATCGTGTCTGCCGAGCGTCTAGGAAGTTTTCAAAGTTCACATATAGAGAGAACCGTTCCCATAACTTTTCTGCCATAAATCCCATAATCCAGTAATCTTGCCCTACTGTTCCATCACTTAGTTTTTGCTTAGCAAAGTAGTACGCTTCCAATCCAATTTTCCATTTGTCCTCCACCTCATAGAATAATACAGAGTTTATTCTGTGCTTCGGTGTGAGTGGATTTTCTATTCTTATACCCGCCTGATGTATATATGCATTCGTAAAGGTATAGCCGAGGAATAATTTGAAATCTCGATAACCAAGTTTTATGTTTGTTTCAGTTCCTTTACTATCCATGTGACCACTAATATTCTTAAAGTAGTATAGTCCGCCACTTGTTGGCATAAGTATTAAGGGATTATTCAACCGAGTATAATAGAACAAGTGATTAATACTAAATGTTACGTTATCATCTGCAAAACTTGTACGATAGTTGATATCCCAGCTTGCACCATAGCTTTTTTCAAGGATATTGCTATCGGGTGTGATGGCTAACACATTACGGTACTGTATGCGTTCGCTTTCTTCGGTAAACATAGTGGGAGCTTTATAGCCCATCCCTCCACCTAGTCGGGTACTTAACTTAGATGTAGGTTTATATAGCAGCGAAATACGGGGAAGAAAAGCAAAGCCATAGTCAAACACATAATCACCACGTACACCGCTTTCAATAACAAACGTTGGAATTACTTGAAAAGTATTTTGGACGAATACACCTACCGTGTTCTGCATATAGTCTCGTAACGGAATGTTAGTAACAATTTTCTCTTTGAATCCGTCTGTCCATAAATTTACCCCTGTAATCCATTCCATGCATTCAGTGCTTGTGTTATAGGTCGCTTCGGTAAAAGTGCTATTTTGAATACCATTGAATTGGTAATTAGGGATAT
>DASWWE010000221.1:0-3294 GCA_036406055.1 Flavipsychrobacter sp. | reverse complement strand
ATAATCATTCGCAGCACCATTCATCAACAAAAAATTAACAACGCTGACGCACAATTTTTGTTAGATTTATAGAAACAATTTTAGCTTATGGAAGCAAATACAACATCCGCATTGATAGGCGGTGGATTCCTGGTTCAGCCTTCCAACCCTGCCGATACTTTTACGCCGGAAGATTTCAACGAAGAACAAAGACTGATAGAACAAACCTGCAACGAGTTTCTGGACAAAGAAGTACTACCACATATACTGGATATAGATAAGCAGAAAGAAGGCCTGATGCCGCAACTGCTGGATAAAGCAGGTGAGCTGGGCCTGCTGGGCGCTGCACTGCCCGAAAAATATAATGGCCTTGGCGAAGACTTTGTGACTGCCACGCTTATAAATGAAGCCCTTGGCGGCGGGCACTCCTTTGCCGTAGCCATGGCGGCACATACAGGTATCGGCACCTTACCTATCCTGTACTTTGGCACAGAAGAACAAAAACAAAAATATGTGACAAAACTGGCAACAGGCGAAATGAAAGGAGCCTACGCCCTTACAGAACCCAATTCAGGATCTGATGCTTTGGGCGCACGCACTACCGCGGTATTGAGCGAAGATGGCAAGCACTACATCATCAACGGGCAAAAGATATGGATAACGAATGCCGGCTTTGCAGATGTGTTTACTGTATTTGCTAAAATAGATGGCGATAAGTTCAGCGCATTTATCGTAGAACGTGGTACAGAGGGATTGAGCTTTGGTGAGGAAGAACACAAGATGGGTATCAAAGGTTCCAGCACACGCCAGTTGTTTTTTGAGAACTGCAAAGTGCCGGTAGAGAACCTGCTGGGCGAGATAGGCCGTGGCCATATCATTGCGTTCAACATACTGAACATAGGCAGACTGAAACTATGTGCTGCTGCACTGGGCGGCGCTAAACGCGCTATGAACATCAGCGTAGCCTATGCTGCTACCCGCGAACAGTTTAAAACACCTATAGCACAGTTTGGCGCCATACAGCATAAAATGGCAGAGATGGCCATAAAAATATATGCTACAGAGAGCGCACTGTACCGTTCTGCACGCTGGATAGCCGATAAAGAACATGAACTGGCAGAAGCCGGCAAAAGCGAAGATGAAACGCTGCTGGGAGCTGCCGAGGAATATGCTATAGAATGTGCCATACTGAAAGTGATAGGCTCTGAAACGCTTGACTATGTGGTGGACGAGGGCGTGCAGATACATGGTGGTAATGGCTTTTCTGATGAATATAATATTTCACGCGCCTACAGGGACAGCCGCATCAACCGCATATTTGAAGGGACGAACGAGATAAACAGGCTGCTGACGCTGGATATGTACCTGAAGCGCGCCATGAAAGGCCGCATCAACCTGCTGGGTCCCGCTATGGCTATACAGAAGGAACTGACAAGCATACCTGATTTTGGTGAAGATGATGCACCATTTGCAGCAGAGCTGAAAGCGATAGCCAATTTCAAAAAAGCAATACTGATGTGTGCCGGTGCTGCCGTGCAAAAGCTGATGATGAAGATAGAAGGTGAGCAGGAAATACTGATGTACCTGGCAGATATGGTGAATGAAACCTTTATGGCAGAAAGTGCATTGCTACGCACTATGAAGATGCAGCAGAACAATAATGAGCATACTGCACTAGCCATAGATGCTACCCAAACACTGATAGCCGATGCAGCAGACCGCATCAACCATGCAGGTAAAAATGCCATCAATGCGTTTGCCGATGGTGACGAACAACGCATGATGTTGATGGGCCTGAAACGCTATACCAAAACGGTGAGCTTTAATACTAAAGATGCACGCCGCAGGCTGAGCGCACAAATACTGGAAAAGCAAGGTTATTTCTTTTAACTAGAACCGCGAATAGCAAAAACGTTTTTAAATTAGTCCTGTATTATTTGCAGGACTTTTATTTTTCACCTCTATGGCAACGAAAGAACAATTCATTGAAACGATAAATAAGGGCTATACATTTAAAGGCGCTTCCTTTATGCTGGGTAAAGGTATACTGGATGGTGCATTGGTGACAGAAGCTACAGTTACTGCCCCATTAAAAACACTGAACCGCCATGGGCTGATAAGCGGCGCTACTGGTACGGGAAAAACCAAGACCCTGCAGGTATTAGCTGAGGCGCTGAGTGATGCCAGTGTGCCCGTGCTGATGATGGACATAAAAGGTGACCTGAGCGGTATAGCTGTACAGGGTGTAGCCAACGACAAAATAAATGAACGTGCCCGGCATATGGGCATCACTTATACGCCGGCGGGCTACCCTGTAGAATTGTTATCGCTGAGTAATGACCCGGGAGTGCGACTACGTGCTACAGTTACGGAGTTTGGGCCTGTGCTACTATCCAAAATATTAGGACTGAACCCTACGCAGGAAAGCATCCTTTCCATGCTGTTCAAATATTGTGATGACCACCAGTTGCCGCTGCTAGACCTGAAAGACTTGCAAAAAACACTGCAATGGGCGGCCAACGAGGGCAAGAAGGAACTGAGCGATGCTTATGGCAACATCTCTGCAGCATCTGTAGGTACTATTATGCGCAAAGTGATAGAACTGCAACAGCAGGGCGCCGACCAATTCTTCGGCGAAAAATCATTTGAAGTGGATGACCTGATGCGTATTGCTGATGATGGCCGTGGTATCATCAACATTGTGCGCGTTACCGACTTGCAAGACCGGCCTAAACTGTTCTCTACTTTCATGCTGCAATTGTTATCAGAGTTGTATGCAACCCTACCTGAGGCTGGTGACCTTGACCAGCCAAAGCTGGTGATGTTTATAGATGAGGCGCATCTGATATTCTCTGATGCGAATGAAGTACTCATAAACCAACTGGAAACTGTCATCAAACTGATACGTTCTAAAGGTGTGGGCATTTTCTTTATTACACAGAACCCGATGGATGTAGCGCCTGCGGTATTGGGGCAATTAGGCTTAAAGATTCAACACGCACTTCGTGCATTTACTGCCAATGATAGAAAGGACATCAAACTAACTGCTGCCAACTATCCGGATAGCGACTTCTATAAAACAGAAGACATCATCACCCAACTAGGGATTGGCGAAGCACTGGTAACATTGCTGGATGAAAAAGGTATACCTACCCCGTTGGTAGCTACCATGATGTGCCCGCCAAAGTCGAGGATGGATATATTGACGGCGCAGGAAATAGATGCACTGGTAAACAAATCTCAACTCGCAGGTAAATACAACCAACCCGTAGAACGCGAAAGTGCCTATGAAATTCTAACCAAGAAACTGGAGAT
>DASWWE010000220.1:0-20278 GCA_036406055.1 Flavipsychrobacter sp. | reverse complement strand
GTAAAATACATTATGGAGACACACTGCAATTCAATGCAGACGTTACAGAGTTTGGTGTCGATATTATTAACTTTTTTGGTAAAGGCGATAGGCGTTATTACTATAAGATAAAAAACGAAAGTATTTGGCAGGAAGCACCATCCGGCATTATATCGTGGAAAGAACTGAAATCAGGTAAGTATTACGAAGTGAAATGCTTTGCGGTAGATGATTTATGGAAAACCCGGTTATATAGGTTTTATATTTACAAAACCCCTTATTGGTGGCAAACAACTACATGGAAAATTGTGTTTTGGGTAGGGGGTATTGCTTTGATTGTTTCATTGCTGGCACTTACTATCTTGCTTACACGCCACTATGTAAGTAGTGCTAATGAAAAGAAAGGCAAACTGCTGGATCTTGAATTACGTGCCATTTATTCGCAGATAAACCCACACTTTATATTCAACGCCCTAAGTGCGGCTTTATTTTTTATTAATAAAAAGAGATTTGAAGAAGCTTATTTGCATGTAAGTAAGTTTTCAAGACTTTTACGTTCATACCTCAAATCTTCGCAAGAACGCTATGTAACCTTATCTGAAGAAATAAGTATGTTGCGTACATACATTGAATTGCAGCAAACAAGATTTGAAGAGAAGTTTGATTACGTTATAAAAGTAGAGAATAAAATCCCCGCTGATAATGTGCGCATACCCTCACTATTGATACAGCCCTTAATAGAAAATGCCATCATACATGGTCTTTTTCATAAGCAGGATAAAGGCTTTTTGAAAGTACAATTTCTGCAAGGCGCATCAAGTACAGAATTGATATGCATTATTGAAGATGATGGTGTAGGGCGTATACGGGCATCTGAGATCAAAAAAGAAAGTGTTGCGAAGTATGATTCCTACGGAACCAAACTTACACAGCAACTTATAGAAATATTTAAAGAGTATGAAAGCATGCATATATACCTGGAATACATTGATAAAGAAAAGCCCCATACGGGTACAATAGCCAAGCTTACCATTCGTAATCTCAAATACGAAGCATAACATATAAGCGCTTCAACAATCAAACCTTGATGCATGTATAAGCTGCAGCATATTCTACTTTGTATTATTTACACCTCATTGCGCGCTTATGCAATTGATTCTGGAGGTGTTATAAATTATACCTCAAAGAATGGCTTGCCTACTAACAATGTATATAGTTTTATACAAGATAAGTACGGATATATATGGATGGCTACCGATAATGGTGTGGTGAAATACAATGGCTATAGTTTTAGAATTTTTAATACAAATGACGGGCTCCCTGCCAATGATGTATGGATGCTAAAGGAAGATAATCAAGGACGCATATGGTTGAATAGCTATGCATCTGGTTTAGGTTATATTAAAAATGACAAGTATAAACGGATCGACTACGATTTTCATCGCCAGTCGGTGGTGGGCGACTTTTATGAAATAGGTAATACAGTGTTGTTTTGGGTCAAGGTAGGAAGTGATGCAATGATATATGCCATATCGCCGGATGATAAAATTACAAGCATACCCATTGAGGGCGAAATATTCATGAATAGCAGACATCAGTTTATATCTTCTAAAGGATATAACCTGAAACGTTTGTTATGGCGTGGTGACAAAATTGTGCAGAAAGCTATCTGCACTTTTGAAAGCCCTAAATTGGTAGGAGCGTGGCGCAAGGCTTACAGAAAAGGTGATAAGGTTTTCTTTTTCTTTAAAACTACCAATCTGTTTTATGTATACGATCTCTCCAGCTGCAATTTTAATACAGTATCGCTTACACAGTATGGTGGAGATAGCGATGAGGTGATTTATACAATAAATGTTGAGCCCCAGAAAATTTCTATATACACAGATAAGGCTATTTATTTTATTGATGATAATGCTGACCTCTTATCAAAAAACAATAAAAGCGATATTGTACCTGACCATATACAAATAGCATTTCAGCTAAATGATAATATTGGCAATAGTTGGTTTGCAAGTAATGGCGCTGGCGCATTTCTTAAAGCAAACCACGTTTTGCCACTGAAATTTACAACGACTTTAGATCATCCTCTTAATTGGCAGTTCGTAGGTAAAACTGCAAAGGGCGATATATGGTGGTGGGAAGAACGCGCAAAGAAACTGGCACTCGTTAGCTCCGGTAAAAATGTCTCTTATCATAACATTGGTGGTAGCCATGTATGGCAAGTATATGATGCTGGTAATGGCAGCGTATATATCTGTACTGATAATGATGTGCTTCTATACAATCCTCTTACAAGAAAGGGTCAAAAAATTCACGATCATAAAAAAATAATTGGTGTTGGTAAGAATAATATTAAAGTATTTTCTGATAAAACTGGTAGCCTGATAGATTCTCTTAAGCAGAAGCATTTTGCTAATGTTATGCATATGAATATCTATAAAAACAAGTTGTTTTTTTCGCGTTCATTATTATATGCTCTTACTAATACCGATACTGCAATTTTTGAAGATTTAATAACACTCGACAGGTTGAATAATTCAGTTTATGATACGCATAACAATATATTTTGGTATTACAACTCATCTGGAATAGGTATTCTTAATCCTATAACAGACAAGTATAGTCCCCTCAGCAAAAAGGTATTAAATAGGCTAGGTATAAGCAGCATCATAGATATGACCATGGATGCTTATAGCAATTTGTATATAGTTACACCGGAATGTATTGTTATATACAATACAGGAAATAGAAACTTTTCAAAAAAGTATGTAAATGTAAATACCGTCAACATGAAATTGGCTGTTCACGGCGATTATCTTTTAATTGCGGGAAGTTTCGGTTTGGCCTATGCCAATATCTTAGGTCATAAGGGCATTGCGAATTTTCGCATTATACCCCATGTTGGTGAATTCTATGAACGTGTATATAACTTAGTAACAGATGCAGACGGCACAATATATGTACAAACAGACAACGGTATTTATGATTACAATATAACAACGCTTTTAAACACAAACTCAACAATAAGCGCAGATAATATTCAATGGTTGAAGATGCTGATTGTCGCACCTTATAAGCATACCTTAGTTAATAAGGATACTGTTCTTCTTCCAAATGCAGGGAAATCTATAAGCTTCGACTGTATTAACTATTATGGGAAAGGTACGCCGTATTTTAATTACAGAATATCAGGTTTTGGAGGCTGGAAACGAAGTGCATCAGAAGATATTATTTTACCTGAACTAAAACCGGAACAGTACTATAAGTTGATATGTTATGTTACTGATGATAACTGGCGCAGTAATACCTACACGTTGTATTTGTATAAAACACCTCTTTGGTGGCAAACTAAAACATGGAAACGTATATTCTGGATAGCAGGTATATTACTAGCTACCGGTGTGGTATTATTGATTGTAATTGTAACCCGTTATTACGTAAACCGTGCGAATGAAAAGAAAACCCGTTTGCTGGACCTGGAACTGCGGGCCGTTCATTCGCAAATCAATCCACACTTTATTTTCAATTCCTTAAGCTCAGCGTTATTTTTTATTAACCGTAAAGATATTGATGAGGCATACAAGCACGTAAGTAAGTTCTCTAAATTATTGCGGTCCTATCTTAAATCATCGCATGAACGATACGTTACACTGACAGATGAAATAAGTATGCTTAAAAACTACATTGAGCTACAGCAAACACGCTTTGAGAACAAGTTTGATTACGCTATAGAAGTAGAGAATAAAATAGCAGCAGATAACATCAAGATCCCATCATTACTACTGCAGCCCATTGTTGAAAACGCTATTAACCATGGGCTATTTCATAAAAAGGATGATAAAGGCATGCTGACAATCCGCTTTCTTCAGGGAAGTTCCAGCGGGGAATTGATATGTGAAATAGAAGACAATGGTGTTGGACGGCAGCGTGCAGCAGAAATAAAAAGTGCAAATGATGCACAGCGACAATCCTATGGAACAAGGTTAACCGAACGTTTGATAGATATTTTTCAAGAATATGAACATATGAATATATTTCTTGAGTATATTGACAAACAAAAGCCTTACACGGGTACTATAGCACGATTAACCATTAAAAACCTGAAGTACGATGTCTGATTACAAATGTGTTATTATAGATGATGAACCCAAAGCAATAGAATTATTAGTATCCAGGCTTAAAGTACTTTTCCCTAATATACAAGTAGCAGGTACTTTTACAGACTGGGGCAGCGGGCTGGAATGTGTACGTGCCGGTGGTTTCGATATCCTTTTCTTAGATGTATCCATGCCTGAAAAGACGGGCATCGATTTTTTGAAGCTATTTCCGGCCATTAACTTCCAGGTGATATTTATTACGGCTCATAGCGAGTTTGCACTACAGGCCATCAAATTTTCGGCAGCGGGCTATGTTTTGAAACCCATAGATGACTATGAACTGAGCTTTGCTATTAATAAAGCCATAGAGAATATTGGTAATAAGGCGCCTAAGGTAGCGGAGGTAAATGGAAACGGGCAAAGTAAGGACATTCTTAAAATAGGTATTCCCAATACTAAGGGTATTGATTACCTGAACGCTGATGATATCCTCTACTTTGAGAGCGTGAACAAATATACCAAGGTGGTTACCAATAGTTACAGCATTATAAGTTCTTATAATGTGGGGGAATTTAAGAAGATCATCGATCCGGAAACCTTTTTCCAGGTGCATAGGTCGTACATAGTAAATTTATATCATATAAAGAGATATGAAACATCCGGCACGCTTGTGATGGATGATAATATGCAAATCCCTGTATCTAAAACAATTAAGAACGAATTTATGGTTGAATTCAGCCGGATCAGCCGGACGGCGGGTTTGAAAAAGTAAAATTCCGTTCGTCGGATGAAAAGGCACTTTCGGTGGACGAAAGTGCCTTTTGGTTTAATAGGTATCATTCATTTCATAAAGATGTAATTACTTTGAAACTGGTTAAAGAACTACTTACTATCAACCTTTATCATTTTACTTATTTACCATCTATCAATTATCGCGCAAAACGCCAGCCCTTATGTGCCCTTAATTGATTTTACCCGATTACGCTCTATAAACAAATTACTGTAAGAACAGGATTTTGGAAAGCAACTACACCCTCTTCCTAGATCCTGTTCTTTTTTTATGCATTTACCAGGATGCAAAACACCTCACCGGGGCCATGCACACCCACTACCAGCGTTTTTTCAATATCGGCCGTGCGGCTGGGGCCTGTGTTCAGGTTGATCATAGAGGGCAACTGGCTGCCATATTTATCCTGCATTAACTTAAGTGCCTGCTGTATATCATCTACCACCTGGCCGGCATAAGCCACTACGATGTGTACGGGGTAAAAGACCGATGCAGTGCGGCCCATATGCTGGCGGCTGCTCAGCAATACAGAGCCCGTACGTGCCACAATACATTCGCAACCGGTAATACAGGCATCTGCTTTGTCGTTATGGATATCTACAGGTGTGGCGATGTTTATTTTATTATTAATGAAGAGCCGCAGCAAGCGCTCTTCGGCGCAAAAAAGCTGCTGCCAGCCACGGCTATCGTAGAGGTTGGTGATGGCCTCAAGTGCCTGCTGCTCGTTATCGCAAAAGATGAAGCGCCCGCCGAGGTTTATAAATTGTTCCGCAAATGTTTCTTCGGGGGATATGGTTTCATCGGCAGCGTATAAAGGCGTATTGTCCTTTTCCGCTTCGGGGAAAGGCATGGGCAGTTTTTCGGCCGCCAGCCCTTTACGGATGCGGGCCAGGATGTTTTCGCGCGCTTTAGATGTTTTGAACGTTTGCATAGCAGGGTAAAAGTAAAATTGTTTCCGTTTGTTTCCGGGTTTTATGGGCGCAGATTTTTGTTTCCGTTTGTTTCCTGATTTTGGCAGGGAATATCTTGTTCCACTTTGTTCCGGTTTGCAATGGAACATTTTTATTCGTCTCTAAAGCGTTTGTTGTGTTTTGTTGCAAAAACATAGCTTTTTTTTAATTTTTCATTGTTCCTCATGTCCCCTACATACGACTGGTTTACAATATCAAATATACTCAATTTTGTTGATTATTTAAATCCGTTAGATGTAAAGAATGAGCAGCCAGAAAAAAATATCTGGGATAGCAGGCATCGATATCCTATAGGTGAATGAACATAAACTTATGACGATTGTTACCGCATATTAACCTATTTTGTTATCTTAGAATAAACTTACCCGAACATGAAATTACTTATAAACACCGCACTATGCCTGGCACTATTGCCCATGGGGGTTAAAGCTATCGATACAAAAGAAATGGCTGCCGGCAACGGCTTTACCGAAAATAAGGGGCAGGTGACCGACCAGCATGGCGCCGTGCGCCGGGATATAGACTATAAGCTAACCGCGGCCGGCGGCCTTACCATATATGCAGGTAGTGGCCAGCTGCACTACCAATGGGCTGCGCCGGCAACTAAGGGACAACACACTACCTACCGTATGGATGTGGTGCTGGAAGGGGCAAACAGGCAAGCCGCCGTTACCACCGAAGGGCTGCTGCCGGATGCCGAACATTATTACCTGCCGCAGTGCCCCAACGGTATTACGGCACAGAGCTACCGGAAAATAACCTACCACGATGTGTACCCCAATATAGACTGGGTGCTGTATACCACGCAAGGGGAGGCGCAAATGAAATATGACTTTGTAGTGCGGCCGGGGGGGCACCCTGCCGACATACGCCTGCGCTACGAGGGGGCTACCTCTCTAAAGCTTGCGGATGGCGGCATTGTAGCCACCACCCCGATGGGTAGCATTACCGAAGCAGCACCCTATAGTTATTACCGGGGCGGAGCAGCGGTAAGCAGTGCCTTTGTACTGCGCGATAAGGTGCTGACCTTTGATGTGGCGGCTACAGAAGGGCACACATTAGTGATAGACCCGGCGCTGACATGGGCCACCTACTATGGGGGTAGTAGTGGAGGTACAGATTCGCGCGCAGTACGTACAGATGCCGGCGGATATGTATATATTGCAGGGCAAACCTCCAGTACTTCCAACATTGCGACCACTGGCAGCCACCAGGCTACTATTGGTGGTGGCATAGACGCTTTTATTGCCAAATTCAACAGTGCGGGCGTACGCCAATGGGCCACTTACTATGGCGGCAGCGGCAATGATGGTGCGGGTACCCTGGCTATCAGCGGATACGATAATATTTATGTGGCAGTAGGTACGACCACCGCCAGCGGCCTGGCTACCACCGGCGCCTATTTGACTACGATGCCCGGTGTTAGCAGTAGTGTACTATTGAAGCTGAACAGCGCTGGGGTACGCCAATGGGCCACCTATTATGATGGCATTGCCTTCATGGCCAGCGATACCGCAGACAATGTGTATGGATGCACCGGCGGCAGAGATTTATTTAAATTCAGTGCCGGTGGTGCATTATCGTGGGTCAACACTACATATAATACTTCCACCGGGTCCACGATCATTAATGCGATAGGGACAGACCGGGCAGGCAACCTATATGTGGGGGGGCATACCTGGGAAACAACGGGTATAGCTACTATAGGCGCTTTTCAAACGTCTATTGTAACCGCGGCGCAAAATGGGTTTATTGTGAAGCTGAACAGCAGCGGCACGCGCCAGTGGGGCACTTATTATGAAGCAGGTGTAGACATCAGGGCACTGGCCTGCGATGCAGTGGGTAACCTGTATGCCGGCGGTACTGCAGGCATATCCCGTACAGGGCTGGCCACTACGGGCGCTTATCAAACCGCCATGATGGGCAGCGCAGATGGTATCATAGCCAAATTTACCCCAGGAGGCAGCCGCCTTTGGGGCAGCTATTATGGCGGAAATGGCCAGGAAACGATAGAAGATATGGCGGTGAACAATAAAGGGAATATTTATTTCGCCGGCTTTACACAAAATGGCACCAATGGGGTGGCATCCGCAGATGGTTATCTGACCACGAGCCTTCACTCAACATCTACTTACTGGGCCGGCCTGACAGCAGACGGCAGCCGCCGGGTATATGGCACTTACTATACGCCAGGTGCCTATCCTTCTATAGCCACAGGCAACGATAAGATATACTATACCAATATTACTAATTATACTGGGCTGGCTACCGCCGGGGCGCACCAAACCACACTAAATGGTTCAAATGATGCTATCCTGGCGCAGTTTTCAGAAGATACGATGATATATATACGCGAACCGCTGCCATCGACCCTGGCATGTGTGGGAGATAGCCTCAAGGTGCATTTCGGTACATCTTACCCGCTACGCAGTGGCAATGTGTTTACGGTACATTTATCCAATGCATCGGGCAGTTTTGCATCGCCTACCTTATTGGGTACCATTACTGCGCAAACGGGCAGCACTATTACCTGGCCGGTACCTTCTACCATCACGCCGGGTACGGGTTATCGTGTGCGGATATCTTCCAGCGCGCCGATAGATACGGCCTACCAGCAGCAAAACATTACTATGGGCCCCAAACCATCTGTAACGGCAGGGGGCAATAATGTGTTGTGTACGGGTAACACGCTGAATTTATCTGCGGCAAGCAGCCTTACGGGTGTTAACTGGGCATGGACAGGACCTCTGTCATTCAATGCGAGCGTGGCCAGCCCATCCATTGCAAATGTGGACCTGAACCGTAGCGGCGACTATATAGTAACAGGAACTACTGCCTTAGGCTGCACCGGCAGGGATACGGTAAACGTAACCGTAAGCCAGACACCTGAACTGACATCGGCCACCAGCAACAGCCCGGTGTGTGCCAATGGTAATATAGAACTGAATGCCACCGGCAATACACCGGCAACGGTATGGAGTTGGAGTGGCCCCGGTGGCTTTACCGCAGCCGTGCAGGATACGACACTGGTAAGTGTACCTGTAAGCGCAGGCGGTACGTATACCGTTACTGCCACGCTGGGTAGCTGCAGCACCAAAATAGATGTACCTGTTACGGTGGTGTCCGGCCCTACGGTAGCCATTTATCCCAGCCCTAATGATAGTATCTGTACGGGGACATCCGTAACCTTTGTAGCCGTACCTACCAACCCCGGTGCAGCACCCCAATACCAGTGGATGCTGAACAACAATCCGATAAGCGGGGCTACAGGTACCCGCTACACTACCACGTCCATTGCCACGGGAGATGAGGTAAAGGTTGTGCTGACACCGGGTGCCGGCGCCGCCTGTGCTACGGTAGTAAACAGTAATGCGATACCCGTAACAGTGCTGCCCTACCTGGCCCCTGCTGTAAGCATGACGGCAACCGATGATAATGCCTGGCCGGGGCTGCAGGTAGATTTTGTGGCTACCGCCACAGATGCGGGAAGCGCTCCGAAATACCAATGGAAGCTGAATAATGTAAATGTGCAGGGCGCCACGAGTAATAAATGGGGCAGTGCAGCACTGAACAATGGCGATAGTGTATGTATAGAAGCAACGAGCAGCTACCTGTGCCCGCAACCTAAAACGGCAGTGGCTTGTAAGCGGGTGAAAATAGCGACGGGGATAGGTAATGTAGATGCAGCCAGCGGCATCCGCATCTACCCGAACCCTGCGAGCGATAAACTGGTAATAGAAGGTGCAGGCAAAGGCACTGTCATCACCATCACTGATATTACGGGCAGGGAGGTATATAGTACTACTGCATCAGAAAGCAACGCACTGGTAACGACAGCAGCGCTGGTGCCGGGCAATTACCTGCTGCAACTGCAAACCGCAGCGGGCAAAAGATACCGGCAAAAAATAGTGGTAAGCAGGTAAAAGGCTTTTTAAAAAGATTACAAATAATAAAAACGATGGCGCACATAAAGTGCGCCATCGTAGTATTTCGGAAGTTTTATTATCAGAATAAACGTTTCAAAACATTGTAGACTACTTGTGGTTTGCCCAATGTGTAGAAGTGCAGCACAGGTGCATTGTTTTTCAGCAGGTCTTTGCATTGCTCGTATAACCATTCTTCACCTACTCTATCGCAGGCGGCAGCATCTTTAGCTTTCATCATCTCTGTATACAAGTCTACCGGCACCTCTACGTTGAAGATGCTGGGTATCATGGTAAGCTGACGCTTAGATGTAAGCGGCTTCAAGCCCGGGATGATAGGTACGTTGATGCCATTTTCACGGCAGCGGTTGATATAATTGTAATAGTGTGCATTGTTGAAGAACATCTGGCTGACGATATAGCCGGCACCCAGTTCCACTTTTCTTTTCAGGTAGTAGATATCGGTATCCAGGTTGGGCGCTTCAAAATGTTTTTCAGGATAGCCTGCCACCCCTATGCAGAAGTCGGTCTTTACACCTTCCATAATATCTTCTTCCAGGTAGTTGCCATTATTGAGGCCTATTACCTGTTTTACCAGGTCTTCGGCATAGCGGTGGCCATTGGGATGGGCCGTAAAGAATTTTTCATTGGCCGCAGCATCGCCACGAAGCGCCAGCACATTTTTTACACCCAGGAAGTGCAGGTCTATCAGTGCATTCTCCGTTTCCTCTTTGCTAAAGCCACCGCATATCAGGTGGGGGATGGCCTCTACCTTATACTTATTCATGATAGCGGCACAAATACCTACCGTACCGGGGCGCTTGCGTATCTCTACACGTTCAAAATTTCCATCAGCACGTTTCTTATATACTTGCTCTGCGCGGTGGTACGTAACATTTACGAATGATGGCTTGAACTCCATCAACGGGTCGAGGTGCGCGTATATAGAATCAATACTTTGTCCCTTGGTCGGCGGTAATATCTCCAGCGATATTATCGGGCCATTCGAATTGGCCAGGTATTCTGTGACTTTCATAATAAAACAGCGCAAAAATAGTTATTCTAATATCTTTTTTCGTACTTATCTGTATGTGTACTGTTATATAACAGGCAGTTGTATGCCCGCGTTACACGGCAGTTTGTTATTTTTGCAGGAAATAACCGGGTTTTGAGTCAATCGTTGAAAATAACCACCAGGGGGCTGATAAAGAAATATCGTAACCGTACGGTGGTGAACCATGTGTCTTTCGAGGTGAACCAGGGAGAGATTGTAGGCTTGCTGGGGCCTAATGGTGCCGGTAAAACAACATCTTTTTACATGGTGGTGGGGCTGGTAAAGCCCGACGAAGGGGAGGTATTTCTCAACGACCTGAACATTACCAAGCTGCCCATGTATAAACGGGCGCAGATGGGTATAGGCTACCTGCCGCAGGAAGCCTCTGTTTTCCGCAAACTATCGGTAGAAGATAATATAGCTGCCGTACTGGAAATGACCCGGCTGACAAAAGGAGAGCAGAAAGATAAGCTGGAATCGCTGTTGGAAGAATTCAGGCTCACGCATGTGCGTAAAAGCCCCGGCGATGTATTGAGCGGTGGCGAACGCAGGCGTACAGAGATAGCCCGCGCACTGGCCGTAGACCCGAAGTTTATATTACTCGACGAGCCGTTTGCAGGTATAGACCCGATAGCGGTAGAAGATATACAAACCATAGTAGCCCGCCTCAAGTTCAAAAACATAGGCATCCTGATAACCGACCACAATGTGCAGGAAACCCTATCGATAACCGACCGTGCGTACCTGCTGTTTGAAGGGAAAATACTGAAAGCAGGTGTGGCGGAAGAACTGGCTGCCGACGAACAAGTAAGAAAAGTGTATCTTGGGCAGCACTTTGAACTGAAGCGTAAGGATTATTCCAAATCGTTGTAAGGAACCATCAATACAGGAGAGACATAAGAAATGAGTATCATTAGCCCGGCCATAAAAGGATTCATGAAATTGCGCCTGAGCGCGATAGAGAATTTTATGCTCAATCCTATTGATACCCAGCAGCAGGTATTCAATCACCTGATAGGCTCTGCACAGTTTACAGAATACGGAAAGAAATATGGGTTTGAAAAGATAGACAGCATAGCCGATTTCAAGCAGCAGGTGCCCATCAACGATTATGATACCCTGAAGCCATATATCAACCGCATACTGGAAGGAGAGCAGAACCTGTTGTGGCCATCACCCATCAACTGGTTTGCCAAATCGAGCGGTACTACCAGCGACAAAAGCAAATTCATACCCATCAGCAAGGAATCGCTGGATGATAACCACTATAAAGGTGGCAAGGATGTGCTGACGATGTATCTGAAGCAATTTCCGGATTCCAAAGTGATGTCGGGTAAATGCCTGACGATAGGCGGCAGCCACCAGATAAACCAGCTAAATGGTGATTCTTTCTTTGGCGACCTGTCTGCAGTAATGCTGCAAAATATGCCGCTGTATGCACAGATCATACGCACGCCCGACCTGTCTATAGCGCTGATGGACGAATGGGAGGAAAAGATAGAAAAGATGGCCCGCGCTACTATGCAGGAAAACGTAACTTATATAGCCGGTGTGCCTACGTGGACCATCGTGCTGATAAAACGTATACTGGAAATATCGGGTGCTAAATATATAACCGACGTATGGCCCGACCTGGAGCTGTATATACACGGCGGTGTGAGCTTTAAGCCGTACCGCAAGCAGTTTGAGGCCTTCATACCATCGCCCGATATGCATTACCTGGAAACCTACAATGCATCGGAAGGTTTTTTTGCAGCACAGGATGATATAGAAGCTGACGGTATGCTGCTTTTTTTGAACCATGGTATCTACTACGAGTTTATGCCAATGGAAGAATATGGTAGCGACAACCCGCGCACCCTATCGCTGAAAGAAGTGGAGTTGGGTAAAAACTATGCACTGGTGCTGAATACCAACTGCGGCCTGTGGCGTTACCTGGTAGGCGATACCATCCAGTTTACCTCGCGTACGCCCTTCCGTATAAAGGTGAGTGGCAGGCTAAAGCATTTTATCAATGCCTTTGGTGAAGAAGTAATAGTAGATAATTCGGATCATGCCGTGGCCGAGGCCAGCCGCATTACCGGGGCTGTGGTAAACGATTATACGGCAGCACCTGTGTATATGACAGGGGAATCGAACGGGGCGCATGAATGGATCATAGAATTTGAGCACCTGCCTTGCCCCCTGGATGTATTTGTAGCGGAAATGGACAAGGCACTGCAAAAAGTCAATTCGGACTACGAGGCCAAACGTCACAAAGACATAGCCCTGCGCATGCCTATCGTACACCGGATGCCTAAAGATGGCTTTAATAGATGGCTGAAAGACCGCGGTAAACTGGGAGGGCAGCATAAAGTGCCCCGCCTGAGCAACGATCGTACTTTCCTGGAGCAAATACTGCCTTATACACAATAAGGCAAGGCACTACTCGGCTTCATCTTTACCATAACTCTCATTCAACTCGCTAATGTAGCCTAGTATATCCTTGCGTCCGGTAAACTTTACGGCACTGCTAATAAAGCTACGCGGAATAAATTCCCATTCCTTTTTCATCTCTTCTATAAACTGGCGGGCGTGTTTAGCCGCTTCTCGCTGAGTGCTCTTATCGGCCTTGGTAAATACCATATTGAAAGGTACGCCCCAGTCGCCCAGCTTGCGCAGGAAGGCCAGGTCTATTTTTTGAGGCTCATGACGGCTATCTATCAGTACGAATACGGTCACTAAGTTTTCGCGCTGCTGCAGGTAATTGGCTATCATTTTTTCCCACTGCGCACGCTGCGACTGCGATACTTTGGCATAGCCATAGCCCGGCAAATCGACCAGGTACCACTCATCATTCACAATAAAGTGGTTGATAAGCTGTGTTTTGCCCGGGCTGGCCGATGTTTTGGCCAGTTTGGTTTGATTGGTAAGCATATTGATGAGCGAAGACTTGCCCACGTTGGAACGGCCGATAAAGGCATATTCCGGTTTGTCGGGCTTAGGGCAGCCTTCTACTTTGGGGCTACTTATCAAATATTTGGCAGAGCGTATTTCCATTCGTTTAGCTTACTGTACTTTTGCAATCCGATGCAGTCAGAAAATATTACGAACCCGGCAGCTAACGTAGTGCCGGATGCGGGCTCAAATTTAAGCAAGAAAGCGCAGGTGGCCGACATGTTTAACAACATAGCCGGAAAATATGATTTCCTGAACCACTTTTTGTCGCTGGGAATAGATAAGGGATGGCGTAAAAAAGCCATAAGGGAGATACAGAAAGTGCAGCCTAAAAACATACTGGACGTGGCTACCGGAACGGGAGACCTGGCTATTGCCGCTGCTGCATTGAAACCTGATAAAATAACCGGTGTAGATATAGCTGAGCAGATGCTGGCTGTGGGCAGAACCAAAATTGCGGAAAAGCAACTGCAGGGTATGATAACCCTGCAAACAGGGGATAGCGAGGCTATGCCATTTTCAGATAACAGTTTTGATGCCGTGACCTGTGCTTATGGCGTACGCAACTTTGAAAACCTGGAAAAGGGGTTGAAGGAAATGAGCCGCGTAATGCGCCCCGGTGGCAAGCTGGCTATACTGGAGTTTTCAAAACCGCAACGCTTCCCTGTGAAGCAACTGTATGCTTTCTACTTCCGCTATATACTACCTACGCTTGGTAAAATGGTATCGAAACACAGCACAGCATATACCTACCTGCCACAGAGTGTAATGGCCTTCCCCGAAGGAAAAGTATTTTGCGATACGCTGACAAGATGCGGTTTTAAAGATGCGAAGGCAAGGCCGCTGACACTGGGCATTACCACGCTGTATACCGCTACAAAATAGGGGAATAGGGTAGTAGGTTAATAAGTGATAAGTATTGATTAATGATGAAATAAATAGGTCAATATGAAGTTCCATCTTCATATTGACCTATTTACTTTTTAACTTATTATCTTATCGTCTACTTCGGCATAGCGCCGAAATCTTTCAGTATAGATTTAAGGGTAGTGACGCGTATAGATGCCCAGTCTTTGGTTGTATCATTAGCAGGCACTTCAAAGTTTTGAGCAAAGAAGTAGGGGTACATGCGGATATCGCTTTTGTTCATTGATTTCTCGTGTTCTTTTACGTGCTCCAGCTTTTCTATAAAGCCTACTATCCACAGCACTTGTTTGCCGGGTAGCTGCGCCCAGCCTGTTTTATAATATAGTTTATAGTGCGGTGTTTCTTCCTGCAGCATCATGCTTTTAACAATGCGCTGCGTGCGTTCTGCAAAAGGTAATTCGGAGAAATAAAGACGTTTTAAAAAACCTACCTGCTCATCAGCAGATATCTGCAGGGTATCATTGAGCCAAAACTGGTCTATAGCGCCACCCATACGTTTATTGCCATAGTTAGCAGTATCCAGGTAGTGCTGCATATAATCGGGGCCTATGCGGCGCGCTATCTCCTGGTAGTAAGGCACATTACTTACTTTAAAAGCTTCGCGCATGTTCATCGTCTTGTTCCATGCTGTAATAGGGCGTACTACGCTATCCCATTTTATCACCAGTTGCTCATCGGGAGCCACAGCGGTTTCCAGCGCCACCAGTGAATTAAATACCTTAAAAGTAGAGGCAGGACAATAACGTGTAAGGCAGCGCTCTTTATTGTAGAAATAAACAGCCTCGTGATTATTATCCCTTAGTATAAAGCAGGCACTATCTATGCCTTGCTCCTGGAAATACTTACCCCATTCCGTTTTTTCGTGGATACGCGAATCGCGGCAGGAAGTAAGGAAGAAAACAGCAAGGACGGCAATGACAAAACTGGTGCGCATGTAAACGTGGAGTAAAATGAACGGCAAAGATAACGTGGTGATATGCAGCTACCAAAAAGATAGTAGGGCAGTGGGATGGATTCTGTATTTTGCTTTCAAAATTCACCTGATATGAAAAAGGTATTCCTGATGTGTGGCCTTTTATGCCTGTTGTCTGCAGCAGCGTGGGCGCAAACAGCTAAAATGCAATATGAGGGCATAAAAGATATACGTGCCATATCGGGCAATTATTTTATATACCTGATGCTGGCTGACATTAAAGAAGCCTATATGCAACTGCCGCCGGCAGAGCAGCAGCACTATGCCGAACTGCTGGACCTGCCTATAGGGATTAAAGCCACTATCAACATTGTGCAGGGCAGTAAAGCCCAAGCCAGCATTATGGAGCCTGTGATACAGCGCCATGTAGGGGCGTGGCTGCTGAAGCAGGGCATGGCCTATATCATTACCAAAGATGATAAGGTTGTTACTACGCTGGATTATGTAGAAGGCGAACCGCTGAAAGACGAAGCGGGATTTGAAGTGCGCCCTATCTCTTTTTATGAAGCAGGTACTAAAAAGCGCGTGTTCAGCGGCACTATCAATACCGCACTGAAATAATGGATTAGTCGAACGACTGGTTGTTGGCGGCGGCTATGCGCACCATGCGTTCGTAGTCGGTAGCCGTCAGGTCGTTGAAGAAGAAGTGAACGGGGTCTATCTTCTGCCCGTTCTTTATGACCTCGTAGTGGCAGTGTGGGCCGGTGCTTTTGCCCGAACTGCCTACCCAGCCTATTACCTGTCCGCGTTTCACCCGCTCGCCCCGGCGGCTTTTTATCTTCACCATGTGGCCATACAGGGTTTGATAGCCATAGCCATGATTGACGATAACATGGTTGCCATAACCACTGTTATCGAAATTGGCCTCGCTCACTACACCATCGCCCGTAGCATAAATGGGCGTACCCATAGCGGCAGTGAAGTCGATGCCGGTATGCATTTTAGGTGTTTTATATATCGGGTCGATGCGGTAACCGAAGCCGGATGCCACACGTTCCAGCGTTTTGTTGGAAACAGGCTGCACCGCGGGTATAGATGCCAGCATTTGCTTTTTGGCTTTTACCAGTTGCTCCAGCGTGTCGTACGATTGTTTCTGTACAGCAATGCGATGCTTTAAAGCCGCTATCCCGTTTTCTATGTTTTCAATCAGTTTGTCGGAAGGTGTATAGGCAAACTGTTCGGGGGCAATGGTAGAATACTGCTTGCCGATGCGTACACTATCGGGCAGTGGTGCCGATTCAAACACACCGCGATAGATGCTGTTATCGCGCGTTTCCAGCTCGGCAAGGCCCTCGTTCATTTCATCTATACGAGCCTGTAGTAAAGTGTACTGATCTCGCAGCATACGCATTTCGGTATGTATCTCCTTTTCTTTAGGAGAATCGACAAAGCGGAAGGCGATAGCGACAATGATGAGGGAAGTGACCAGAGCCGCAGATACAAAGCCGAGGATGCGCAAAGCTTTGACCTGCCATGATATTTCCAGCTTTTCGAACCGGTGTGTATCCGTATTATAGAAATATTTCCGTACGCGCTTCAGGAAGTGTGATTTGCCTCAAAAATAGCCTATTGGTTTTTAAAAATCCCCATATACAGAAAATGCAGAAATGTTAAAAACATACGGGCCCCGACTTGCAGGGCCCGCTGCTTCGCAAAGGGGGTGATGCCGGGTGTATATTGACAAGCAAAGCTACAGGGGCGATTGCTCTGGAACTATACCCCATATCAAGTACATTATTATCCGTAGCAGCACGGATTATTATAGAAATAATAATGTGAATTTGTGCTACATGTATTAAGATGGTATTTTGTATTACATAAGGCTTTTAATAAATCATCATGCTATGAGGAAATTACTGTTCATGCTACTGCTACTTTTAACCATATGCAGCAAGGCTTATGCTCAATTAAAGCCCGGCTTCGATAAGGCAGAGTATCATGAAATGCTACGGGTATGTGCGCAGATAGTTGGCACACCGGCTATTGATGCCAGGAAAGACTTAAAACCATTGCATCATATACTGGCCTACCGGTCGGAAGTGACAGCGCTAGATAACCGTTGGGATCTGTGGGTGCATAAAAATGGTAAAAGTGCGGTAATAAGCCTGCGGGGCACCACGCTGAAATCGGAGAGCTGGCTGGAAAACTTCTTTGCCGCTATGGTGCCGGCCAAGGGAAAACTATATTTATCGGCTGGCGATACCTTTCGTTATAAGCTGTCTACAGATCCTAAAGCCGCAGTACATGTAGGCTGGCTAATAGGTATGGCAACACAAGCTGTAACAATAGTGCCCAGGATAGATTCCTGCTATAAAAGCGGTATCAAAGATTTTGTAATCATGGGGCATAGCCAGGGTGGCGCCATTGCCTACCTGCTGCGCTCTTACCTGCACTACCTGCAGCAAAAAGGCAAATTGCCCGGGGATATACAATTTAAAAACTACTGCAGTGCCGCACCCAAGCCGGGCAACCTGTATTATGCATACGACTATGAAGATATTACCCGCAATGGCTGGGGCTTCACTGTGCTGAACAGTGAAGACTGGGTGCCGGAAACACCCCTATCGCTGCAAACCATAAATGATTATAATGATGTGAACCCCTTTAAAGGGGCCGGTGAAATGTTGGCAAAGCAACCCTTTCCGAAAAACATAGTGCTGAAACTGGTATATAACAGTATGCGACGCCCGGCAGCCCGCCTGCAGCGCCGCTACAAAAAATATTTGGGCGACCAGGCATATAAAATGATAAAAGGACATATGACGGAGCTGGGAAAACCTGAATTTTATAGCAGTAGCAACTATATGCGTGCAGGCACCCCCATCATATTAAAAGCGGATAAAGGGTATCATGAAAAGTTTCCTGATAGCACCAATATATTCGTGCATCATTTCTTCGACCCATACCTATACCTGCTGAAGCAATATAATTAGCAATGTGCTATATGTTTTTTAACACAATGGCATGACGGATAAACCCGTGTCATTTTGCTATATTTGCCCACTTCAATTGTTAATAACGGCATATATATGCGCAGTATTTTTATAAAAGAGCTTAGCTCTTTTTTCAGTTCCATAGTGGGCTATATAGCTATTATCGTCTTCCTGGTAGCCAGTGGCTTGTTTGTATGGGTATTGCCAGACTCCACCATCCTGCGCAGCGATAGCTATGCTACGCTCGATGTTTTTTTTGAACTGGCGCCGTGGTTCCTGATACTGCTGATACCGGCCATTACTATGCGCTCGTTTGCCGATGAGTTTCGTGGCGGTACTATAGAATGGCTGGCAACCAAACCGCTGAGAGATACCGATGTGATACTGGGCAAATACTTTGCCGCATTGGTACTGGTTGTATTTGCATTGCTACCTACCCTCATTTATGTATATACCATCAGCAACCTTTCTGTAGCCGATAACAGTATAGATACAGGCGGCATCATAGGTTCTTATGCGGGCCTATTTCTGCTGGCATCAGGTTTTACAGCTATTGGCATCTTCTGCTCATCGCTGGCCAATAACCAGATAGTAGGCTTCCTGATATCCTTGTTTGCCTGCTACCTGCTGTATAGCGGTTTTGAATCGCTGAGCAAGGTGCCTGCATTTGTAAATGGCATAGACTACTACCTGGGCATGGTAGGCATGTCGTTCCATTACGATTCCATTAGCAGGGGGCTGATAGATAGCCGCGATGTTATCTACTTCCTGTCTGTTATTATCCTGTTTATTTCACTTACCCGTTTATCGCTGCAAAGCCGTACCTGGGATACCGCTACACAAGACCAGATACATTAGATCGACGACATGGCAACGACCTCATCTAACAAAAGAAAGACTCAAAGAAGCCAGGCAATAGTACGCCTGTTGATATTGGCTGCCATATTAGTAGGTGTTAACATACTGGCCGCCCGCTTTCATGCAGGGCTGGACCTTACTAAAGAAAAACGTTTCACCTTATCGGCACCTACTAAAAAACTGCTGCGCAATATGGATGATGTGGCAGTAATAGAAGTGTACCTGAAGGGCGATTTTCCCGCAGGGTTTCAGCGCCTGGCCACTGCTACCAGAGAAAGATTGCAAACTTTACGTAATGTAGCCGGCAATAAACTGGTTTATAAATTTACCAACCCGTTTGAAGGAAAGAGCGAGGAAGAGAAAGGGCCTATCTTTCAGCAAATGTCAGCAAAGGGCATTATGCCGCTGAACCTGCAAACTAAGAGCGAAGAAGAAGGCTATGCGGAGAAGATCATCTTTCCATATGCTATGGTAAGGTATAAAGGCAAAGAAATGCCGGTGCGCCTGCTGGAAAATAACATGGGTTTCAACCCGCTGGAAAACCTGACCAATTCTGAAAACCTGCTGGAGTATAAGTTTGCCAATGCCATAAATCAGCTAAGCCAACCTGAACAAACAGAGATAGCATATATATTAGGCCATGGCGAAACACTGGGTTTCAATACCTACGATATGCTTACCACATTGGCCACACAGTACAAGGTAGATACTTTCGACCTGACGGCCAATATGTATATACCAAAGTATTACAAAGCCATCATCATCAACAGGCCTACAACACCTATTGATGACCGTGAGAAATTTAAAATAGATCAGTATGTGATGAACGGCGGGCA
>DASWWE010000219.1:0-19704 GCA_036406055.1 Flavipsychrobacter sp. | reverse complement strand
GCTGTTTGCCCAGTATTCAGCAGGACATAGATATAGCAAGTCTTCTGCCCGGCACCTACCTTTTCTATATGGTGCATGATCATAAAAAGATAGCCATCAAGCGCTTTGCGAAGTAGCCTTATGTATTGTCGCAATAGCACCTTCTTTTTGCCAAACTAACACCCCGTCTGTAAGGTGTGGGTGCTATACTTTTGTATGCATAAACAAATAACAATAGAAACTAAAAAGCAAACACTATGGCAAAGCAAATTTTTGTAAACCTTCCGGTGAAAGACCTGAATAAATCTGTAGAATTTTTCACAAAACTGGGATACGAATTCAACCCCCAGTTTACAGATGAAAATGCCACCTGCATGATCATTGGCGAAAATATCTTCGCTATGCTGCTGGTAGAAAAATTCTTCCAGACATTTACCAGTAAACAGATAGCAGATGCACACAAAACAGCAGAAGTATTACTGTGTGTATCTGAAGACAGCCGCAATGCAGTAAATGCACACGTAGACAAAGCGCTGGAAGCAGGCGGTACGATAGCCAATCAGCCACAAGACCATGGCTGGATGTATAGCCGCAGCTATAGCGACCTGGATGGCCATATATGGGAAGTAATGTATGGCGATATGGAAGAACTGAACCGTATGATGGCAGAACAAGGTGCCCAAACAGCGTAAACAAATAAAATTCAGTAATAACAAAACAGAAAATCAGAACGAAGAATGAGCAGTACCCGCGTGCATCGCGGGTACTTGTATTTACAGATATATAGGCTGTATCTTTAAGCATGTCTTCATTACCCGATTTTACTATTGGAAATACGGCACGTATATCCAACGCTTTCATTAATAAAGGAATCCACACATTTCACGATGCTATAGCATTTATACAGGCACTACCGTATAAAAGAAACAGCAATAAAAATGACCTTGCTACTGTTATAAGCGATGCCTGCGGCACATGCGGCACCAAGCATGCTATACTAAAAGCACTGGCAGATGAAAACGGCGTGCAGGGAATAGACCTTGCTATGGGAATATACCGCATGCATGATAATAATACACGAGGTGTGGGCAATACCCTACAACAACATGGCCTACCCTATGTGCCTGAAGCTCATAACTACCTTGTATATAATGGTGAACGATATGATTTCACTTCATCCCACTCAAAACCTTCCAACATATTTGCAGAGCTGCTGGAAGAAACAATCATTGCCCCTGATCAAATAACTGCCTTCAAAGTGAATCACCATAAAAACTTCTTAAGACAATGGTTGGCAGATAATCCTGAACATACATACACACTGGATGAATTATGGGCGATACGGGAACAATGCATTGCCGACCTTGCCACTTATCGCGCTACAAAGTCTTGAGATATTCTATAACAGCGCTACGCTCGTCATCCGTTAATGCATCACCAAAATAGTGCCCTGCATTGCTATAGCCCCTGAGTGTGGTATTGTAGGTTTGCTTTCTGATAGCTGTATCATGTTTCATATAGGTAACACCTATACTTTGGTAATCATAGCTCCATGTGCGGCTCCAATACGCAGGGCGTAGCTTACTGTTCAATAATGCTTCCAGTGTTGGCACAGAGCCATTGTGCAGGTAGGGCGCTGTTATCCATACACCATCCAGCGGTGGTGCCAGGTAACCATTGAAGGGTACAATGTATGGTGCATTAGCCCCCTGGGCAAACCAACTGCGTTTGAACCACTCTATAAAAGGGGCACTGTTTTGCACACCCTGGCATAGCGCAGAATCGGTTTGTATGATAGACAATGGCACTAACAGATTAGGGTACTTACCATCTGCCCCATATGTGCCGTGGCAGCCACTGCAATTGTTATTGAATACCACCCTGCCCGTTTCTGCTTTTTGGGCATCTATTTCTTTAGGATATTTTGGCGGCTCTATACTGCGTATATAAGCCAGCACATCGCCAAAGTGGCTGCTCACCTCTCTTGCCTCAGCGCTATCGGTAACTGTCAGCAGGTTACTAAGCATCAGGTATTTCCCAAAATCTCCGCGGGCAAAGCCATTATAAAACATGGCATTCTTTTTTTTCATCATCCACCATGCGGGCACATCGGTAGGTATCACTTCTTCTGGGATGGGCAGCAAGGGCGTGTCACTCCATTTAAGGGTCTGCGCATCTCTGTGAGATACTAATGTGATGGCCAGTTTATCGGCTGCATTCACACCACGCACTTCTGTTTCTATTTTGGGAAACACCGTAGCGAACGATTTGAGAAATGGCTTAGCTGCCGCATACTGTCGGGGTGCAGCTATTTTAAGCATACGCATCTGCGCACTGAAATCGATACTACCGGCATTACTGAAGTCCAGCATCGTGTTACCCAGCCCTATTACCAGTTGCCCTTCAAATACCTGTGCATGGCACTGCAGGCAGGTTGGTATCACCATATGCACGCCATCTTTTTCTATCACATTATAAGCATGGCTTACAGTGGCATTCTTACCGGTTCTATTCAACCTGTTGGCTGTATTCTTGCCATTGGCCATCAGGAAAAATCTATACGGTGCACCACTCTTCAGAAAATCGCCCGTGGTAAGGTATTCATATCCCTTTGCGGCATCCCCGGGCTGCTGTGCATCGGCAGGTATAGGCAATAGCGTGGTGTTAAGCGCAGCATTATCGCTGACGGCAAATAATGCAGTTGATACCAGCAATAAAAGGATAACAAATAGCTTTTTCACTTTTTCAGGGGGCGATGGAGAATATACCATCGTTTCGTATAACAAATATACATGCATGTTTATTGCCTGCATTTGGCATTACACAAATAGAATAAACACGTATGTAAAATACCCTATCCTCGTTATAACCGCTACTATAAAGGGTTTAGCTATTTCATTCACAAGCCGTTAATAAATAGATTGTTAACCGTTAACTAAAACCGTGTTAACCGGTTCTAAACGACCCGTTAAGGAATCGATATTTCTTGGAGAAGGGGGTGTCTTGCCCCCATCTTTGTATCATCAAAGCAAGAAATAAAAAACACAAACACATTCAAAACAAAAAACAAAACACACAGGACATGCAACGCTCTATCAACAACGCAAGTAAAACCGAAGCTACCCAGAAAATAGTATTGTTCGTTTCAATACTTGCATGCCTGGTTGTATCTGTAAACCTGTAAGATTTTTACCCCAGACCCCACAAAACAACCGGGTTAAGTACCCGTAAGTCCTTTACCCGGTTTTTAATCAGCTCTCTCTTATCCTCTATATGTAACATAGCCCCGTATCTACGGGGCTTTATCTTTTACGCAAAAAAGCCAGGCATCGACATACCCGGCCCTTATTCACATAAATGATAAGGAATAAACTAAACCACTCTTTGAGGATAAAACATCGTACCAAGCACGGTTTTTGTGTAGCTTAGTAAAAACAACAAGTTATGGCTACTCGTTTTTCCGACCTTATTAATAGCGATAAGCCTGTGCTGGTAGATTTTTCTGCGGAATGGTGCGGCCCCTGCAAAATGATGGCACCTATACTGCAGGAACTAAAGGGCAAAGTGGGCGATAAAGCCACTATCATAAAAATAGATGTGGACCAGAACCCAGCTGCTGCCAATGCTTACCAGATACAGGGTGTACCCACGCTAATACTCTTCAGGAACGGGCAGGTGAAATGGCGGCAAAGCGGTGTGGTACCGGCCAATGTACTGGAACAGGTGATACAGCAATATGCATGACTAATGCTCGCGGCCTAATAAATAGGTAGCGAGGTCGAACAATGGCTTTTTGCGTGCGCTGAGTACTGCAGCTTCTTCCAGGCAGTTGAAGGCTATATCTGAATAATGCTTTACGGCATCCCTGCATGCCTGGTCGGCACCGGTATTGCCAAACAGCGATAGCATAGCTGGCACTTTGCTTTCATCATCGCGGGTCAGGAGTGTACCGATAGCTGTATGTTGCAGGTGGTTGGCATTTTCCTGTGCTTTCAGCAATAAGTAGGTTTTCTTATTGGCTTTAATATCGCCACCTGTTTGCTTGCCCGATTTACGAGGGTCGCCAAAGGCATCGAGGTAGTCATCGTGTAGCTGGAAGGCAATACCCAGGTTCTTACCAAACTCATATAACTTAGCAGCGGTGCTTTCACTGGCGCCACCCAGCAATGCGCCCATCTTCAGGCTGCAAGCCAGCAGTACCGATGTTTTGAGGGTTATCATTTCAATGTATTCCTCAATGGTTACATCATCACGGTTCTCAAAGTCCATATCCAACTGCTGGCCTTCACATACTTCTATCGATGTTTTATTAAATAGATGCAGTATTTGTGGCAGTGCTGTTTTGATACTGGCCAGGTGGTCGTATGCATAGATGGCCATCACATCGCCACACAGTATGCCCGATGTAAGGCCGTTACGCTCGTGTATAGTGGTTTTGCCGCGGCGCAGCGGGGCTTTGTCCATGATATCATCGTGTATCAGGGTAAAGTTGTGAAACAACTCTACCGCCATAGCCGCATGCCAGGCATCTTCATTGATATCGCCAAACAGTTCATTGCTCATCAGGCTAAGCACGGGGCGTACCCGCTTGCCACCGATGGTCATAAAATAACGGCAGGGTTCGTACAATGTACCGGGCCTATCGGGGAAAGGCATGGTATTATTCAGGCGTTCTTCAAAAAGCGTAACCAGTTCGCTAAAGCTATGCATATGTGTTATATGGGAGCCCCTCCCGGCCTCCCCCAAGGGGAGGTGAAAGATGGTAATTCAACCTTCCGTCATTGTTTCTCCCCATGGGGGGAGGATAGGTGGGGCCCTATTATTTTTTTCGTTGTGTTTTTGCTTGCGTTTTCTTGCGTGCGGTTTGCTTAGGTTTATTACTGTCCTGCCTTTTCTTTGCGGCTGCTTTCTTGCTGCCACGCTGCTCCGGCATGCCTGTAAGGTGATAATCTATCTGCCTTTTCTCAAGGTTAGCACTCATTACCTGCACCGTCACTTTAGCACCTACGGCAAAACGGATACCTGTATGGCGGCCTGCCAATGCATACTCGCCTTCCAGCAGTTCAAAATCATCTATCTCTTTCAAATCTATCAGCGACACCATGCCCTCGCATTTGTGCGCTACGGTCTCTGCCCAGAAGCCAAAACTGGCCACCCCACTTATCACCGCTTCAAACTCTTCACCAATGTAATCCTGCATAAACTCTACCTGTTTATACTTATTACCTGCACGTTCGGCTTCCATAGCGCGGCGTTCCTGCTCGCTGCAGTGGCGGCATTGCTGCTCCAACTGCTTGATGGGTTTTATCTCATCGTTCAGGCACTGTTCCAGCACACGGTGTACCAGCACATCGGGGTACCTGCGGATGGGCGATGTAAAGTGGCAGTAATCGGCAAAGCCCAGGCCATAGTGGCCAATGTTCTCTGTAGTGTATACCGCCTTTGCCATCGTACGGATTCCCAGGCTTTCCAACACGTGCTGTTCGGGTTTGCCCTGCACCATTTGCAGCATCTCGTTGAAAGATTTTGCTATGCTTTGCGGACTGTTCATATCGAACTTGTACCCAAACCGCGCCGCGAATGTACTGAATATTGCCAGTTTACTTTCATCGGGCACATCGTGCACACGGTACGGGAACGGCACCGGTTTATCTTTAAATGTAATATCTGATACGTATTCAGCCACGGTACGGTTGGCCAGCAGCATAAACTCCTCTATAAGCTGATGGGCTTCCTTGCTTTCTTTTACTACGATGCCAATAGGTTTGCCGGTATCATCCAGCTTGAACCTTACTTCCTGAGATGAGAAATTGATAGCGCCTTTTTTGAAACGTTGGCCACGCAGGCTTTGTGCCATTTCATTCAGCACCATGATAACGTCTTTGTGGTCGCCATCTGCCCCTTCTATCATTTCCTGCACTTCTTCATAGGTAAAGCGGCGTGCGCTGCGTATTACAGTTTTGCCCAGCCAGTAGTCTTTTATCTTGCCTTTCTTATCTACCTCAAAGATGGCAGAGAAGGTATATTTATCCTCGTTGGGGCGTAGTGAACATAGTTCGTTCGACAGCCTTTCGGGCAGCATGGGTGCTACCCTATCGGGCAGATACACACTGGTGGCACGCATATAGGCTTCTTTATCCAGTTCGCTGCCCGGTTCTATATAGTGGCTTACATCGGCTATATGTACCCCCACTTCATACAGTCCATTTTTCAGTGGCTTGAAGGATATGGCATCGTCAAAATCTTTGGCATCTACCGGGTCTATCGTAATGGTAAGTGTATCGCGCATATCGCGGCGTTTCTTAGCTTCTCTGCTATCTACACCTTCAGGGTATCGGGCGGCTTCTTCCAGCACCTCATCGGGGAAGTGCAGGGGGAAACCATTTTCTACCAATATGCCCTTCATGGCTATTTCATTGGCAGCCTCATGTGTCAGGATGGCTATTACCTCGCCCACGGGGTTCTTGGCCTTGCCCGTCCACTCTACTATTTTAGCCATCACATGGTCGCCATGCTTAGCACCATTCAGCAGGTGCAGAGGTATGTATATATCCACGGGCATCTTCTCGTTATCGGGCAGCATAAAGGCAAAATGTTCCTTCACTTCTACCCTGCCGCTAAACTCGTTCTGCTTGCGTTTTATCACTTCTGTTATCACACCCTCGGGGCGGCTGCCAAACTTGCGGCCAAATTCCGGTATCTCCACCCGCACCTCATCACCATTCAGCGCATTGCCCATCTTATCGCGCTTTATCAGCACATCTTTCTCCAAGCCTTCTACTATTACAAAGCCCATACCGCCACGGGTTATTTCCAGCTTGCCGGTATAGCTGAGCCTGCCTTTACTGTCTTTCTTTTTCTTCTTGCTCATGGTTATGTCAATTCTATTGTTCGTATAAAGATAGTTCTTTGTTATTTAGTGGCTTACAGCCGGTGTTATGTATATTTAAACAATACTTATGCTATGAAAAAAATCCTGCCATTGTTGTTGCTGATGCTTTGCTGTATAACGATGTATGCGCAGGAGCGCTACACATTTGAAAAGATAACGGTAACACTGACTAAAGACAACTTGCATCCGGCACAAGTATTACGCACGCGTAAGCTGAATAAGTATAACAAGCCGGTGTATGAAGAGAATTATCGTATATGTGTTCCCAATAAGATGATTGGCGACTGCACCAAAGACAGTTCTGAAATAGAGCGTGCTGTTGTATATGAATACACCTGGGATACGATACTGGTAAAGAAAACCAGTTTCTATATATTTATTGCAGGCTCCAGCTATATGGAAGATACTACTGTCGTTACTTATAAATATGATAAGCAAGGCAGGCTAACAGAAGAATTCAGCATACACTATGGATTGGAAGTTTGGGGCTGTACATCAGATGGGGTTCCATCCTGGAACGATGCCACTAATATTTATCATAAATATGACAGCAAAGGCCGGTTGACGGAAGACCTGATAGTACGCGCAGACCGACCCGGACGTGGGTTTACCGGCTACGACCCAGAGGATAAGGCCAAATACTTTTACGACAACAGTGGCCGCCTCAGCCGCATGGAACATTATAATGTATGGTCGATGGGGACTTACAGGCACCCACCTGCTGATAATATAGATACAACGCTACAGTTTCAATATACCTATCAATATGAGCAGGACAGGAATATCGAAACAGTTATAAAAAAACGCGACGGCAGAACAGACACAGTAAATGTCATTAACAACTATAACGACCCGTATCGTAATGTGCTACCCACCTATATAACAACACCTGAAAGGTTCTACACCATCTACCTGTACGACCATAAGAATAAACTACTAAGTGAGCGTACGTATGGTGGTGCGGATAATGTACTGATGACGGAAAAGAAATATTGATCAATGAATAGCTATATAAATCCATTTAACCGTAAAACCACACTAAGCCCCTCGGGTAAATATTATTATAGATTTCAAAAGCATCGGGAGGTAATACCAAAGGGCGATTTTGGCGTACCGATAGCTTTTTATAACATTAAAGGAGATTTACTCTACCATTGTCAAAATAGCTTTGCTTTAGAACGTTTTCCTTCCTATTCCGAATTTCCCATTATCAATTACACTCCTTTTGTAAGATGGTCTAAAGACGGCAGTTGTGCGTATATATGTGAGCTAAGTGACAAGTATGCTGGGATCGTTTTCTTGGATTTTGATAAAGATTATTGTTATCGTATAGATTGCAATAATTGGTTCGCAATTGATGAAGACCTATTGGAGTTGACACCTAACGGTGAGTTCGACAAAGACACTTTATTAGAAATGCTTAGCAGTAAATATAAAGGGGTTCAATCACCGATGGTAAAAGATGCTATACCAAAACGAAACTTCCTACAAATACTCTTCTCCATTAACAGATGGTACCCATAGAATTTCCAAAGTTCACGCACTTCACACTATGTGTGTCGTGAACTCGTGAATTTTTTCACGCTGCGTATATCATGAAATCGTGAAAATGTGAAAATCCGTGTTCGCTACCCTGTTCGACTGTTCGAGGACTTGGCTCGAACGAACACGCGAACAATGTCGCACCCGTTATCACGTTCTATCTCAAACAATATATACTATTATATCAATATTATATAGATTATATAAATATATATATGTAATTCACAGAGCAGATTTTTTTATTGAGAAGTATGTAGTTGTTTGCGTGTTTGGCTGTTCGAGCGTTCGACTTACTGATACCTCGAATACGCGAACAACCTCGAACAAGATAATTCACGAATTTCCAAATTCACGAGTTCACGATATAGATACTGTGAAGTGCGTGAACTTATCATTACTGTATACCATTTTCATTTTTTCACGATTTCACGACACACCAACCGTGAAAACGTGAAAAGCGTGAAAAACTGCTTTGTTAAAAATTTCAGAACATACAAAATAGTTTTGCCCGGTAAAATATATTTGAACCTGAATGCCCCAGATACTCAGCAAAATAATTGTTGGCATTATTGCCATACTTGTACTCAACTGTAGTATAGAGGCGCCGTACCCGCAAATAGAAAAAAAATGGGATGGTAAGGATTATGTAGAAGACCTGAGCTATAACGATATAGAATCCATATACGAGCTGGTAACTGAGTGCTGGATGGATATGGATAACCACGTGCCGGAAGACAATGACGATGATGACAACGAGGACACAAAGGTGGAGAAAGACTATAAATGGCTACCGCCACAATTTACCGTTAGCCAAAAGAAATCTGACATTCAGGTAAGAGATATACATACATACCGCGAAGACATCTACATTTCCGTTATTGCAGAATATACATCACCTCCACCCGATATTAGCATAGCATAATCCCTTTTCATGCACGTGCAGGGCTACAACCCTGCATCACACATCCTTTTTATTCACTGCAATAATATAGTTATGCTAAGAAAAATTGCATATGCGATAGTGTGCCTTGCATACACGCATGGCATATATGCACAAGAACATCCCATAGACAAGCAGGAAAAAGATAGCCTGTATATTGAACACTTCGAGAAAAAATTACCCGCAAAAGTACTTCATGCCGAACCGTTGTATATAGACCTTATCCGCGACCTGGGTGCGCGTAAAGGCGAGCACGAGTGGAATATAGGATTGGGCATTACCGACAACCTGAAATATGATACCTACCAAACGCTTATTGAATATGAATTTGCACCTATCGACAGGCTGGGCTTGGAAATAGAAGTGCCTTTTACCTTTTACGCGCCATTATCGGGTACCGATAAAGAAGAAGTACCTTCTCACCGGATAGAAAGCTTAAAAACCGCCTTACAATGGACATTCATTGTGGCACCTAAACAAAATTTCAGTGCGGCAGTAGGGTACATAAATGAGCTGGAGTTTACAAGCCTGAATGCGATAACCGCAAACAATGCCCTGCATGGCAATGTGTTCAATCCGTTTTTAGTAATAGCTAAACGATGGGGAAACAACCTACATACGCTGCTATACACAGGCCCTATGGTTGAAAAAGCATTTCACACACATCATACGAGTGTCAACTATGCCATTAATACCAACTTTCACTACATGATACCCGGTACACGAAACTTTGTAGGTATAGAAGTGAATAAAGAAATCAGGAAAGCAGATTTTGACATGGTGGTTCGTCCGCAACTGCGTGTAGGCATAACGGAACACTTGTTGCTGGGTATTGTAGGTGGCATACCTATAAGCAGGGAAAATCAACGTTTCAGCACCTTTGCCCGCCTCATATGGGAACCACCATCAAAACGACATTAGTTAGATATATCAATAAAGAGAAGCACGCTTTCTGCTTCTCTTTACTACACCCTATTCCGGCAATAAATACTCCCTGTTCTCTGCCACTTCTTTTTCTACATAGCTCATAATGCGGTTGTCAAATTGTGCATTGCCATTGAAAAGAAAGGCTACACTGATGGGCAGCACCACTATCTGCACACCCCACTCCTTCAGCTTATCGGCATGCAGGTGCAGGCGGGCAGCATCTTTCTCGGTGGTTACAATCACTTTGTTCTGTGTATCCCAGTTGGTATAAGCCTCTTTTATTTCCTCCAGGTCGCGGCTCAGGAAGTAGTGGTGGTCGGCGTAGGAAATAGTGTGTACATCTTTGGCCATATTGCCTACATAATTCACCAGCGGTTCGGGCTTGGCTATGCAGCATACCAGTATGGCATTCTTATCGCGCAGGTTCACCGCCTCGCGGGTAAACATATCATAAGGCTGCTCGTACTGTATGGTGGTAAAATATACCTGTTGATGCGATAGTGGGTTGATGTGGCGAATCATTTCATCGGCAGTAGCCTTCGTCATATCCTTCGGGCACTTCGATACGATGATAATATCGGCACGTTTATAAGCATTACGGCTTTCGCGCAGGGTGCCTATGGGCAGTATATGGTCTTTATAAAAAGGCTTTGAATAATCGGTTATCAGTATGTTGATACCCGCCTTTACAGAGCGGTGCTGGTAGGCATCATCCAGCAATACAGCTTCTACATACGGCCTCAGTTGCAGCAGGCGCGGTATGCCCGTTATGCGCTCTTCCGCCACACTCACCGTCAGGTCGGGAAACTTCATGTGGTATTGCATGGGCTCATCGCCTATGCGCAGTGCATTGGTATCGGCATCGGCCAGTTGAAAACCCTGTGTGCGGCGTTTGTAGCCGCGGCTCATGGTAGCTACACGGTATTGGTATTGCAACAGGCGTATCAGGTATTCCACATGTGGCGTTTTACCCGTACCCCCTACACTCAGGTTGCCCACCGTTATCACCGGCACGCTAAACTGTATGGAAGAATATACCCCGCTATCGTACAGCCTGTTTCGCAGCCATACCACCGCACCATATATCAGCGCGAAGGGGTATAAAAATATCTTTACAAAAGAGAAAAATGGTTTCATAATAAGTTGGCATTTCGCAGGGCATACTCCAGTATCTTTTCCTGCGGGTTGAAGGGTTTCACTTTATCCAGCTTCAGGTAAGCAATCCCTTCATGTATCAATAACTGTTCATATTCCGGCACGGGCAGGCCTTGCTCCATAAACGCGAAGCTACCCGCTTCCAGCACACAGCTTTCAGGCATCAGGCCTATCAGTTCGCTGCCTTTCAGGGTTACGCCTATTTCATTGGCCAGCAGCGTACAGGCTTCCCATACTTTCAGTGGCGATGTTATCCTGTAATCGAGCAGGTTCATAGATACCTGCGCACATTCAAAATCGGCCATATACCAGCCTATGGCACGCAGCTTGGGCAGCAGTCCTTGTTTCTTTACACGTACCCCATCTTCTGTAGCCATGTATCCACGTTCCCGTATCCTGTCGGCTATATAGTTGGCTTTATCTACATCCTGCGTGTTCAGCGATATATTGAAGGCTACGAGTATATCCCTCGCCCCCATCACCGTAGCACCTGTAGCGGCATTAAAAGTAGCAGGGCCATAATCGGGCTGCCATTCGGGGGTGCTCATTTTCTTCTCAAAACCTTCGTACTGGCCTTTACGAATATCGGGTAGCGCACGGCGGTAATCGCTTTTGGCAGAATGTTCGTAGAGATAAACGGGTATCTGTAAATCGCGGCCTACCCTTTCTCCCAGTTCATGAGCATATACATTCGCTTCTTCCATACTCATACCACTCAGTGGTATCAGGGGGCATACATCGGTAGCCCCTATACGTGGGTGCACACCATCCTGCTTGCGCATATCTATCACTTCGGCAGCTTTCTGTATAGCATTATAGGCGGCATTCACCACTGCTTCAGGTTCACCGGCAAAGGTCATCACCGTACGGTTGGCCGCCAGGCTTATGTCTATATGCAGCAGGCTGGCACCGGCCGTATGGCGTATGGCATCGGCTATGGCTTGTATCTTCTGTTCATCCCTGCCCTCGCTGAAGTTGGGTACACATTCTAAAACACGCATGGGCGGTAAATGTAGGAAAACAATAAGACTTGTTAAATGATGGTTACGTTATTGCCGTACAGCTAAAAGCTATAGATATTTATAGCATGAACTGGATACAACACCCCGTCGTTTTAGAAGGTACACGGGTAAAACTGGTACCGCTGGAAGACAAATACTTTGATGAGCTGATAGCCCTATCGACTAATAAAGATGTGTGGGAATTTCTTTCCATACCCGGCTACGAACCCGATACCCTGCGTACCGAACTGCGTAGTGCAGTACTGAAACGCATGACCGGTGAAGAGTATCCATTCATTATAATAGATAAAGTGGCTGATAAAGTGATAGGCTGCACCCGCTACCTGGATATACACCCCCAGCACCGCAAACTGGAAATAGGCTGGACATGGTATGATAAGGCCTACTGGGCAACGGGGTATAATACCGAATGTAAATACCTGCTGCTCACCCATTGCTTTGAAACCTTGAAGACCATACGTGTGCAACTGAGAACATGGGATAAGAATATGCGTAGCCGTGGTGCCATACAGAAAATAGGTGGCCAGTTTGAAGGTATCCTGCGCAATGAACGTATCCGTTATGATGGTACCGTTCGCAGTACGGCCGTGTTTAGCATTATAGATGATGAATGGCCGGGGGTAAAACAAATACTGGAAGGAAAATTAACCATGAGTTAAAAAAGAAATGAATATCCGATTAAAATTGTTTAACCCTAAACCTGTGAACCTTATAATATACTAATAGTTTCATATCTTAATGGGGTCAATATATACCAAACCTAAAGATGACCCCGATGAAGAAGCCATACCTCCTGTTGTTGTTATTGTTAATACTGTCGCAAGTAACCAATGCACAACTGGCTTGCCCGCCCAACTTCGATTTTGAGCTGGGGACCACTGCCAACTGGCGATATGGTGGGGGTACATGTTGCCCTATTGCTACCACTCCATCTGGGCCCATCGCCAGCAGGCATACCATTACATCGGCAGCCAGCCCGGTAGATCCCTTCGGCCTTTTTCCGACATTGTGCCCGGAAGGTGGAAACTTCTCATTCAAACTGGGCAATGCCAACACAGGTGCAGAGGCAGAATCCATGCAGTACCATTTGCGTGTACCGGGCGGTAGTAAAAGCTATTCCATCATCTTCAGGTATGCTGTAGTGCTGGAAGACCCAAATCACCACCCATCGGAGCAACCAAGATTTGAAGTAAAAGCATATGATTCCATAACAGGTGCACCCGTTCCCTGTGCCCAGTTTTCTTTTGTCGCCTCATCTACCCTGCCTGGCTTTAAGCAGTCTGCCGCATCGCTTTCCGTTTACTATAAGCCTTGGACGATGGCGAGCATAGACCTTGGCAGTATGAACGGAAGAACCGTAACACTTGACTTTGCTACGGGCGACTGTTCCCTGACAGGGCATTTCGGGTATGCCTACGTAGATATCAACTGTACCTTATTTGAAACATCCAGCATGGATTGCCGTGGCGGGCTAACATCTCTCAGCGGCCCTCCGGGATTCGATACCTACCAATGGTGGGATGCTAACTTCACCAGGTTCTATGGCAATGGCCGTGTTATACAAACACCCACCCCCTCTACCAGTACCACATTTGCCGTAATTGTAAAACCGTACCCCGGCTTTGGTTGCCCCGATACTTTATATACGGTAAGTAAGGCCGCAGATATAAAAGTAGATGCATTGCCCAATGATAGTATCATATGTACCCAATACGGTGCGCAGGCTATTACATTAAGAGCCAACGCATCTACCAGTGCAGAAGGGCTTAGCTATAAATGGTACCCCTCAACAGGTTTAAGTTGTGATGACTGTGCCACCCCCACAGCAACCCTAAATGCTAAACGCCGGTATGTAGTAGTGGTTACCGATAGTACCAAATGTGCTGCATCAGACACTATAGATATTGATATAGCCCCGAATGTGATGGCGAAAATTAAAAAGCCAAAAGATACCGTATGCCAGTACGAGGATGTGGAGTTTTTTAACGATGTCGCACATGTTCCGGGTGTCATCTACCATTGGAGCTTAGATACGGCACTGTTGAAATATGCAGATACTACGGGGCGCATTATGCTGAACTGGCAATCGCCGGGCAAAAAGAAAGTAATAATACGGGTGACCAACGGTGTATGCGTAGCTTACGATTCTGTAATAATGTATGTAAAACCTACCCCATTGGCAGCATTTGATATGAAGCAGAATGCATGCCTGGATGAAGAGATTGAAATGACCCCGCGGCTGGCAGACGATGCTACCTATTATTGGACGGCAGATGAACAGACTATCAATGATGCCGTATATGTACCTAAGTATTATTTAACCTGGTCTACTACCGGTAAAAAGCGGATAACATTATCTGTAGTTGGTAAAAACGGTTGCCTGCAAAAACCCTATACAGACTCTATATACATTCATGAAAACCCCGTAACGAAGATAGAATTTGCCAATAACGACCGTATATGCCTTGGCGATAAAATAACACTGCGCGTACCACAGGGAGAAGAATACAGCTATAGCTGGACACCAGCTGTGTATTATGAAAACAACAGCTATCACGAAGTAGTATTGAGAGCCGAAGCGCCCATGATGATATCTACCACAGTTACAAACAGGTGGGGTTGCAGCTATACCGATTCTGCATATGTAGATGCCGGTTTATGCTGTAAAATATTCTGTCCGAATGCCTTTACACCCAATGGCGATGGCCATAACGATACGTACAGGCCGGTGAATCTGGAATATCACAAGCTGCATACTTTTGAAATAGCCAACCGCTGGGGGCAAATCATATTCCGTACCACCAACCCGATGGATAGGTGGGATGGTACATTTAAAGGTGTTCCCCAGGAAACGGGTACCTACTACTACCATATAAAATATCTATGTGATGAAAAGGACCTGATGGAAGAAAAAGGTAGTCTTACCTTAATAAGATAGCATGAAGCCGGTTTGTAACGACCGGCTTTTTCTTTACTGCCTATTATGCCGCGGACACCCAAAACGCATATTAATTAATTTAAATACATGTATAACGGACGATAATTTCCCAACATGCTGCAATCTGTTATCTTTGCGCTTTGTTTCCGCACATGTCAGATAACAACAGATATAACCTCAGAGGCGTATCAGCGCAAAAAGAAGATGTACATAAGGCAATAGCCAAACTGGATAAGGGCCTTTATCCGAATGCCTTTTGCAAAATATATCCCGACTATTGGGGCAATGACGCTGAGTATTGCAACCTGATGCATGCCGATGGGGCGGGTACCAAATCGATACTGGCCTATATGTATTGGAAGGAAACAGGTGACCTGAGCGTATGGAAAGGTATTGCTATCGATTCGATAGTAATGAATACCGATGACCTGCTATGCGTAGGCGCTACAGGGCCTTTTACCTATTCATCTACCATAGGCCGTAATAAAAACCTGATACCTGGCGAGGTGATTTCTGAGCTGATAAACGGTACCCAATCTTACTTCGACAGGTTGGCTGAATATGGTATAGACGTACGCCTGATGGGCGGCGAAACGGCAGATGTAGGCGATGTGGTACGTACTGTGATAGTAGATGGCACGATGGCATGCCGCATGCGCCGCGACAAGCTGGTAACAACTGAGAAAATGCAGCATGGGGATGTAATCGTATCACTGGCCAGCTACGGGCAAGCTACTTACGAAGATGAATATAACAGTGGCATGGGCAGCAATGGCCTTACCAGTGCGCGTCACGAAATGCTGAAGAAAGAATACGCTGTTAAATACCCCGAAAGTGTGGACCCCAACCTGCCTGCGGATGTAGTATATAATGGTAAGTATGCACTAACAGATGCTACCGATACACCGCTGAATGTAGGGAAGATGATACTATCGCCTACCCGCACCTATGCACCGGTAGTATTGAAGGTGCTGCAACAACATTTTGATAAGATTCACGGCATCATTCACTGCAGTGGCGGCGGGCAAAGCAAATGCCTGCACTACCTGCCCAAACCTCTGCGCGTAGTGAAAAACAACCTGCTGGATGCCCCACCCTTGTTTACCATGATACAGGATGCTGCCGGTACCGACTGGAAGGAAATGTACCAGGTATTTAATATGGGTCAAAGGCTGGAAATCTTTACGGATAAAGAAACAGCAGAAAGCATTGTAGCAATATCTAAAAGCTTCAACATACATGCGCAGATTTCAGGATATGTGGAAGATGCCGCTGAAAAAGAAGTAGTTATAGACAGTTCTTATGGTACTTTTTCTTATAAATAATTAACTATAAACACAATATTGGCACAATGTGTGCTGTTATAAACCAAAACCACTAAGTTCATGCACATTAAAACACTCCTATTAAGCTCCATAGCTTTGGTAGCTGCCGGAAATGCCCTTGCTCAGGATAAACTCTACAAAAGAAACGGTGATGTACTGGATGTAAAAGTGAAAGAAGTAGGTACCCGCGAAATATCTTACAAAAGGGCGAGTAATGCAGAAGGCCCTACCTACATTATCAATAAAAGCGAAATAGAGCGTATCGAATACGAAAATGGCTCTGAAGATGTTTTCATGAGCGACCGCGAAAGGGCAAGGCCTGAAAGAGAGGCTAAGGAACACCCGAAGGTTAAGTATGGCAGAAACATCATTGCTATTGCACCGCTGCAGGTTACTGAAGGCGTAGGCCTTGGGCTGAGCTATGAGCGTGTGCTGGATAAAAAAGGTATCATCAGCTTCTACCTGCCCGCTACTATAGCTTTCAACAATAGTAACAATTCGGGCGAGTTCTTCCCCGGTGGTTATTACAATAACTATGGATACCCTTACAACGAAACATACAATACTTATTATGTAATGCCGGGGATAAAGATATATCCTACAGGTAGTAAAGGTAAGGTGCGGTATGCAGTTGGCCCCAGCCTGGCATTCGTATTCGGAAAACAGTATAATGCATACTACCCTGACCCGCTTATTTATCCTTCACAATACCCTTATTATCCTTCTTACCGTTTGGAAGACCGCTTTGCTTTCGGTATGATGATAAACAACTCGTTGAATATACAACCCACTCCGCACCTGTACCTTGGCTTGGAACTGGGGCTGGGTGTAACTTACATACAACAAATAGGCGGGGTTGACGTAGGTACTAATACATTAGGACAATTTGCTTTCAAAGTAGGTTATCGCTTCTAAGCAGAAATCGTTTCCATAATACACAAATTAATAAGGCTTCCACATCGGAAGCCTTATTGCTTATACAGTATAATAGATATTAATTAAGCGGATTTGCTGTAACAGTGAAGGTAGCATTCATACGCACTCTTGTGTTGGAATCAGGGAAATCATAAAAATGCCCCTGGAGCCTGAAAAACATAGAATCCTGTACAAACATATCTTTCAGGTCTGTATCTACAGCTTCCATTTCTATTGTCTTAAGCCCTTTAGGTATGGCATATTTATAAGCTACCAGCCTTTCCGCAACGCCGGGGGCAGATGCATATAAACGAAGCGTATCCACGTAGTCGAACGTACCGTTTTCCGGCTTCAAAAGGTCTAATCCTAATTTCCGCGCTTTTACACTTGTTATCAGGTCGGCTGCAGTTTCATTTTCAGCAGCAAACTGCTTTGAATTAGTAGCAATACCCAAATTAGGCAGGAACATAGTTACGCCCTGTGGTGGAAAGGTTCCCACACGAGGTATATCGGGCAAGTCTGTCTCCTCAGAATAATCTACCGTTTTTTTAATTTCCGTAAGTGTCTTTAGTTTCTTACATCCACTGAAAATCAACATCAAAGCAACAAATGACAATGCTAACGTCCTTCTGTTATGTATCATATATCCAAATTTACAATTATGATGACTAATATCAAAAAGTAATTATCACGTTTTCAGTAACTTTGCGCCCTTATGCAGCAATCGAAGACGGTAGCATTTCATACACTGGGCTGTAAGCTGAATTATTCTGAAACCTCCACACTTAGCAGGATGCTGGAGGCAGATGGTTTTGTGAAAAAGGAATTTGAAGATGTAGCAGACGTGTATGTCATCAATACCTGCTCCGTAACCGAGAATGCCGATAAAGAGTGCCGCCAGTTAGTACGCCGCATCCAGCGTCGTGCACCGGAATCTATGGTCGTTATAACCGGATGCTATGCCCAGTTGAAACCCGCAGAAATTGCGGGTATAGAAGGTGTAGACCTGGTACTGGGTGCTGCAGAAAAATTCAACATCACCAAGCATCTGCAAGACCTTACCAAAAGCACTACAGCAAAAATACATTCATGCGATATAGAAGATGTGAGTGGCTTTAACAGCTCCTACTCTATCAACGACCGTACCCGCACCTTTCTGAAAGTGCAGGATGGTTGCGATTACAGCTGCAGCTTTTGCACCATACCACTGGCACGCGGCCACAGCCGTAGCGACAGCATTGACGGGGTATTAAAAAATGTAAATGAACTGGCTGCCTCAGGCACCAAAGAAATAGTACTTACAGGCATTAACCTGGGTGATTTTGGAAAGGGCTACGAAGGCGGTAAGAAGATAGAAACAACTTTTTATGACCTGGTACAGGAGCTGGACAAAGTAGATGGTATTGAACGTTATCGTATATCATCTATAGAACCCAACCTGCTTAGCAATGAGATCATAGAATTTGTTGCAGGCTCTAAAAAGTTCATGCCGCACTTCCACATACCATTGCAAAGTGGCAGCAATAAAATACTGGGCCTGATGCGCCGCAGGTATCGCAGAGAGCTATATGCAGACAGAGTTGCTACTATCAAGCAATTGATGCCGCATTGCTGTATAGGGGTAGATGTAATCGTCGGTTTCCCGTCAGAAAGTGATGATGATTTCAAAGAAACGTTCAACTTCCTGCACGAACTGGATATATCCTACCTGCATGTATTTACTTATTCAGAAAGGGCAAATACACTGGCTTTAGATATCAACCCGGTTGTTCCTATACACATCAGGCAAGAACGCAACAAAGTACTGCGCAATCTTTCCTATCAAAAACTGCAATACTTTAGCGAGCAACACCGTGGCCAAAACCGTAAAGTGCTGTTTGAAAGTGCAGAGAAGAACGGTATGATGGAAGGATATACAGATAACTATATTAAGGTTCAAACGCCATTCAGGGAAGAATGGGTCAATCAATTAGTAGACTGGACTATATAGTAAACTGCAGAACACTTATATTTGTCATCCGCTCACACAGCATATTGATTCTGTAGCTCAGTTGGTAGAGCAGCTGACT
>DASWWE010000218.1:0-16381 GCA_036406055.1 Flavipsychrobacter sp. | reverse complement strand
ATGCCTAGTCTGGCGGATGAGAATATGCAAAGGAATAGCCAACTTGTATGATACAAGTTTCATTGTTGTCAATAAAAGAGAACTTCGGGTAGGTATAGTTCATATGATTGTGTGTTTATAACTAAAGATTAAAAAAAAATTAAAAAATCGTGATAAATATTTTTTAATTTTTGTATTTAATCGACTTAAAGTTAGCAATATTATCTATAAATCAATTTTAAGCGGTTATTTTTAAAGCGTTTTTAATCTCTGCGGCTTATATTCATCATTATCTGCCCTGTACTTCAACTCTCAATTAAAAAAGTAGACAGATTCCTGCCTTCAAAGGTTTGTTTTTTTAGCGTTCGATTGACCAACGGCCCAGCCATAAGGACAAACGAACCGTAATATATTATATAAAATGAGCTAATAAGATAACTTAGAAGATAGAACGGGAATTATGACAGATAAAATAAATGCAAAGGGCCTGCCAAATGGCAGGCCCTTTGCATTTTACTAAGACAATATATTATCGCTGTATATTCAGCGGCTTGCTTATGATGCCTTCTGTAGTAGTAGCACGTACTATGTAACGGCCACTTGCAAAACTGCTTACAGGAAGCGCTACTTTGCCGGCTTTTTCACTCAGCATAGTGCGATAAACCACTTGTCCAAGGCTATTCAGGATAGTTACGTCCTCAATTTTAGCGCCCGTAACACTAAGCAATGTTTGCTCGTTAGCAGGGTTTGGATACAAGCTGGCTTCCAGTTCAACATTTTCTGTAGTGGTTACGTTGGTAGCCCATTGCACACTTTGCAGTGTATCTGTACCACAATCGTTGTAGATAACCAGTTTAGCTACCAGGTTGCCATCGTATGTTTTAGTTACGGTATTGGCAGTGTGTGTAGTACCATCGCTAAATATCCACAATACTTTCGTTACATTCTGTGCACCGGCCACATTAAATATGTACGTGTTATTTGTACGGATGTAGCTGATACCGGTAGCTGTAGGCAGCGGATTAATGGTTACATTAATTGCATCTGAACCTTGACAGCTAGGACCTGCATCTACAAACACACTATAAGTGCCGCTGCCTTTGTATATCTGGATAGTTTGGGTTGTATCACCAGTGCTCCACAGGTATTTAGCACCAGGATAACCGGCATCCAGTATATAAGGTTGGTTTTTGATTTCACAACCTGTGATATCAGCACCCAGGTTCACATTAATAGGACCTGCATTTACTATAGTTGCAGTTGATGTATCTGAACAACCGATGTTTGTAACGATCAGATTGTAAGTACCAGCTGTTGTTACATCGTAAGTTTGGCTGGTAGCTCCTGGTATATTCGTACCATTAAGCTGCCATTGATAGCTTAGGATGCCTGAAGGGCTTGAAGCTGATAGCTGCAGCTGGCTACCGTTGCAATAGGTAAGCGCACCACTTGCCCCAACAGTTGCCATTGGCGGAGCTGTAACAACTACACCTACAGGTATGGATGTAGAAGACTGCGTACCGGTAATCTTTACTGTATAGTCGCCACCCAAAGTAGCAGGATATGTATTGCTGGCAGCACCGGGTATTAATACCCCGTTTCTGAACCACTCATAAGTATAGGTAGTAGAACCACCTGATACCGGACTGGCTAACAGCAGTACTGTATCACCCGAGCAGATATAAGACTTACCACCTGCAGGTACCAGTAAAGCACTGAAGTTAACGCCATCAGGAATACCGGTAAATGTACCAAAGGTTGTAACACCATTTGCCTGTATTGCGTTAGTTGTAGCGTTGGTGCTACTGTTCGCAGCATTATAAGATATCCATGGAGTAGATGCATGTTTGTGAGCCAGTTTCATACCAGACTCGCTGGCAATAGTGCCCATCCAGATATCCATATAGTTTAATGTCAGGTCAAAATCGTAAGTAGTACCTATAGCTGATGGTGTGAAATCTGTATAAAAATACTGATGTGTACCACCGCTTATAGTAGTAAAGTTTGCTGGCGGTATACGGCCGCTATACTGACGTACAGTAAGTGGCGTTGTCAGTGCCAATGCTGTATTCCATTTAACAGTAGCAACAGGTTGTCCACCAAAAGTAAATACCTGTGTTACACCGGGAGCTGCAGTAGCAGGTGTAGCTACGGCCGCCGGAGGTGCTACTGTTGGTTCAAATTCATAAGCACCGATATCAGGAACACCGGCAGCCAGTGTTGTAGGACGACTATTACCATTTATATCTGTCGAGGTAACGGTAGACTGTTGTGCACGACCATTCAAAGACCAAGAAGCAGGGTTTGTTGGATCGGGTGTCAAGTCGGTATTAGCATTCGTAAACCCGGCATTATAAGATATTGAATTCTGATCATAGCCTAGTGATGCTACGCCCGCCCTCAGAGCTGGATAGTTCGCATAGTTTGTACCATTGATCTGGGCCAGTGTAGAACCACTTGCATACAGATTGTTATAATCACTTGTATTACCGGTACCTGAAGGCGCATAGTAATACAATGCAGGTCCACCACCTGTATTTATAAAGGCATTATTCCTAACACTGTTGTTATTGTACGGAGAATAGCTTGCATAAATGTATGCTGCATAGCCACTCGTATTTGTATTAGTGTGGCTTACACTATTATTCAGGAAATCCGCATTTGATGGATAGAAAATATAGATACCAGCATAAGAATAGTTGCTACCAACAACTGTTATAACGTTGTTGGTCATTTTAGACTTTGTAGCCAGTGTACTAGACAAATAGCCATGAGGATAGTAAATGTACATGGCGGCACCATAGCTTGGGTTTATACCATAAATCTTATTGCCATTACATTCAAACGGTTGCGGCACCGAAGGTGTAAGGTAGTTATACATAGTCATACCATAACCTGCAGTACTCCTTGCGTTCAGCACATTATTATTGAACTTCCAGCCATTAACATAATAGAAGTATGTACCGTAATAGTAGAAATTATTGAAAGTATTTCCCGATACATTTATGTTCCTTGTTCCTACAGAAGAACTACCATTCCAATATATACCAAAATAGCCGTTATTAATTTCATTGTTCATAATAACAATGTTTTCATTGGAGGAACCAACACTGGCATATATATTCTGGTGATAGTAGTTGGTAGAATTTGGTACATTCAGTACGCAACCTACGATACTATCATTACTCGAGCTTCCAGTAAAGTTTAAAGAGTAAGCATAACTTGCACCGGTACTATTGATAGTTACATTCTTGATAGTGATGTATGATGCATCTGCAAAGCCTAAAGCATGTGCATTAGCTGTAGATGAACCACCTGCCCAGTTGATAGCTACACTGGATGCACTACCGTTTTCTGATTGGAATACAACTTTGTTCACAGCACTGCTACCAGTAAAATTCCTGATTGTTAATGCCTTTGTACTTGTGTAAGTACCGGGGCGTATATTAAACACCACAGGACCGCAAACACCTAAGGCATTCAGATCATCAACTGCTTGTTCAACATTCGCAAAATCCGGACTTGTACCACCAATAGTATAAGTACCATTCAGTGCTGCGCGCAGAGAAATATTCAGCGTATCATCAGCAGGTATCACGTCCAATACACCATTCGGGTCAGATGTCCACACTTTGAAAACATTAGCCGCGGTATTGAAAGTAACATTCGCTAAGAATATATTAGCGGCATTACTATTTGGCACACCGGTATTAACAGGTATGGTATTCGTATAGTTAATTGTAGTGACAGGGCCACCATTCAGCTGCCAGTGTATTTTTACACTGGTAAGCGGGTTGTTGCCATTGTTTTTAATACGTACGGTAACCGGATATGTACCTGCACAGAAGAAGCCGCTAGGTGTAACGATAGCATCTGTACCTGCATTATTCGCTACATCTATACCGGTGTACCATCCATAAGTGTTCAACTTAGGCGAAGTAGGGCTGTATATAAAGTTGCGAACAGTGTTTGCACCACTTACCGCAATAGGATAACCTACCCATGGGTTCACTCCATCTTTTTTAGCCAGGTGCAATACCATATCCGATGCGATAGTACCTATCCAGGGATCTTTATAATAAATGTTTGCATCGTAATCTGCACTGGTATTACTGCTGATATCAGTATAGAAATACATGTAAGTAGGGTTCAGTGTGGTAATAGATGGTGGTTGCACACCTGAATACTGCCTGCACTCAGGAGACGTAGCAGGCACCGTAGCGGAGGCATCCCATGTAATGGTAGCTACCGAATCGTAACCAAATGTATAAACTTGGGTACCACCTGCAGATGGCGCAACATTAACTTGGGCCAATGGCGGGAGTACACCACTATTGGGAGTAAATTCATATGCACCAAGATCGGGCACACCAGCGCCTGTAGTGGTTGGCCGTGTATTACCACTTATATCCTTGTCATTGCCTGCTATATGGATACCGCGTCCGTGCATTGACCAGCAATTGCTGTCCGCAGGATTAGGCATTAAATCACCATTTGTAACATTCATAAACGCAGGCGGGTATGACAAAGAGTTTCTGTCGTTGCCGCTAGCAGTACGGTAAGCCGGGAAACTGCTAGAAATCGAAGCACTATAAGCATTATATGCGAAATTCGCACCCGGCGTATATAGGTTGTTATAATCAAACACCTGTAAATCACCCATATTAGGTGTACCGCTATATAAATATAATAATGTACCGTTAGAGCTTGTTTTACTAATTACATTATTTGTATAGTACGTTTTCGCTCCGTAATATGAATAGTTATATGCATAAAGTGTAACATTGCCGGTGGTGGAAGTGCTGGTGCCACCGTTAACCAAGGTATTATTGTATAAATAGTTATCCGCCATGTTATAACCTGCTATATATGTGTAACAGGTTGATGAACCACGCGTATATATAGTGTTATTAAATATCCGCATGCCTGAACCATAATAGTTATACAAGCCATATACTGTGCTGCTGCTACCTATGGCAACGATATTATTGTTAGAAATTACACCGTTTGTAACGCTACTATTATAATTATATGCATACAAGCCATATGCTGCGCTGTTACTTTTTACTGTAATCTTATTATAAGATATATCATAATTATAATTGTACTGAGAATATAAATAGGCAGAACTACCGGTACTGGTTAGTGTAATAGTGTTGTTCAGCACTTTCGTATTGTTTCCATACATATTCAGATACGAATAAACTGTAGAGCTGGAGGTAGCTACAAAGTTGTTGTTAGCAATAGAGTCATAGTTACTATAGTAAAAGTTGATGGCATACATAGTGCTGGTTGAAGACAGCGTCATAGAGTTGCCTGTTATCTTTTGTCTTTTAGCGGCGCTACCATCGCAATAGTAACGATATATGCCATAAGTAGTGCTGCTGATGGAAGAACCTGTTATAGTATTATTCGTTATTTCCAATGCACTATCGCATTCATACAGGTAGATATTGTAAAACGCACCTGAAGTATTTTTTGTAATAGTATTATTACGGATTTTGAGGTCGTCGTTATAATAAGAATAAACGGAACTGTAATACGCGCTTATGGTATTATTCTCAATTACTGTATTGCTGGGCCTGGTGCCGCTGCTGCCATACAGGTAAAATGCATACCCGGAACCTGCAGGAAAGGTGTTATTAGTAAACGTGTTATTGCTACCGGTATTGCCGGATGCATATACACGAGCCTTATTAGTACTGGTACTGGTACCGGTATTGCCTGTCAATACGCAGTTATCAACTGTATTGTTAGATGCTGAGCCTACAAGCATCACATCAGTACCATATGTAGTACCGGTATTGCTTAATGTCAGATCTTTGATAGTTACATAGCTGGCATTATTCAGCCGGAAGATGTAGTTAGTAGAACTGGTACCGGCAAAAGCCAGTGTTACGGTTCCTGCACCGCTTTCGGGCTGGAATGTAACGGTGTTTGTAGCACTGGCACCGGTAATACTATTGATAGAGCCTACCCAGTTGCTGCCAGAGTAGCTGCCCGACCTGATGTTGAAAATAACCGGGCCGCTTACACCATTATTATTTAGGGCTGTTACGGCTGTCGATAGATCAGCATAGTTGGGAGACGTACCACCAATGGTGTACGTACCGTTTAATGGTTGCGCAAAGGCTGAAAAGACCCCGAACAACATAAGGCAGATTGGTAGTAATGCCTTCTTTAGTTTGTTAAAATGCTTCATTTACAATTTTTTTTAGGTACCATAATAAATTACAAAGAGCAACATAAGTTCAATGTAAAATCATAGGCGGTAGTGGCGGCAATAGTAAAACTATGTTGTATACATGTTTCGTGCGATTAAAAACCAGTTAAAAGCCCATTAAAAAACCTTAAGTGGCGATTAAAAAACGGTTAAAACCTATATACGATTAAATGAGGATTGGATTTAGAGGAGGTCAGCAATTGTTAAATTTAAGGATAAAGCAGCAATTTAGAGCTATGCACAAGCGTTTTTTTCGCTTATTTATTTTACAGTCAGCCGGTTTATACCTGCTTTCGCCTGTTGAAATATGGAATTCTTATAATCCTGAACCGGCATACCAAGGCATGCTTTATAACTGGCCAGCGCCAGGGCAGCATTTCCCCTTTTTTCATATATGAAACCTACCTGCAGCGATGAGCGTGCCGCAAAATGCTCTTTTCGTTCCCTACCCAGGGATATTGCCCTGTTATAGTATTCTAATGCCTTACTATCATTACCAAGTTCATCATATGCCCTGCCCAGGCGAAAGTTATATTCAGCCTTGTCTGTAATGCCCCCCATGTCAGCCTCTGTTTTGCCCGATAGTTTGGTGAGCGCCTGCTGATAGTAGCCCCCGTCTATCAGCAGCCTGGCTTGCAATAGCAATGTCTGCGGCCATACGTTTTGCTCGGCAAAACGCTGTGCTTGCTTATCTGCGTCTACGTCGGTAGTGCCATATCTTTTTATCGCCTCCTTGCATTGCAATGCCTGCTGCTCATCTCCTTGCAGGTAGTAGGCATATGCTTTCTTTTGCCAGGTATCTTTTATGAACAACTTGCCCCGATAGGCAGATAAAAACCTGTTGAAGTAACCTATAGCCGCGGGTTCCAGCTTATGCAGCAGCGCAGCGCCCACTTCATAATCCAGCACGGGAAAGCGTTTGTAATCATCCAGGCCCTGCATATGCTTTAGGGTTTGCAATGCGGCATCGGCCTTGCGGTAGTTCAGCGCTATATTGGCCCTCACAAAGCCAAACAGCAAATTATTACTAATGGAAAAACCATTACTGTTGACATATTGCCAGGCCTCATCTTGCTGCGACAACAGGTAGAATTTTAAATAAGCATAAAAAATCTGGGCTTCCGCATACATAGCATCCTGCGGGGTATGCCTGTCCAGGAATCGCTCAATTTGTTCCACACCTTTTTTAACATTGCCCTTCATGCCCAGGAAAGATGCTATCCATTTATAGTCATCGGGTATGGTACCCACCACAGCATTCTCCAGGCCAAAGAAGATGTCATCATATTCAAACGATGGGTACAACCTTTGGTTCTCCTTCAGTATTATGAATGACTTACGAAAAGTGGTGGCAGCTTTAAAATTATCGCCCATGCGCAAATGCACAAATGCCCAATGCATATATAACCCGCCCTTACACAACCGGTACCATGGGGTATTTTTATCCCCACGTTCTATTAATTCCAATCGTTGGTCCAGGTGATGGTGCAGTTGATCAAAATCTTTTTTATCTCCATTAAACAGCAGCAGTAAGCAATCTTTATAATCTGCTATATAGGTGGCCATCAGGTTTCGCGGATTATTTATCAGCGCTTGCCGTAGTGCCGCATCCCCTTCTTCAAACTGCAAAGCCATATAATACTTGTATGCTTTCTGGCATTGATTATCATATGCAAAAAAGTAATTGGCTTTTGTAGAACAAATACTACTAAAGCTAAGTATGATATAAACAAAAAGCAGCTTACGCCCCATGGTATAGCAAAAGTAACGGATAGTACATATTCAACGTAATGCATTGTGCAGCAAACATATTATTGTTTAAGTTTTGATATGTAACTGATGCACCGTATTTTTGGCATTATATTTGTCTATTCGTTTAAAAACAAAATTTGCTATCTATGAAATCAATCCGCAACATTGCATTTGCAGCATTAATGACAATCGGCGCATTCAGCGCTATCACTTACACAGCTTGTAACAAAGATGAGTGTAAAGATGTAGTATGTAACAACGGTGGTACCTGCGTAGACGGTACTTGTAGCTGCCCTACAGGCTACGAAGGAACGAATTGCGACACTAAATCACGCGATAAATTCATCGGCAGCTGGGCTGGTTCCGACAAATGTGGTTTAGGTACTTACACTATCACATTGTCTATCGCCGCTTCGTCTTCAAGTAATGTAACTGCTTTGGTAAGCAACCCTGGTGGTTTCGGCACTGCAGTTACCATTACGGGTAATGTAACTGCCAGCAACACACTGGCGTTTAACCAACAAAGCATAGGTGGTGGCCGTACATTGACCGGTACCATGACTTTCAATGGTAACAATATGACCTTTAAGTACACTGTTACAGAAGCAGTTGGTACTTCAGATTCTTGCGACGGTACTTACTCTAGGCAGTAATCAACTTTACATGATGTAATAAAAAAAGCACCTCGTATGAGGTGCTTTTTTTATTAGGGCAATTTCAAATTACTTGTTGTTAGTATTAGTAGCACCCGGACGGTCGGTTACCTTCGTGCCAGATTGGTTGGTAGCACCCGGACGGTCAGTTACCTTCGTGCCAGATTGGTTGGTAGCACCCGGACGGTCAGTTACTTTCGTGCCGTCTGATTTAGGCTTTTCAGTAGTTTTTGATGTGGTTGGCTTAGGCTTTGCAGATGCAGATGGCGCCGGTTTACCCTTCATAGCAGCTATGATAGAATCTGCCTTCCATTGTGCCAGCGCATTAATCAGCGAATCGTTCTGGGCCATCAGTTCTGCCCTTATTTCTTCTACGCGTGCATTTACAGCAGAGTCTACCTGTGCCTGGTTCATGCCCGCATCAGCAGCTTGCTCGTTATTACAAGAAGCCAGCGCCAGTATACCACCGGCCATTAGTAATAAAGTTTGCTTTTTCATTTTCTACGGTTTTTTAATTGCAAAAATATTGTTGTTGTTGATTTTTTTACACAAATAGGATGCCATTGACGAAATATGTCTACAAATTAACATTTTTCGTTGAATGCAAACCTATCCTTTGTTACTCCTTTCTTTATACAAAATTCTTACCAAGCCATCTGCCAGCCCTATCTTAGGCACGTATATCTCATCGGCATTGGCCCAGCGCATCACGGCTATATATATCTGCAGGGCCGGCACTATTACATCGGCACGGTCGCTGCGCAGCTTATACAGGTGCTTACGTTCTTCCACCGTGCTATAGCTTAGCTCTTTGTAATAATCCTTCAGCAGGTCCAGCGGCAGTGGTTTGCCTTCCTTCCGTTTGGAAATAGAGAATATCTTATTGATGTTGCCACCACTGCCTATGGCCTCTACCGGCTGATAGTCTTTCGTGTGGGTTTTTATATACCATTTCATATGCTCCCATTGCTCATCCGTCACACTATCGTTCAGCAGGCGTATGGTACCTATGTTGAAGGATTCTTTAAATATGATATGATTATCGGCAAACAGGGTGATCTCTGTGCTACCTCCACCTACATCTACATACATGTAAGATTTGCTACTGCTCAGGTTTTCAGCAATATGGGTTTCATATATCACATTGGCCTCTTCCTGCCCGCTGATGATGGATATTTCTATCCCTGTTTCGGCATATATCCCTTTCAGCAATTGCGGGCCATTGGCCGCATCGCGCATGGCCGATGTGGCACAGGCTTTCACCGCTTCTACCTTATATATGTCCATCAGCAGCTTATAGGCTTTGATGGTATTGATAAGCAGCGTCTTTCTTTCATCACTTATCGCACCTTTTTCAAACACATCAAAACCCAGCCTTAATGGTATACGCACCAGGTTCAGCTTGGTAAAATCAACCGTCCCATCTTTATAAACCGAGGTTTCTGCTATCAATAAACGTGCAGCATTCGATCCTATATCAATAGCAGCTAATATCAATAGTTATTTCTTTTTATGGTGCAAATATTCATAAATCTGCTCTTGAGAGCGCACTTCCGGTTCACCATCTTCACGCACTATATATTCATTGCGCTGTTCATTATCTAAAATACGTCCTTTCACATTTTCAGCAAGCTGAATGTTCAAAATATCTATCAATTCTTTCTGTATCTCTGTATCGTAAATAGGGCAGGCAGCCTCTACCCTATGGTCCAGGTTGCGCACCATCCAGTCGGCCGATGATATGAAAACTTTAGGCTTACCGTCATTATGAAAAACAAATACGCGGGCATGCTCCAGGTATTCATCTATAATGCTGATGGCCTGGATATCTTTCTTAAAGGTTTTATGCGCCGTATAAGCACAACAGCTACCACGTATTATCAGCTTCAGCTCTACACCTGCCCTTGCCGCTTCATACAGTTTATTGATAAGCGCACTATCTACCAGGCTGTTCGATTTTAAGATGATAGATGCGGGCTTATTTTTCTTGGCAGCACGTATCTCTTTATTAATAAGGTCTGTAAAGAACTTCCTCATATTTACCGGTGCTACCGGCAATGTCTTGCAAGCTTTCAAACTTTCTACTTTCGGATTCACCGCTTCCAGAAAGTTGAAGATACGGTTGATATCTGCCAGTATATTCCTGTTAGTGGTCAGCAGGCAATAATCACCGTAATACTGTGCCGTAGCTTCGTTAAAGTTGCCGGTAGATATAAAACCGTATTGCTTGGTTTTATTGAACTCGCGCTTTTTTATGACGCATACTTTGGCATGCACCTTCATATGCGGCAGGCCCAATACCACTTTTACACCTTCTTCTTCCAGCCTGCTTTTCCATTGCAGGTTGGCTTCCTCATCAAAACGGGCACGCAACTCCAGTGCCACAGTCACCTGCTTACCATTGCGCACTGCATTCACCAATGCATTTACCACCTTCGAATCTTTGGCCAGGCGGTAGCAGGTGATCTTTATGCTTTGTACAAATGGGTCGATGGCTGCTTCGCGTAGCAGGTCTATTACAGAATCGAAAGAGTGATAAGGGAAATGCAGCATCACATCTTTCTTATCCAGTACTTCCATTATGCGCACCGGTTGCTTTAGCAACGGGTGTACAAAGGCACGTGGCCTTGGCAGCAGATCGGCAAATACCTGCTGCGGAAAATTCATAAAGTCTTTAAAGTTATGTATGCGGCCACCGGGTATCAGGTTATCTTTTTTGGCAAGGTTCAGCCTCTTTATAAGATAGTCCAATAGATTAGCATCTATCTGCCTGTCAAACACAAAACGCGTAGCGCGGCCGCGCTTACGGTTCTTCAGGCTTTTTTCCAGCTCATCTATCAGATTGGTGTTTATATCATTATCCATTTCCAACTCCGCATCGCGCGTTACTTTAATGATATAGCCCAGGAAACGATTGAAGCCGAATGGAGCGAAAAGATTGGGCAGGCTGAACCTGATAATGTCTTCCAGCAGTATGATGTCTTTGTTCTTACCATCCGATGGCAATATCACAAACCTCGGCAATACCTTGGTAGGTATCTCTATCAACGCATAACGCTGCAGCATGGGGTTGTGCGTATCGCCCAGCACACAGGCCAGGTATATCGATTTATCCCTCAGTAATGGTATCTGCGGGATACTCTCTATCATCAGCGGTATTATCTGCGTGCGTACTTTTTCATCGAAATAGGTAGTAACGAACTCCTTTTGCACCTTGGTTAGCTGCTTCTCATTTTTGATGAATATCTTGTCTTTCTCAAGTTCATCAATGATGTCTGCATATATCTTGTCAAATTCAGCCTGCTGGCTTATAACCTGTTGCTGTATCTGCGATAATATCTTATCAGGATTGTTTTCAAGGTGTATACGCGCGGCTTTACCCAATCGCGTCATCCTGTTGAGCGTAGCTACCCGCACCCTGAAAAACTCATCCAGGTTATTGGAAAAGATGCCAAGGAAACGCAACCTGTCGTAGATATGGTTGGACGTATCTTGTGCTTCCTGCAATACGCGTGCATTGAAAGACAGCCAGCTGATGTCCCTTACGATGGTTTGCTTGGTAGGCTTCACGATATGTTTTTTTGACTTGCGCAAAAGTAGTTGCTTACGTATCGCCGTTCAGCCCAATGAAGTTACAAAAACCAGATTTTACAATTTCTTAATAGTGGAGATCAATGAGGTAGTGGAATACCCTTCTACAAAAGGAATAACCTCTACGCTGCCATTATAGGATAATACGTGCTGTGCCCCTACAATCGTATCTATGGTATAATCTCCCCCTTTAACCAGCACATCTGGATGGATGCTTTTAATTAGGTTTTCAGGGGTATCTTCATCAAACAGGCATACGGCATCTACACATAATAATGATGCCAGTTGAAAGGCTCTGTCTTGTTCGTGATTGATGGGGCGATCTTCACCCTTCAATCTTTTTACCGAGGCATCGGTATTTACACCCACTATCAGTATGTTGCCCATATCCGCAGCTTTAGCCAGCAGCTCCAGGTGCCCGCGATGCAGTATATCATAACAGCCATTGGTGAAGACGATTTTCTTGCCAAAGGAGTGCCAGATATTTACATGGCGTTGTAAGGCTACGCCATCCAATATTTTATTTTCTATCCACTGTGTCTTGTGCATTGTGCGGAGTTCTGTTATATACAGGTAATAGTACTAAAGATAACACACCTAACAGAATAATGATGCCGGTTTGTACCGTCCACGATACCCATCCAAATGCTTGCCCATAGGCTTTATCAATACCGTAGAACAGTAATATCTTACCAACAAGGTAGGGATAGGCGCCAATACCGCCCTGCGTGGTTATCATGCCTATGCTGCCAAATATCAGCACCACAAGTGCTGCCAGCATACCCAGGTGTTCGGTCGATTCCATACTCCAGAAACCCAGCATCACCAGGAACCAATAGCAGCCCCATATCAAAGCTGTATATAGCAGGAACATACCGCGCTTTTTCAGTTGCAGTATAGAGCGTACACCATCGCCCAGCCCTTTGATAAACCTGCCTACTTTCGATTCTTTAAAGCGCTTGTATATCATTACCAGCACCACTATCATTAACACCAGGGCCACCAGCACAAATATGAAAACATTGGTTTTTGCAGCTATTTTGCCAAATACATCCTGCGCATAATCGCCAATGATGCCGGCTTGTGTTATAAATGCAAATGCCGTGATAAGCCCCAGGCACAATACGTCAAATGCACGCTCTGCCACTATGGTGCCTATCATTTTATCGGCCGGCACTTTTTCATAGCGTGCCAGCACGGTACATTTAGCTACCTCGCCCGCGCGTGGCAGTGCCAGGTTGGCTATATAGCCTATCATTACAGAAAAGAAAGTATTGATGGTAGTTGGCTTAATATCCAGCGGTTCCAGTATCAGCTTCCACCTCAGCGCCCTGAACCAGTGAGACAGGAACCCTACTATAACAATAGGTACCATCATCCACAGGCGCACGCCTTTAATGGCAGCCATCATTTCTGCCTTGTCTTGTTCAGACAGTTGCCCCATCATATAGAATATGATGGCAATGCCCAGCCCCAGAAAAACGACATATTGCAATATCGTGAGCAGGGTCTTTTTATTCATGTTATAAAGTTAGCGGATTAAAGCTTATTACCAGCTTTGGGAAAAATGATAGATGGCTGATACTTCTTAGCCTCTTCAAAGTCCATATGGGCATAAGAGATAACAATGACCGTATGCCCTACGGCTATCTTGTGTGCAGCCGGGCCGTTCATGCATATCATGCCGCTGCCACGTGTACCGCGTATCACGTATGTTTCAAGGCGTGCGCCGTTATCCATACTCAGCACCTGCACCTTTTCATTTTCTATCAGGTTGGCAGCATCCATCAGGTCTTCATCAATGGTGATGCTTCCTATATAGTTCAGGTTCGCCTCCGTAATCTTTACGTGATGTATCTTCGACTTCAGTACTTCTATTTGCATAGCGCCGCAAAGGTACAAAACCTATTGAATGTACTATTATGTTTATGCCCAACTAACATTAGAATACTTCTATATACTTGCATTAAAAAAGGGACACCATGCGGTATCCCTTTTTAATATTGAAAGCGAGTGAATTATTCGCCTACTACTTCAAATTCCAGTTCAAGAACGTTGTCTTTACCGAAGTCGATCTGCGCTTTGTGCGTACCTGCTTCTTTCACATCGTCGATGATGCTGATGCGGCGGCGGTCGATCTCGTATCCTTTCTGCTCGCGGATGGCGCGTGCCAGTTGGATAGAGGTAACAGAACCGAAGATTTTACCGCTGGTACCTACTTTTGCACCCAGTTTCACCGGAGATGCTTTCAGTACTTCCGTTACTTTAGCTATTTCAGCCATCAGTTTTGCCTCACGCTTAGCAAGTTGCTTACGGCGCTCTTCCAGTACTTTCAGGTTGCTACCGCTAGCTTCTATTGCATATTTTTGAGGTATTAGGTAGTTGCGGGCATATCCCGGCCTTACTTCTACCAGCTCATGGGCACTGCCCAGGTTGTCTACGTCTTTAATTAATATTACTTGCATGAGGTGTTTTTATTTTAAAAGGTCAGTAACATAAGGCAACAGGGCCATTTGGCGTGCCTTTTTTACAGCATGTGCTACTTTACGCTGAAATTTCAGCGAGTTGCCGGTAATACGGCGAGGCAGCATTTTACCTTGGTCGTTAACGAATTTTTTCAGGAACTCAGCGTCTTTGTAATCAATATACTTGATACCCATTTTCTTGAAACGACAGTATTTCTTCTGGCGTTTTTCTACGCGGGTAGACGTTAAAAATTTTATATCGTTTTGCTTTGCCATTGTTTCTTGTTTTTAGAAGATTAAGCAGATGCAGCTTCGCTCAGTTTGTTACGTCTGCGGCCATTGTATTCCACTGCATATTTATCCAGGCGGGTGATCATGTGACGCATGATGTTTTCATCACGGTTCATCTGGATCTCCAGTTTAGCGTTTACATCTGTAGCAGCTTTGTATTCTACTACCCAGTAAAGACCTGTGGTTTTTTTAGCAATGGGGTAAGCCAGTGAACGAAGGCCCCATGCGTCCTGGTGAACAATTTCGCCACCATTTTCTTTAATGAAGTCTGCAAACTTCTTCTGAGCAGCTTTGTAATCATCTTCTGCCAGTACCGGCGTGAAGATAACCATCAGCTCGTAGCTTTGAAGGTTTTGTGTTGCCATAAAAAATTTAAAAAAGTTAATTAATAATCCCCTACTGCCGGCAGCAACGCTTGGACGCCTGATTGTACTCCACCAGGTGGCCGAACAGTTTTCGGGATTGCAAAGGTAAGGGTTTCCTAAAAATTAAAAAAATCAATACTCAAAAAAGTTTAATGTCAGCTACCGGCAGGTTCTATGGGCTGTACCCGTGGCGCAAACCGCTTTTTCAGGTACTTATTAGCCGGTATTTCCAACCATCTATAGCTGAAATTGCTAACCGTAAGTGCTATACAGAAAACTGCTATGACAGATATAATATGGGTAGAGGTATGAAGGGTAAGCATCGGTATTTTAGCACCTATATAATTAAAATACCTTATAACTAACATGTGCCACATATAGAAGCCGAAACTGATTTCACCCAGGTACACCAGCTTGTCATTTGATAAGATGGCTGATATGGCACCCTTTGAAAAAGAGAAAACATAAACAATACCTATCATAGGTATCCAGTAATAGCAGGAATAACGGAAGCCCTGTGGCACATTTTCGTGAAACAGGAAAAAGGCCAGCAATAGTAATACGGCTAATAGCTCTGCCCTTGTTGCTGCTGCCGTGGTTTTAAAGTCAATTTTCTTTCTCAGCTCATATACATGATACAAAACGACACCTATGGTAAAGTCAGCCAGCCTTAGCACCGGGTTTATATAAAAGTACTTATGGTGATAGGCGCTTTTCATAAAATATAGCCCTATAGGAATAGTAAGGATTAACAATAAAGGCAACCAGTAATTAAACACTTTGGGCCTGTAATAGGCTACTATAAGTAAGGGGAAAATGAGGTAGAAAAACATTTCATCTGAAATGCTCCATGATACAGAATTGAAATAGAAATAGACATCTTGAGAAGGCACAAAGCTTTGCAGCAGAAACAGGTTCAGTACAAAACGTTCCGTCCATTCCAGCATGTCATGCCTGAACGATAGTGGAATGGCTACCAGCAGCGTTACAAAATGCAACGGATAAATACGGGCGAAACGCGCTACCCAGAACGATTTTTTACTGATACTATGCTCTAATATC
>DASWWE010000217.1:0-10551 GCA_036406055.1 Flavipsychrobacter sp. | reverse complement strand
GTCTTCTGCACATACGCGCAGCTCCAGCGAGTGACCATTTATCCTCAGATCATCCTGGACAAATGAAAGCTTTTCTCCCCTTGCTACTTTTATCTGCTCTTTCACCAGGTCGATGCCTGTTATCATTTCTGTTACACAGTGTTCCACCTGCAGGCGGGTATTCATTTCCAGGAAGTAGTAGTTCAGATTTTCATCTACCAGAAACTCTACCGTACCTGCACCGTAGTAATTACAAGAGCGTGCTACGGCTACGGCACTCTCACCCATCGCCTTGCGGATATCCGGTGTCAGGCAACTGGATGGCGCCTCTTCTATCAGCTTTTGGTGACGGCGCTGAATAGAACATTCCCTTTCAAACAGGTACACATAATTACCATGCTGATCGCCCAAAAGCTGAATCTCTATATGGCGTGGAGCACCTACGTATTTTTCTATAAAAACGGCATCGTCTCCAAAAGCACTCATAGCTTCGCTTTTTGCCATGCGCATTTGCTCTTCCAGCTCGCCCTCATTATTTACTACACGCATACCCTTACCACCACCACCGGCAGATGCCTTGATGAGTATGGGGAAACCAATCCGAGCAGCTATCTCTTTAGCCTCAGCAGCATCCTTTACGGGGTCTTCCGTACCGGGCACCATTGGCACATTGAATTTTTTAGCGGCTTGTTTAGCGGCTATCTTGCTCCCCATCATTTCTATAGAACGGGCAGATGGGCCTATGAATATCAAACCGGCATCGCTCACAGCTTTTGAAAAACCTGCATTCTCGCTAAGGAAACCATAACCCGGATGGATGGCATCGGCCCCCGTTTGTTTGGCTACTTCAATTATTTTATCGGCCCTCAGGTAAGACTGTGCAGATAGTGCAGGGCCAATGCATACGGCTTCATCTGCATAACGCACAAATGGCATGTTCCTGTCCGCTTCTGAGTATACTGCCACCGTTTTAATATTCATTTCCCTGGCAGTGCGCATAACGCGCAGAGCAATTTCGCCACGATTGGCTACCAATATTTTATGCATAAGCTGCTAAGATAGTGGATAGATGCAAATGTTTGTATAAATGGAGATATTACTCTTCTGTCTTAAGTGTAGCACCTTTACCGTACTTCACAAACATATATAAGTATAATACACGTGAAAAACGCATCAGCCACGGCTGCAGCACGATAACGATAATGATACTGGTAATGAGATAGTAGAAAATGCTATAATCCTGGTAAGACAGGCCAAAAATAAGCCAGTACCATACCAGGTTGAAAAAGAAAAGCCCTACTGATAACGCATAGCTTACATAACCTGTTCCATAATAAAAACCAACCTCTAATTCATATTTCTGGCCACATACCGGGCAGCGTTCAGGCATATCCATCATTTTGCCCAATGGAAATACACTTTTATTTGTGTACATATCTCCTTTGCGGCAATTCGGACATTTACCTTTTAGCATGCTTGGCACTAACGCCGGCTTCTGCGTAGACATCTAAAACTCTTTTACGCAAAGGTAGCTCTAAATAACAGGGTAAAAGTGACCAAAATCACAAAAGCGGCTATCATTAAGCATCGGGCGCTGTGGGGTCGCCTTCATTAGCATGAAAATAACTCCATACGATACGCGCTTTAGAAGCCCCGATAACGCGGGTTAGTTCGCGCTCGGTAAGCGTCTTTATATTTTTTACAGAACGAAATTCACGGAGTAGTTCTGTGGCTGTTTTTTCGCCTATGCCTTGTATGCCCTCCAGTTCATTTTTAAACGTGCCTTTGCTGCGTGTTTGCCTGTGGAACGTTATGCCAAACCGATGCACCTCATCGCGTATACGTCTTATCAGCAAATGGGCCGGGCTGTCATATGGCAGTTGCAGCGGCTCACTATCGCCGGGAAAGAAGATGGACTCTTCACGCTTTGCCAGGCCCACTATGGTCATTCTGCCGGTAAGGCCCAGTTTTTCTATACTTTCCAGTGCTGCACCCAGTTGCCCCTTGCCACCATCTATTATCACCAGTTGTGGCAGCGGTGCTTTTTCTTCCAGCAATCTTTTATAACGCCTGTACACAACTTCAGACATAGAGGCAAAGTCGTTAATACCCTCTACGGTTTTGATGTGGTAATGCCTGTAATCTTTCTTTGACGGCTGCCCGTGTTTAAAACATACCATGGCAGCAACCGGGTATGCACCTTGAAAGTTGGAGTTATCAAAGCATTCAATATGCTCAGGCAATTCTATCAGTTGCAAGGCATCTTGCAGTTCTTCCAGCACTACCGATGCATTTTGTTTAGCTGCCTCCCCTATCAGCAGCAGGTCTTTACGTTTTTCATCCTGCTGGGTTATTTCCGCATTCTTATAACTTAGCTCCAGCAGCTTTTTTTTATCGCCGGCTTTGGGTACGGTAATTTTTAAAGATTCATCGGTTACGTCTATTTCAAACGGCACTACCACTTCGGTGGCATTGCTTTGAAAGGTGGTACGCATTTTATCCAAAGCCAAGGCTAATATGTCCGCATCTTCTTCTTCCAGTTTCTTTTCTACCTGCAATGTCTTAGCATAGATGATACTGCCATTGCTTACCATCATATAATTGACGTAAGCATTCGCTTCATCGCTGATGATGGTAGCTACATCCAGGTTGCCGAGATGAGAACTGACGACTGCTGAACGGCTTTGATACCGTTGCAGGTCATCAATCTTCTGTTTGAATATCCCGGCCTTTTCAAACTGCATATCAGATGCCAGTTGCATCATCTCGTCTTTCAAATACTTGATAACCTCACCGGTATTCACTTTCAGTATATGTCTTACCTGTATCAGGTTATCTGCATAATCTTGTTCCGTTTGCAATCCCTCGCAGGGGCCTTTACAATTTCCCAGATGATATTCAAGACAAACTTTAAATTTCCCTTTGGCAATGTTTGCCGGCGATAAGTTTAGATTGCAGGTGCGTAGCGGGATGTTTTGTTTTATCAGTCCCAACAGTTCACGCACCCTGGCTACACCGGTAAAAGGACCTAAGTATTCAGAGCCGTCACGTATCACCCTGCGCGTTAGGAATACACGAGGGAATGGCTCTTTTTTTATAACGATGTACGGGTAAGACTTATCATCCTTCAGGTCTATATTAAACCTTGGCTGGTAGTGTTTGATAAGTGAATTTTCGAGCAGAAAGGCATCGTGCTCATTATTGGTAACGGTAAACTCGATATGGTTGATAAGCGTAACCAGCCTGCGGGTTTTGTAATTATCTACCGTTTTATTGAAATAGGAACTAACCCGTTTACGCAGGTCTTTTGCTTTACCTACATATAATAATTCGCTATGCTCGTCGTAGTATTTATAACAGCCGGGCTGGTGTGGTATGGATGATACTATTTTACTAAACTGTTCTTTTGTCATCTACATAAATCTGTACTCAACTCTCAATTCTTTCTTATCGCCGGTAGTGGTAGATTCAAATTCCTGTATGCTGATGGTTTTAACAGGTATATAAAACAACCTTTGTATGCGCGATCCCCATTTTGTCTTTTGTTCGGTTTCTATATATATCGACTTTATTTTGTTTGTCACATCATCTGATATAATATGCAGCTTGCGTGTAAACAGGTCCGGTTCTTTGGCCTCATAGTAAAAGTTATTGCTGGCGGTAGCATCATCTGCAAAATGTGAAAAATCATACTTACCCAGGAACTTAGGATCACTGATGTCTGTGGCAAAAAATATTTTAAATATACTACCCCAATCCAGCTTGTCGGCATTGGTCATAATGCTGTCCGTCTTGCCATTCACCGTTACTATCTTAGCTATAGCAAAGGGCTGTCCATGAAACGTTTCCCATTGGTCTGACACAAACTGGCGTATAGAAAAATAGGTGCCTTCCGATGCATCAGGTTGCGGTGTTTCTTTTTGCTTCTTGTTGCCACAAGCTGCAACTATAAACAGCACACTTACCAATAAAACAGAAAAACGGGATTTGAATAACATAGGCTTGCTAAGTTAGTAAAACGGTATGGGGTGGTAAAAATAATAATTAATTAAGCTGTGGATTGACAGGCAGGTTTACCAAGTGGGTGTAATCAGCACCTAATGAACGTATGGCATCTTGCCATATTTGTGCAGAGTCAGTTTCGAATAATAATGGAATATTTGGTTCTGCAACATACCACGAACCCTGTTTCATTTCCGTATCCAACTGCCCTTCCGACCAACCGGAATAACCCAATAACAGCTTTACATCATCTGTATTGCAGGTATTATTTATCAATGCATCTTTCAATGCCTCAAATGCCCCACCCCAATAAATACCGGGGCACACCTCCTGCCCGCCCAGCAAATGGGGTATGCGGTGCAGCATGTGCATGGTATCTGCCTGCACCGGGCCACCCGTATATATGGGTATAGCAGGCACCGCTATTTCAGGCAGCAGGTCTTCCAGATTAAAGTCTGTAATCCTGTTAATAACAAAGCCTATTGTCCCTTTTTCACTATGCTCGCAAAGCAGCACTGTAGCCCGGGAAAAGTTAGGATCGCTCAAAAACGGTTCAGCCACCAGCAATTGTCCGGCAGTTTTCAGTCTTATATCCTCTTGCTTTGGTATATGTAGAAAATCCATTGCCTTATAAATATAACACAAACACGTATTTTTGCAAAATTCAATTGCCGGGCTCTAATGTAAAGAAATGACTTACATTTACCAGTCCAGCTCACCCCAACGAGAAGATAGCATGCAGGTTTATTACGGTATTTTGTTGTTTATCATCACATTTATAGGTGGTAGCATTCCTCTATGGATGAAAGGGTTGGACGATAGACGCATGCATTTGCTCCTTGCCTTTTCGGGTTCTTTCCTGTTGAGCATCACGTTTCTGCACCTGTTGCCCGAAACATTTGAAGAACTGGGTGGTAAGGCCGGGTTTTATCTTTTAGGCGGCTTCTTTTTACAATTAGTATTACAACGCTTTACACACGGCCTTGAACATGGCCATGTACATATACATCCTGCCGGGCACGACCATCATGTGCCACTCACATCCATTTTGCTGGGCCTTACGGTACATGCCTTTATGGAAGGGCTGCCACTTGGCTTTAACTATCGGGAAACGGCTACAGAGCCATCTTTATACTTAGCAGTAGCTGCACATAAACTGCCCGAAGCTATGCTGGCAACAATGCTGGTTGCAAGTACCAAAGGCAAGTCAAAAGCATTGATAATGCTGGTAGGCTTCTCTTTAATAACACCTGTTGCCGGCTTTTTAGCAAATAGCCTTGGCACCAGTTACTATGCCATGTCGCAGGTGGTAATGGTACTGATACCTATAGTAGCGGGCGCCTTCATCCATATTTCCACTACTATATTCTTTGAAAGCGGCACCAAACACCATATGCTTACCTGGCAAAAGATAGTAGCCATGGCAATAGGCGTAAGCATAGGTATAGCCACCCTGTTATTCGAGTAACTATGAAACGAAGCTTTACATTCCTTATCTGCCTCCCCCTTCTGCTACTGTTGCAACTGCATGCTTATGCACAACCGGGCACTACGGCTGCAGAAAAAACATTGCTATGGAAAATAAGCAGCAAGGAGATGAAGCAGCCTTCTTACCTGTTTGGCACCATACATCTTATATGCCATGATGATTATGTATGGACACCCGCTATGAAAAGGAGCCTGGATGCATGCAAAGAAGTGTGTTTTGAAATGGACCTGGATGAACCATCGCTAATGATGGAAGTAGCAACGGGCATGATGGACAAAAATGGTAAAACATTAAAAGAATATTTTTCTGAAGCGGACTATGCCAAGCTTGAAAAATATGTGCATGACAGTCTTGGTATGGACCTGGAAGTATTCCAGCCGATGAAACCTATTGCCTTACTAACCTTATTTTCTACTAAAGGTGCCAGCTGCGATACACCGGAATCTTACGAAGCAAACATCATGCAGGAAGCCCAGAAGGCCAATAAAAACATTACAGGCCTTGAAAGCGTAAGCGAGCAACTGGACCTGTTTGACAACCTGCCTGTAGATAGTGTTATAAAAGACATTATGGAAGCTGTAAATGGCATTGAGGAAGACCCGCGTAGTTTTGAAGCCTTGGTAAAGGCATATAAAAAGCAAGACCTGCCTGCACTGCATAAGTTGATCCAGGAATCGGGCAAAAGAGATATAGACCTGAGTGGCTTCCTTGATATGCGCAATGAAAAATGGGTACCACGCATGATAGAGAAAATGGATAATAATGCCGTTTTCTTTGCTGTGGGCGCCGGTCATCTACCCGGCGAAATGGGCATCATCAGCTTGTTGCGTAAAGCTGGCTATACAGTAACACCTATAAAAAAATAAGGCCGGAAGACCGGCCAGTTTATCATTTGGTTCTTTTAAAACTGTTCCAGTACCATAGCTATCGAGCTATTAGTAAGCGGTTTGTTCAGAAACTGTTTTACCGAAGCATACCCCCTTACACGTGCTATATCATTTTCATTAATAGAGGATGAAAGCATATAGATAGAAATAGCCTCCCTCGTTTCAGCCGGTAGTGTTTCAAAAGATTCTACAAACTCAAAGCCATTCATCACCGGCATCTGTATATCCACAAATATGATGGTTTTGCCATGTGGCAAGGGCAGGTTCTTAACATGTTCCAACGCGTCTGTAGCCTGCTGAAAAGTATTGATCTTTTCGGCCCTGCCTGAATTCTGGATTATCTTCTCAGCAATAAAACAATCGAGCTTGCTATCATCAACTACTATAAAATTCAATTTTTCCTGAGACATTTCTGTTACTTACTTGGTATTGTTACTACAAAAGTTGTTCCTTCATTTTGTTTTGATGAGACATCTATTTTGCCTCCTAATTTCCCCAATGCATCCTTTACATTATACAAGCCAAAGCCGGAACCCACTTCTTCGCTGGTAGCCCTGTAAAACATATTGAATATCTGGTTGATGCTGTTTTCCGGTATCCCAATACCATTATCAGATACCGTTATTACTGCCATACCTTTACTTACCTCCACCTTCAGGTCTACCAGCCTGTCCGTATTGCCTTTACGCTGATATTTAAAAGCATTCGATAGCAGGTTATTCAGTATTATTTTCAGCGAAACGTCATCAGATCTGAAAGTTTCCTGCTGATCAACCGTTTTCACAAACCGAACATTATTCATTTTACTACTAACCTCGTAAATATCGGATAAATCTTTTACAGTGTCTTCGAAGTTTATTTCAGCTATAGCCACTTCACCCCTGCGAATGCTGTAATAGTCGTGCAGGTTTTGAATATAATTATCCAGTTTCTGCATGGCATTTTCCATCATATCCAGCATACCCCTGGTTTCGCTGATATCGTCGGTATTCTTTGCCAGATCTATGATGCCCAGCACACTCAGGATAGGCCCCCGCATATCGTGCGTAGCACTGTACGCAAACTTATCCAGTTCGTTATAAGCTTTTTGCAATTCATCATTCTTCACCGCCAGCATGGCTGTGGTAATGTAGAATTTGTATGCCTGTTCTATAGATGATTTTATATCCTCTTCCAGCCATGGCTTTTTGATATAGCGGTAAACATGGCCGCGGTTGATGGCATTGATTACCGATTCAATATCTGCATAACCGGTTATCAATATCCTTACAGGGTTGGGGAACTCTTTTCTGATCTCTTCAAAAAATTCAACACCGGTTTTATCCGGCATCTTCTGGTCACTAAGTATTACGCTGATATCGGGGTGCTGACGTAACTGTACTACCGCCTCATCCGTATTGTTAGCAACATACACTGTATAGTCAAAGCGAAAAGACGCTTTGAAACTGATGAGGTTATTAGGCTCATCATCTATGTACAGTACTTTTATCTTATCCTTCTGTTCCAACATCTTATATCATTACTGGTGAACGATGGGTATTTCAATCAGGAATTCGGTGCCTTCCCCCAACACTGAATTTACCGTGATTGTTCCATTATGCTTCACGATGGTATTATAAGCTATAGAGAGGCCTAAGCCGGTACCTTCACCTACATCTTTGGTGGTAAAGAATGGCTCAAACAGTTTTTTCTTAGTATCCTCATTCATACCGGTGCCATTATCCTTAATACTAATATACACCTTATCCTCTTTCCTGTAGGTACCTATAGTCAATTCACCGGTTTTCTCATTGCCGTGCCTTGACTTCACGGCGTGCAGGGCATTCGATATCATATTCAGGAATACCTGGTTCAGTTTGCCCGGATAGCATTCTACCAATGGCAAGTCGCCATAATTCTTGGTTATCCGCACATTGTCTATCTGGTTATTCACAATAACCATTGTAGACTCCAGGCCTTCATTTATATCTGCTTTCTTCAGATCATCTTCATCAAGGCGCGAAAAAATACGCAGCCCTTTCACAATTTCTGCCGTACGGCTGGATCCTTCATGAATACCGTTAAGTAAATATTGTATCTCCGTTTTCAGGTAGTCAAAATCATATTCCTCTTTCAGGCTGTCAATCTTCTTCCTTTTACCATCTGCTGGTTCATCCAGCAAAGATATTTCCTCTACCTGGTTCAGCATGGTAATGAGCATATCCACATCGCGCTTCAATGGTTTTACATTCGAGGTCACGAAGTTTATCGGGTTATTGATCTCATGGGCGATACCGGCTGTTAACTGGCCCAGCGATGCCATCTTTTCAGATTCTACCAGTTGCATTTCCGCATCCTTCAAGTCTTTCAATGCTTTGTTCAGGCCATCGTTAGATGCTTTAAGCTCTTTGGTACGTTCATTCACTTTTGCTTCCAGTATCACGTTTTGTTCTTTTACAATACGTGCATTTTCCTGTGCAGCTGTAACGGCTAATGCCTGTGCTTCTTCACGCTCTTTACGCAGAATATTTATCTTATCTGCCAGGGCAAATGAAAGTAATACCACCTCGATGGCTGAACCTATTGCAAGGATAGAAGATGTAAAGTTGTTGTACGGGAATATTCCAAAGTCTTTTAGCACGAATACTGTAGCACCCAACAGCAGTATAGACCATGCTATAATGAAAAATATAGCTGACCTGTAACCTTTCCTTAAAACAACAATAGACAGGTATAATACATACAGCGAGCCTACCATGGTATTGAGCTGCATGATATTAAAGCTCAATGTTGTAAGCCCGGCAAAACAAGCAAATATTGCTACTACGAAAACACCTATCAGTATATTCAGCAACAGGTGCAGCCGGGGCACAAATGACTTGGTTTGCAGAAACTGCTTAACGAAAACCATAGCTGCCAATCCACCCAAAGAAGGGAATAAATACACACTATTCTGCGCCATCCATGTGGAGCCTGGCCACAAAAACCTGAAGGCATAGCCTTGCAAACTGGCTTGCGACAATGCAAGGGACAGGATGTAGAAGCCATAGTACAGATACCCCTTATCCCTTACCGTAAGGTAAATAAACAGGTTGTACAATAGCATTACCAGTATAACACCGAAGAAAAGACCGAATATGAGGTCTTTCATCATCAATGATTCTAATACCGCTTTTGAAGAACCGACAACTAATGGCAGCATTATCTGCTCCCCGCTCTTTATCCTAAAATAATAAGTACGGGTTTCACCTTGCGGTAGGTTCAGTTCAAAAATATAGTTCTGATTGTTATACAGCCTTTGATCATATGGCTTGAATTCCCCTTCTTTCTGAGAATCTAAACCACCGGATGGGTTCATAGAGAACAATGCAGCCTCATCAATAGTTGGCTGATCAAACTCGAGGAGCAAGCGCTCATTTGAATTATTTGAAACTGTGAATTTTGCCCAGAAGGTGGAGGCGCTAAGACCAAGGTTCACAACATCGTGCTCCGATGGTTTGAACCTTGAGTTATTTACAACTTCGGATATGGTGAGACTACTGCTGCTATCTTCCAGTATTTGTACATATTTACCTATAGCTACTCTATGACTGTTACCTGCATACGATACTACCGGTTCTGCAAATAATTGAATACCTGTAAAAAAACACAAAAGGAAAATAAGTGCAACCTTAAAAAAGTTCATTGCAATTTATTTACGCAAACAAAATAAACTGTTTATCACGTTAATACAATAGCTCTTAAATAATATTATATCTACCCGGAGCTATGATACCGTTAGGATCTACCGCATTTTTTATATCCGATAGAAATTGTCTATAGCTATCGTTGTAGCTTTCATCTGTTTGCTTATGCTGCATGCCCATCGTCGTATCTCTATAAGGGAAGTATCCATGTTTTTTCAATACTTCACTCACTTCCAGGTAGCAGGCGCGTGCTTGTTCATCTTCTCCTTCCACTTCCCTATCCCAATTGATTGATACGATCATGTTCACAGCTCTTTCAGACATGCACTGTAACGATATAGCCGGTTCAAAAGGATATTTATAGATGGTATTACTGATGATGTCAACAGCTTTGGCTATATCTTCTGCGGCAAATGGAACTATGGGAGACATCCACAGCAAGCCACAGGCATCCCTATCAGGGTGCATATCTGCAGGTGTAGGCTTTCTTTTGCGCCAGTATGTTTGCCTGATGGGTGCAATATCCGGA
>DASWWE010000216.1:0-26901 GCA_036406055.1 Flavipsychrobacter sp. | reverse complement strand
CCTGAGGCTGGATATTAAAGCCCCGGCCCCCAATGCCCCCTCTATGGTGTCGGCGCTGGAGAAATACCTGGTAGATTTAAAGAAATAGAAGTTTATACTGATTTGTACATGGCTCAACATTTTGTTGGGCCATTTTTATTTTAACTTTTAGTTAAAAAATAGAAATACTATTTCCACTGTTTTCTTGTTTAATTTTAGATAGATGCCCAACCAACTCGCAAAAGAATTAAGCCCGTATTTACTGCAACATGCCCACAACCCGGTCAACTGGTATGCGTGGGGCGATGAGGCCTTTGAAAAGGCTGAAAAGGAACATAAACCTGTACTGGTAAGTATTGGGTATGCTGCCTGTCACTGGTGCCATGTTATGGAGCGCGAAAGCTTTGAAAATGAAGAAGTGGCCGCTTATATGAATGAACACTTCATCAACATAAAAGTAGATAGGGAAGAACACCCCGATGTAGACCATCTGTATATGGATGCCGTGCAGGCTATCAGCGGTAGCGGTGGCTGGCCGTTAAATGTATTTGTTACCCCCGGCAGGGTACCTTTTTATGGAGGCACCTATTTTCCGCCCCGGCCGGCTTATGGCCGCCCATCGTGGCTGCAGTTGCTGCAGCGCATGCACGAGGTATGGACAGAGCAACCGGGTGAGGTAGAAACACAAACCAGCCAGATGCTGCAATACCTGAAACAGACATCTGCCATAGGCACCACAGCCAAAGGGGAGAAGTGGGATAAAAACACCTGCAGCCTGATGGCAGAAAACCTGCTGAAACAGGCCGATAAAGAAAAAGGCGGCTTTGGCAGGGCACCAAAATTTCCGGGTACTATGTCTATTTCTTACCTGTTGCAACACTATCGGTACACAGGCAATAAAGAAGCTTTACAACATGCATTGAAAAGTCTGGATGCCATGATAGAGGGTGGTATTTACGACCAGCTGGGCGGTGGACTTGCACGTTATGCTACAGATGACAACTGGCTGATACCACACTTTGAAAAAATGCTTTATGACAATGCTTTGCTGGTAATATCGCTGGCAGAAGCATATAGCATTAATAAGGATAAAAAATATAAAATTGCTATAGAAGAAATTATCGGTTTTGTTGAAAATGAATTGAGAGAACCGGGTGGTGGATACTATAGTGCCATAGATGCAGATAGTGAAGGTGTAGAAGGTAAATTTTATACCTGGACGTGGGATGAATGGAAGGCCATAATTGGCGAAGACGAAGTGCTGCAAGCCTATTTCGGCGTGTCAGAAAAGGGCAATTGGGAGCATACAAACATCCTGCATGTAGCCGAGCCGGTAGCAACTGTGGCAGCACGCTATAATATGCCCGAGGCAGCGGTTGCGGAAAAAATAGAAGCGGCGAAACTGAAATTATTAGCAGCAAGAAATACTCGTATCCGTCCGCTTACAGATGACAAAAGCTTATTGTCATGGAATGCACTGATGAATATTGCCCTGTGCAAAGCTGCACAAGCTTTGCAGGACGAAACGTATCGGCAAAGGGCAGTAGCACATATGGATTGGATACTGCAGGCCTTCCAAACAAGTACTGGCCTTGTGCATACATGGAAACAAGGGAATGCCCGTATTGCCGCCAACCTGGATGATTATGCTTACCTCGTACAGGCACTGCTGCAACTGGCATCTGTAAGCGGCGATGAAGCATGGTTGCTGAAGGCGGATGAGTTGACGCAAAAGGTACTAAGTGAATTTCAACATGAAAGCAGTTCGTTTTTCTATTACACATCATCCCTGCAAAACGATATACCTGTGCGTAAAGTAGATATTTACGATGGGGCTACACCATCTGCCAATGCAGTAATGGCGCACAACCTGTATCTTTTAGGTATTATAATGGAGCGTACGGAATGGATAGAGCAAGCATATGTTATGCTGCAGCGTATGGCATCATCTGCAGGCAGGTACACTACCTCGTTTGGCTACTGGGCGTGTTTATTGCAACAATATGTGTACGGTATAAAGACGGTAGCAGGTATGGGTGAGGGTTGGGAAACCGGCAAAAAGGAACTGGAAAAGGAAATGCTGCCGGGCGCCTTTTTGCTCACTTCAAAAAAAGAAATATCTGAAATTCCGATGCTGAAAGGCAAATATTCAGGAAAAGAAACAAGGGTATATATATGTACGGATGATGCATGTTTGCCGCCAATAGCCGATATAGCGCAGGTTTTGAAGCATTTGCATATGTCAGCAGATTGATTTACTTTGAACTAAAATGCAGTTTTACAAGCTTTTGAAATTCTTAACAAATTTTTTTTTGAAGCTTGCATTTTTGGAAAAAACTTTAAATATTGTGCAACGGTTTTGTAGGGAAAACTACCTGCAAGCCAAAAAAATTACTTTATTTGCCTAATCGCAAAAACAATAATAACAGTAGTATGAAACAACTTTCCCTGAAGATCTCGGCTGTAGCATTACTAGCACTGGCTGCCAGCTGCGGAAAACCGGGTAACGGAGGTCAGCTTGTAGGTGAACCTACAATGATGACATACAGGCCCCCTGTTCCGCTAGGCATGGTGTATGTACCGTCTGGAATTTTTAAAATGGGAGCAAGTGACGAAGATGTTCGCGGAAGGAATGATGCGATGATACGCACAGCGCAGATGACAGGTTTTTACATGGATGCGACAGAAATCTCAAATGCTGAATACCGTCAATTTACCAATTGGGTTCGTGACTCTATAGCGCACACTACGCTGGGCGACTTTATAGACGACGCGGATGGTAACCAGCGCCTGGATATGAGGAAGCGAATAAACTGGAGGGATCCGGACCTGCAAGATCAACTGGCGGCTATGTACATTCCTGCTGAACAAAGCGGCTGGGGTAAAAAAGAATTTGACAATTCTAAGCTGGTTTATCACTACGAAACCTATGATTATAGCGAGAACGTAAAGAACGCCGGTCAAGCTGCTAGCAACTTCAAAAGGAAATATGATGTGGCTATCTACCCCGATACTACTGTTTGGGTAAAGCAACTGTCCTATTCTTATAATGAGCCGATTGCTTTGCAATACAACTGGTTCCCTGCCTTTAACCAATACCCTGTAGTGGGTGTTAACTGGCACCAGGCAAATGCATTCTGTAACTGGCGTACCATGCTGTGGAAGCAAGACCGCGAAAGGAACAAACTGTATTTCGAAGGCGAGTTTGCATTGCCTAGCGAAGAACAGTGGGAATATGCTGCACGCGGTGGCCGTACAGAGTCTCCCTATCCTTGGGGTGGTCCGTACCTGGTTAACAAAAAAGGTTGTTACCTGGCCAACTTCAAGCCTCAACGTGGCAACTACGCTGCAGACGGTGGTTTGTACACAGTACCTGTTGACCGCTACTGGCCAAACGACTATGGCCTGTACAACATGGCCGGTAACGTGGCCGAGTGGACGGCCAGCTCATACTTCGGTACAGCTTATTCAACTACATCAGATCTGAATCCTGTAGTAGACTATAAAATACGCGAAAACGATCCTCAGTGGATGCGTCGTAAGGTATTGCGTGGTGGTAGCTGGCGCGATGTGGCGTTCTACCTGCAAAATGGTACACGCGATTATGAATATGCAGATACTGCAAAAGCGTATATTGGTTTCCGTTGCGTTTACGGTCAAATTGCACCAGCATTAACCAACAGGCGTTAATATAAATAACTATAAATTTTAATCAGTAATTTTTCAACCTTTAAGAAAAACAAAATAAAATGGGTTCTGTAGCACTGTTTTTCGAAACCAAACAGGGTAAGTATATTAAAAACCTGATCATTGGTCTGGGTGCCTCTGTGGTACTGATGGGAGCACTCTTTAAAATCCAACACTGGCCAGGTGCGGGTGTGATGTTGACAGCGGGTATGCTTACCGAAGCATTTATCTTTGCACTGCTTGGTTTGCTCCCACCTCATAAAGATTACTATTGGGAACGCTTCTACCCCAATCTGGATGAAAATCCACATGTGGAAGCTTACCGTAAAGGAACAAAATTTGATTCTGGTGCTGGTAAAGTATCTCCGGGCGCTTCTTTAGATAAAATGATGGAAGATGCACAGATCACACCTGCTAACATCCGCAAACTAGGTGAAAACTTCCAACGCTTCGGTGTGGTGGTTGAACAGATAAAAGATATCTCTGATGTTACTGCTGCAACAGGTGAGTACTCTCAAAGTGCACGTGAAGCTGCAAGTGCACTGGGCGAAATGAAAAATACTTTCGTGGGTGCGTCTAATACTATGGCATCATTTAATAATGCTGCTGAAGACACAGCTAAATTCCACGAGCAAGTAGTAGTGCTTTCAAGAAACCTGGGTTCACTGAACCAGATATATGAAGTGGAACTGCAAGATGCAAACAACCACCTGAAAGCAATGAATAAATTCTACAGCAACCTGGTAAGTGCATCAGATGCAATGGCATCAAGCGCTACAGATGCAGTAGCTGCGAAAGAGCAAATAGCACAGCTGTCTAAAAACCTGACAACGCTGAACCAGATATATGGCAACATGCTGGCTGCTATGCAAGGACGCTAATTCAAGCATTGATAATAAGTAAAGAAATTAATTTAAGTAACTCCCTAAATTTTTTGCAGCATGTCAATGCCTAAAGAGCCGCGGCAGTTAATGATCAACCTCATGTACTTGGTGTTGACTGCCATGCTGGCCCTAAACGTATCCTCTGAAATCCTGCATGCGTTTAAAACCATTAACCAGAGTATTACTGCCTCTAATGCTTCTATCGAGCAGAAGAACGAAGCTTTGTATAAAAGCATGAAAGATCAGGAATCGCAAGCTGGCCAGGAAGAACGTATGCGTCCTTTCAATCAGAAAGCAGATCAGGTAAAGGCACAGGCTGCCAGTATGATCAAATATCTGGAAGACTGGAAAAATAAAATAATCGAAGAGTCTGGTGGTAAAGAGGAAAATGGTGAGATTAAAAGACAAGATAATATCGATGCCAGTACTTTGCTCTTAGTAGAGAAAAAAGGTGGTGATGAGATAAAAAAGAAGTTGAACGATCTGCGTGATATGATGGTTAGTGTTATTGATCCTAAGTTTAAGGAGCAATTCATGAAAGAACTGCCAATTAAAGTGGTAGAACCTGAAAAAACAGATAACAATCCACGCGCAGACTGGGCTACAGGTTATTTCTATAACATGCCTACGATGGCTGTTGTTACATTGCTTTCTAAATTTCAGAATGACGTAAGGAATAGCGAAGCTGTAATCATCAACCAGTTGGCCAGAGAAGCAGGCGATATCCAGGTTAAATTCGACGAAATACAAGCGATAGCGGTTCCTAAAAACAGCTATGTGCTGGCTGGACAGAAAGTAGAGGCTAGCATCATGCTGGCAGCTTATAACAAAGCTGTTAACCCTCAGGTTTCTTCAAGCTCTGGTCGTGTAGCTAAAGTTGAAAATGGCGTAGCCTCCTGGGAAACTTCAGCATCTGGCGTTGGTTTGCAAACCGTTCGTGGTAAAGTGACACTGGATATGGGTGGCCGTGTTGAAACACGCGACTATGAGTTCACTTACATGGTGGGTTCAGAAGGTGCCTCTATGCAGCTGGATAAAATGAACGTGTTTTACATTGGTGTGCCTAACCCGATAACAGTTTCTGCAGCAGGTTATTCGCTGGAAGACGTATCGGTAAACATACCAGATGCAACAGTTAAACCGCTGGAAACAAAAGGCCATTCTGAAGTAATGGTTACGAAGCCTGGTAAAGTAATGGCAGATATCAATGCTAAAACTGCAACAGGTGTTAAAAGAGTGGGTGGACAGGAAATACGTGTAAAACGTATACCTGACCCGGTAGCCAAAATTGGTAAATATAGCGGTGGCCGTGTTCCTAGCAACGAGTTCAAAGCTCAGTTGGGTATCCAGGCAGCTCTTGAGAACTTTGATTTTGATGCACGTTTCGTAGTTACCAGCTTCGAATTCAGCCTTGTTCCTAAACGCGGCGAACCTATTGGGCCGTTCGTTGTAAAAAGCGCAAGGTTCAGTGAAAGCAAGCAGGTTGTTGAGGCTATCGGAAGGGCAAAAATTGGTGATAAACTTTATTTTGAAGAGATTAAGGCGAGAGGCCCTGACGGTACAACGCGTTCGCTCAATACTGTAGGTATAACTCTTATTCAGTAATTTTACTAACTTTAATAATTAGCAAATCGTTTCAGGATTATGAGTATCCGTAGATCATATAGAATTGCTGCTACCGCTGCTTTACTTTTAGCAAGCAGTGTATCATTCGCTCAAACTGCAGACCCTGCTGTTTCCAGCTATAACAGCGTTGACGGTGTTAAAGACGACTGGAAGCCATCTTTAGTAAGAGATGGGGTTTATGACAGAGTAGCTCACATCAATACACCTTTGGCACCACAGTCAGTTCGCGAGGCCGACATCATGTGGAAAAAAAGGATTTGGCGTGAGATTGACATCCGCGAAAAGCAGAACATGGCGTTCCGTTATCCCGGTGATGATTACACTGGCGGTGGTTATTTCATCGAAATAATACTGCATGCTGTAAAAAATGGCAAGATCAAAGCCTATTCTAACATGGATGACAGGTTCACTACAGCACTTACCAAGGAGCAGATCCTTGAATTGCTGATAGGCCAGCCGGATACTACTATGGTTGTTGACCCTGTAACAGGCGAAGAAACCGTGAAAATCACTCAAAAAGAGTTTGACCCTGATGTGGTGACTAAATACCGTATCAAAGAAGACTGGTTTATAGACAGGAACACAGGTCGTATGCGCAACCAGATAATCGGTATCGCTCCTATCCGCGACGTATACAATGATGATGGTACTTACCGTGCATCTCAGGCTGTATTCTGGTTATACTACCCTGAAATCACACCGATGCTGGCTCAATATGAAGTGTTCAATCCTGAAAACGATGTGGCACGTATGAGCTGGTACGAATTCTTCGAAAACCGCTACTTTGCCAGCCGCGTTATCAAAATGAGCAATCCATTCGACCTTTCTTTCAAAGAAAAAGGCATGAGCAATATGGAAGCTCTGTATGAAGGACAAAAAGCTGCAGAACAGATATTCAACAAAGAACACGATTTGTGGGTATATTAATACCACATGTATGATACTCAGAAAATCGCCACCTAATCGGGTGGCGATTTTTTTATTTGCCTGATGCCTGTATCTTGCACTACATTTCTTTTAAGTATTTATTGATGTCTGACAGTGCATTACCCAAATTAGAAGTTTGCCTTTCACCTGCATTATTACATTTATACGATACCAAAGGCGCCGTAGTTGTTATTATCGATGTGTTCCGTGCTACTTCTACTATAGCTGCAGCGCTGCATAATGGTGCTTCCTGCGTTATACCCGTTGCCAGCGTGCAGGAATGCATTGAACTGGGCAATGGCATTGAAAACAGCATAACTGCCGGGGAGCGAGATGGTAAAATAGCAGAAGGCTTGCAATACGGCAATTCTCCATCTGAATATCCTAGGGAATTTATAAACGGCAGGTGCCTGGTACTTACTACCACAAATGGCACACGCCTGTTGCATATGGTAAAAGATGCAGACACAATTATCACAGGTGCGTTTCTTAATTTATCAGCTGTATGCGACTTCCTGGTTGCTCAGGGGAAAAATGTATTATTGGGCTGCGCTGCCTGGAAAGATCGTTTCAACCTGGAGGATACCTTATTTGCCGGAGCTGTAGTAAACAAGATTAAAGACCATTTTTCTGTTAACTGCGACAGTGCCCGTGCGGCTAATTACCTGTTTGAACATAGTGCAGAAGGCAATGCGATTACCTTTCTGCGCGATAGCTCGCACTACAAACGCCTGTCTGCATACGGGCTGCAAGGCGATATGGAATATTGCGCTACGCCCGATCTGCATCCTGTAGTGCCTATTTTAAAAGGGAAAGAACTGGTTATATACAAATAAAAAGGGCAGCGTGAGCTGCCTTTTTACCCTTTTTTTACCATTTACAAACTTTGGAAGCCTTACAGGTCTTTTTTCTTCAGGCTTTTGGGGAATACAATATTGGTTGTATTCGTGTTTCCTTCTCTTTCGTATTGAAGTTTTACAGGCTGGTTCTTCTTAGTACCACCCAGTATATCTTGCAGTTCCTGTACAGAACTTATAGATTCATTATCCAGTTTTTTCAGGATGTCATTTTTACGGATGCCTGCTTCTGCAGCCGGGGAAGATGGTTTTACATCCAGCACTTTTACACCGTTGCCATCATTCATGTCTTCCACCGTCACACCCATTTTAGGGCTAGGTTCAAATGGGGTATCATTAATGTCGAAGCTGAATGGACGCATCATGGTATTAGGAATGTCGCCATTGCCTTCAAATGGGTTGAAGTGACGGCCTCTTGGTATGCTGATGCCGGGCGCCTTAGATAGGGCTGCCGTTGCATTTTGCAGTTTGCCATTGCGTTTGTAGCTGATGGTTACTTTCTCACCGGCTTCTTTATCAGCTATTATTTCTGTCAGTTCCTTGCCGTTGTTAATGGTCTTACCATCTATGCCGGTTATCACATCGCCGGCTTTTAATCCTGCCTCTGCAGCTGCACTGTTCGGCATTACACGTTCTATTTCGGCTCCTCCATCCGCATTGCCAGGTTTGGTATATACACCCAGCATCGCCTTGCGTGTTATAACAATATTCTCCTGCCTGTCGCTGAAGGGCATAGCTATGTCCGCATCATCGCCATTGTCTATGATGATCTTCTTACGCGTATGGTTGTTTTGTATATCTTTTACCGTGGCTATGTTATCACCATTCACATACACGTTGCCGTCTTTTATTTCAATAATGGTTTTGCCTTCGCCACTACGCTTGATAACAACTGTTTCTTCCGATATTTCCTTAGTGCTATTCTTGCCCTTGTTTTCCTGGGCAAAAGATACAGACGTACTGAAGCAAACTGCTAATGCTAATGCGGGGATGATGGCACTTTTCATATCTGCGTGTTTTTTTGATGACACGAAAATAATATGCATAAAACCCTTTTCGCTCCCAAAGAAGCGTTAAAACGAACCTAATACAATGTTAAAAAATATTAATGTAAGAGGAAGGGGTTGTATAGTCGCTCATTGCCGATGGTGGTGGCAGGCCCATGTCCTGAATAAACAGTGGTATCATTAGGCAAGGAAAGTAACTGCCCTTTAATACTACCGATGAGTGTATCAAAATTGCCACCGGGCAGGTCAGTCCGGCCTATGCTGCCGTTAAACAAAGCATCGCCGCTCAGCACCCATTTGCCTTCAGGAGAATAAAAAGAAACACTGCCGGGAGAGTGGCCGGGCGTAAAACGGACTTCTATCTCATCTTTACCCAGTTTCAGTGGGGTACCATCTTTTATGTAAAAATCAGGGGTAGGGGCTTTAGGAAAGTTGAAGCCGAACAGCATGGCTGAACCAACGGCGCCACCCAACACAGGCAAGTCTTTTTCGTGTATGCCAAACGGTACGTTATAAGCATCTTTCAGTGCCTGCACGCCAAAAATATGGTCGATATGCGTGTGGGTATTGATGATGGATTTTAACTGCAGGTTATTAGCAGATAAGTATTGTTTGAACTGGCTTACTTCACCGGCCTCGTACATACCGGGGTCCACCGCCCAGCACTCTTTGTCATCGTTTATAATCAGGTAGCTATTTTCCTGAAAACCGTTGAAAGTAAAAGACTTTATATGCAGCATTGGTTGTATATTTTCATTAATTTAGAATGCAAACTTATTATTTAAGGTAGTATATTGTAACACCTAATTCTAAGTCAACCACAATATCATAACAGTATTCGTTTATGAACATACACCCTCGATACCGGGCTGCCATGCTTTGTGTAGCTAGCGCACTGTCACTATGTGCTATATCGCCTGCTGCAAATGCACAGTCAAACCTGGAAATATTCGGGCAAAACCGTATCCAATACCGCAAGTTCGACTGGAAATTTTTTGATACCAAGCACTTCCGTATCTATCACTACGATGCAGCCGGCCGTGGCCTGGCACGCTATGTAGCCGAACAGGTGGAAAATGATATACGCCTGGTAGAAAAGAAAATGGGTGGCCAGTTTCCACGTCGTTTCAAAATAGTTGTTTACAATACGTATGATGAATATCGCCAAACCAACATTGGCCGCCGGTTCGATTCGCAACTGCAGGATATACCCGCCGGTACGGTAGATATAGTGGGCGATAAACTGGTAGTATACTTTACAGGTGAGCATGAAGACCTGCGCAGGCAAACACGTGCCGGCATGTCGCGCGTGGTAATGGAGCGCATGCTGTTTGGTGAAAACTTCAGGGAAATGGTGCGCAATGCCGTACTTATGAACCTGCCTACATGGACGGTATACGGATATATAGCCTACCTGGTAGATGGATGGGATGCCAAAAGCAACAGCGATTGGAAAAACATGCTGGAAGCGAAACCTAAAGCAGGTTTTTTTGAACTGGCTGAAGAACAGCCTGAACTTGCCGGTAAGGCCTTCTGGAAATATATATCCGACAGGTATGGCGATAACAACATGAAGACCGTGTTGTATACCATGCAGATGAAGAGCAACCTGAACCAGGGCATTAAAATGTCATTGGGGCAGAACATCAAGCAGGCCTACGATTCTGCCATTGCATACTACAAGGGTATGTATGCCAAAGATGAGCTGGTACAGGAAAAGCCGGACTCGAACATGGCTGTGCTGGATATAAAAATACCTAAGGATGGCACTACTTTGCGAAACATACGTGTGGCACCTAAAGGTACCGATGTGGCTTATGTGACATGGAAGAACGGTGAATTTAAGGTATACATACAAAAAGCAAGCGGCGACCGTGTAGCATCAGTAATACTGGAAGGTGGCAGGCTGGATTATAATGAACTGCCTGACCCTGACTACCCGATAATCGCATGGTCGAACAACGGGTATAAACTGGCCATACTTTACAAAAAAGGTACTAAAACACAATTGCGCATCTTCAACTCTTACAAGGCGCAGATAGAAAACTATTCCATACCCCCCGGCCGTTTCGATAGGGTACTGAGCATGACCTTTAACGAAGATGATGATAAGCTGGTATTCTCGGCCATCAAAAAAAGCCAGACCGACCTGTACGAGTTTACCATCCGCGGTTCGCGTATGAAGAACATTACCAACGATGCATGGGATGATGTACAGCCTTGCTTTGTAAGTGGTGGTTCCCGCAGGGGTATCCTCTTCTTGTCCAACCGCCCTAAAGCAAACCTGGAAGTGCCATTGGGCGTAAACGAACTGCCGAATGGCCCGATGAATGTGTTTTTCTACAACACACGTACCAAGCGCAAAGAGCTGCTGCAAATGTCGCGTGTTACTACAGGCAATGTATCGCAGCCTATACAATACGGTAGCGATAACTATGCATACCTGTACGATGTCAATGGCATACAGAACCAATACTTGGTGCTGATGACACGTGGAGCTAATAATACAGACTCTGCTTATGGCGTACCTGTTACCAATCATGCGCGCAATATCGTAGGCCATCAATACAACCCTGCGGGTAATGTAGTGGCAGATGTGTTGCAGGTAGGTGATAAGTACACCGTTTACTTCAAACCGCAACTGGTACCGGGTAAAAACGTGGTCATAAAAGACCCTCAGCCTACAGAACTGTTGAAAACAGACCTGCAAAAGCCCGCACCTGTATCAGAACTTAGCAATGAGGCGATGCACAAAAGGGAGCCGGTAATGAAAAGCGGCAATGCCTTCCAGTCAGAGTTTAAAGACGATGGCGCTGCTGCAGCTACCGTAACAGATGCTAATGCGGCAATGGCAAACGAGGTGAATGCCGAGATCAATGTGAAGCAGGCTGCTGATAGCGAATACCTGAAAATGAAAGCGCAGCCATATCGCCTTTCATTGAAGCCCGACTTCTTTAGCATAAAATTGGATAACAGCGTACTCTTCAATAAATACCAGTCGGTAGCACAAACCGGTGGACGCTTTATTAATCCCTCGCTGGGCGGTATGCTTACGGTTAGCATCAACGACCTGATGGAAAATTATCGTTTTACCGGCGGCCTCCGCTTGCCTATCAACTTTACAGGTAAGACCTACTTCATGCAATACGAAAATTTCAAAAAACGTGTTGACTGGGGTGTGCTATACCTGAGGTCTGAATCTACGAATACTTACAATGTCGGCTATGTAGATACATCCGGCGCACCCATACTGGTAAATGAGCAGCTGGGCAAAACAGTTACCAATATCTTACAAGGTTCTGTAAGCTATCCTTTCGATCGCATCCGTAGCGTGAAGTTGCACCTGGGTGTGCGTTCAGATGATCTGAATTTTAAAGCCCTGGATACACTCAGCCTTAGCTACGAGCCAAACGATAAAAGACAATATTGGGTGATGAGCCGTGCTGAGTATGTATTCGATAATACCATCAGGCCAACGCTGAATATCTATAATGGCTTCCGTTATAAATTCTTTGCAGAATATATGTATCGTGTAAATGGTACTACCGGTGGTTTTTACAATATTGGAGCCGACTTCCGGTACTACCAGAAAATATACAAGAACTTCATTTGGGCTTTAAGGTTAGCAGGTGCTACATCCGGCGGCGATATGAAGATATTGTACCATATAGGTGGTGTGGACAACTGGATAAACAACAAGTATAGCGACTACGTACCGCTGAGGCCCGTTCAGAACTATGCATTTGAAGCCTTGGCTACCAATCTGCGTGGTTACAAGCAAAATTCCCGCAATGGTAATACCTATGCATTGGCAAATACAGAGTTCCGCCTGCCTATCTTCAGTACATTTATGAAGCGTCCTATCCAGTCGTCTATTATCAAGAATATGCAGTTGGTAGCGTTTGCCGATGTAGGTTCTGCATGGGCCGGCTTTTTGCCAAATGCCGACAGGCTGCGTAACGACAGGATACTGCCCGACCCCAACAACCCATCCAGCGATCCGCAGGTTATCCTGCAGATAACCGATGATAGCGGTGGTGTAGGGGTTGGTTACGGTGCAGGTTTGCGCACAATGATATTCGGCTACTTCCTGCGGGTAGATGCCGCCTGGAATATTGAAGACCAGAAGACGAAACCGATTATCTACTTCTCCATTGGCACAGATTTTTAATAGTTATGATATATAAAGAACAGCCCCTGCAAAGGGGCTTTCTTTTGAAAACTATAGAAAAACGTATAACAAGGGCTTTTTACATTATTTTTGCCCGAATTAGGTATCACTGACACCATATCTGTATGACATTTTCAAAGGAAGCAAGGATAGGATTATTAGTAGCGATAGCATTATTGATATTTTTTGCAGGCTTTTATTTCCTGAAAGGTGCCAACCTATTCTCGGGCGAAAAGGAATACCTGGCCTATTTTGATGATGTGCAGGGCCTGCAGGCATCATCTGCCGTGCAGGTAAAGGGTATGGGCATTGGCCGTGTAGCCAAAATAGAACTGAATGGCGGTGGCAAAGTAAAAGTGACTATAGCCGTAAAGGATGATATTGTAGTTACAAAAGGTACATCCGTAAAGCTGGCTTCGGCAGATTTGTTAGGTACTAAAGTATTAAGGTTAGACCTGGCTCCCGGCACTGAAAAGCTTCCGGCAGAAAGCGTATTGCCGGCCAGCATAGAAGGAGGCATTATAGATAACTTGTCTGTTGAAATATCTCCCCTTATACAAGACATCAGGCATGTGGTGGGAACACTGGATACCGTGTTGCTGGGCGTTAATAATGTGCTGAACGACGAAACACAACGCAGGCTCAATAACAGTGTTGCCTCGCTGGATGTGACCATGGCCAACTTTGCCCAGCTATCTGATAAACTGAACAAAGAAAGCGCACAACTGGCATCCATCATCCGCAATGCCAATAGCATTACTAGCAACCTGGCCAATAATAACCAACAGATCACTAATATCATTCACAATGCAGAAGGCATCAGTAATCAACTGGCCTCCGCACCTATCGATCAGACAGTGAGAGACCTGCAGGCTACTATATCGCAGTTGCAGGGTGTTATCAGCAAGGTGAACAGTAATGAAGGCTCACTGGGCATGATGGTAAACGATAAGCAACTCTACAATAATCTTTCAGAAACGTTAAAAACGCTCAACGCATTGATGGCAGATATCAATGCACATCCTTCGCGTTACATTAACGTTACTATCTTTGGCAGGAAAAACAAGAATTAACCTTTTGCAGGCTTTTAGCATTACGCAATTTTCTTCCCGCTCGCTCAGGTATATCATACTGCTGTGTGTATGTATGGGTGCCGCCACTGTATTTGCTCAAAGAAAGACAGACACTACAGGTAAGGTGCCGGTAAACCTGAAAGGTGCACGTACCCTGGAAGTGGTACAAACCGACTCAGGTGATATTACGAAGTTGCTGGGCGATGTGGCATTGGTGCAAGGCGAAACCAGCATGTTTTGCGATAGTGCTTATCTGAATGTGGCGAAAAACAATGTAGAAGCATTCGGTAATGTGCGGGTACTGCAACCCGGCAGCGAAGGTCAGAGCGATTATATGCGCTACGTAGGCAACCAGAAGCTGGCATTTATGAAAGGCAACGTAATGCTCACCGATGGCAAAAGCCATCTATGGTCGGAAGAGCTTACTTATAATACCGCTACCAAAGTAGGTGTGTACACACAAGGAGGCACATTGCAGGATAGTACTACCACCTTATCCAGCAATGCTGGTACCTACGATACCCGTACAAAAGACTCTCGTTTTACAGGCGAAGTAATTGTTACTGACCCGCAATACGAGATCGTGTCTGATGACATGGGCTACAATACCGAAACAAAGATCGTTACCTTCTATGCGCCATCGGTAGTTACCAGCGATAGCTCTGTACTGCGCACCAGTTGCGGTACCTACGATACTAAAAATGAGCTGGCGCATTTCACCTGCCGCTCCTCTATCCTGAATAAGGAACAATATGTAGAAGCCGATAAAATTGACCACAACCGTAAAACAGGTATTGGTAAAGCAACCGGTAATGTAATAGCCATTGACACTATACAGCATACTACGCTCTATTGTGGCAATGCAGATTTCAACGAGAAAAAGAAAACTATGCTGGCTACCATAAAGCCGGTACTAAAACAGGTAAACGACAAAGACAGCCTTTTCATCCGTGCAGATACTTTTTACTCTGCCCCTATACCACGCCCCGGCGATACAGAAACCATAAAAAAGACCATCACTAAAAAGAATAAAAAAGGCAAAAAGGAAATAGTAACAGAGCAAGTGCCGGTCGATACCGTAGCAGCAGATTCCAGCAGGCCAAGGTATTTTATAGGCTACCATCATGTACTTATTTTCTCTGACTCCCTGCAGGGTAAATGCGATAGTATCAGCTATACGCAGAAAGACTCTGTGATGCGCATGATGTATGACCCTATAGTATGGTCGCGCAAAAGCCAGATAACGGGCGATACTATATTGCTCTATACCGATAGTAGTAAGATCAAAAAGATATACGTACCAAATAATGCTTTTGTGGCATCGCAAAGCGGCCCCGATAAGGCGGGCTTATTCGACCAGGTGCAGGGTAAAACACTTACGGGGTATTTTAAAGATGGCAACATAGACTATATGCTGGTGAAACCCGATGCACAAACCATCTATTATGCTAAAGACGAACATGATGCATACTTGGGCGTAAACCAGGTAACCAGTTTGCGCATGAAGGTCTATTTTAAAGACCAGTCTATACACCGCATCATCTACGAGCAGGATGTAAAAAGCAAAATGACCCCGCTCAATAAAGCCGACCTGCCCGGTATGAAACTAAGCCGCTTCAAATGGTTGCCGGAACTGCGCCCGAAGAGCAAAGAGCAGTTGTTTGAGTAGTTTTTTTGCACCGGTTCTTGGTTATTAGAAAAAAATATCCTTAGTTTTGCGCCACGATTATGAATAACAAGATGTATAAGAAGGCCGATAAACGTTTTACCACCAGGTAAGCCGCAACGACTTCTTATGTGTATAACATACAGTACTGAATCTAAAGGCTTACCTCCACCGGGTAAGCCTTTTTTAATACGCTTAAAACAATATAACAAACGAGAAAATGAGTCAGTTAAGCCAGCTTGCAGAAACACTGATCGGGTCTGAAATAGTGCGCCTGGGTAATGAGATTGCCGTCCGTGTCAATCGCGGTGAGAAAATATACAATTACACCATCGGCGATTTCGATCCGCAGATATTTCCCATTCCGCAAGAGCTGGAAGATGCCATCATAGATGCGTATCGCAACAAACTGACCAACTATCCTCCCGGCGATGGCTTGCTGGAATTAAGGCAGGCCGTAGCTTCATTCATTAAAGACCGTGAGGGGATTGAATATGCCGCTAACGAAGTATTGATAGCTGGCGGCGGCCGTCCCCTCATCTATTCGCTGTTCCGCACCATAGTGAACCCCGGCGATAAAGTACTGTATGCAGTACCGTCATGGAACAACAATCACTACACGCATATGAATGGTGGCGAGCATTGCGTAATAGAAGCAACGCCTGAAAACGACTTTATGCCCACCGCGGCAGATATAGCCCCGCATATAGCAGGTGCAGCATTGCTGTGCCTCTGCACGCCGCAAAACCCCACCGGGACCACACTGGCCAAAGCCGAACTGGAAAAGATATGCGACCTGGTGCTGGAAGAAAACAAACGCCGTGGTGATGGTAAAAAACTATACGTGATGTTCGACCAGATGTATTTCACACTTACCTATGGTGAAACTGAACATTACAATCCCGTTTCACTGCGACCCGAAATGAAACAGTATACCATCTTTATAGATGGCATCTCAAAAGCATTTGCTGCCACAGGGGTGCGTGTGGGTTGGTCTTTTGGCCCAGCACCTGTAATAGCTAAAATGAAAGCCTTGCTGAGCCACATAGGTGCCTGGAGCCCTATGGCAGAACAAAAGGCTACTGCACAATACTTGTTGCAGAAAGATGCAGTAAGTACCTACCTCACTTCTTTCAAAAAAGAATTGGAAGAAAGGCTGTGGGCTATCTATAATGGTATCATTGCACTGAAAGAAAAAGGCTACCCGGTAGATGCCATAGCGCCACAGGCGGCTATCTATCTTACCATCAAAATAGACCTAGCCGGTAGGGAAGCAGGTGGCAAACAACTGTCCAATCAATCAGAGGTAACGGAGTATCTCTTAAACGAGGCCAAACTGGCTATCGTGCCATTCTATGCATTCGGTGCCAATAAGCAGTCGCCCTGGTATAGGTTGAGCATAGGCACTTGCAAAAAAGAAGAGATAGCAGAAATGCTGGGGATGCTGGAAAGCGCACTGCAAAGACTGATGGTGCTCAGTTAATGTTATATCAATTTCAGGTATTCATTTTTAAATTTTGACTTTATAAAATGCAGGTTTACAAATTCGGTGGGGCCTCTATAGCCAGCCCTGAACGCATGATGGCGTTATTGCCAATAATACGGGATGCAAAACAACCGATTATCATGGTTGTATCGGCATATGGTAAAACTACCAATGCCCTGGAAGCAATAGTAGCGGCAGCATGTAAGGGTAAGAAACAGGAAGCGCACGAAATGGTAAACACGCTGGAGCAGCAACACCTTGCATACACACGTGCATTGTTGAACGATAGCTATTATACACAGGCTGAAAAAGCACTGAATGAATTCTTTACCGAACTGCAATGGGCGGTAGACGATGCAGATGCTGATAAATATGATTATTCATACGACCAGATAGTATGCATGGGCGAGCTTTTGTCCACACGCATCTTTGCATTCTATTTACAACAGAGTGGTTTAAACTTTGAATGGAAAGACATACGCGATGTAGTGCGTACCGATGCTACCTATCGCGATGCACGGGTCGATTGGGAATTCTCCAAGGCGAAAGCCGCAGAAATATTATCCCCTGTCCTGGCCTCTGGCGCAAGCATTATCACGCAAGGTTTCATCGGCGCTACTGCCGATAATGCCTCGGTAACATTAGGTCGCGAAGGCTCCGACTATACAGCTGCTATGCTGGCAGCCTGGTTGGCTGCCGAAAGCGTTACGATATGGAAAGATGTAGAAGGCCTGCAAAATGCAGACCCCAAACTGTTTCCCAATACGGTGAAGATAGAAGCTATCACGTATCATGAAGTGATAGAGATGGCCTACTATGGCGCGCAGGTGATACACCCTAAAACCATTAAGCCGTTGCAGAACAATAATATACCACTGTACGTAAAATGCTTCCTTGACAAAGACCTGCCGGGTACGGTGATACAGAATGATGTGAACAGTATCTTCTATCCACCACTTATTGTGCTGAAAAAAGATCAGGTATTACTGCAGGTAACATCAAAGGATTTCTCTTTCATTACGCAGGATAACCTAAGCGACCTGTATAGCAAACTGCACGACCTGAATATCAAAGTGAACCTGATACAAAATGCGGCCATCAGTTTCGTGGCCTGTATCGATAACAAGGAAGATAATGTGAAGAAACTGATGACGGCCTTAAGTAAAGATTACAATGTGCTTAGCAATAATGATGTGAGCCTGCTCACCATCCGTCACTATACGCCTGAAATATTGTTCGACCTCACCAAGAGCCGCTATATTCTGCTGGAGCAAAAAACAAGGCACACCGTACAGGTAATTATGAAATAGTTGATTTGTTGACTTGTTGATTAATTTGTTTGTAACGAATACCTAATCAACAAGTCAACTCATCAACCATTACACTATCTTTTTTCCTTTCATAGCATCTTTCAGCGCTGCATCCATTACGCGTTCTGCAAACGGGCGGGTTACTTCATTCAGTTGTTCTGTTTCCTTTTGCACGCGGTCTTTATCTTTTGCTGCTATGGCATCACGCAGTTGTTGCAAATGTGTTTGCGTAGTGGCCAGTTCGGCTTCGCTCAGTAGTTCGCGATGCTTTGCTACAAATTTCTCTGTAGTATCTATCATCTGTTCCGCTTCGGTGCTGGCTTCTACCAATGCACGGGTTTGCATATCTTCTTTAGCATGCGTTAAGGAATCCAGTAACATACGTTCTACCTCTTCATCCGTTAGTCCGTATTGTGGTTTCACATCTATGCTGGTAGCTACGCCGCTGCGCAGTTCGGCAGCGGTTACTTTCAGTATGCCATCTGCGTCTATCAGGAAGTTTACTTCCACTTTAGGCAATCCTGCCGGCATAGCCGGTATGCCGCTCAGGTTAAATTCAGCCAGCTTGCGATTGTCCTGCACCAAGTCGCGTTCGCCTTGGTATACAGATATGCGCATGCCGCTCTGGCCGTCCTTTTGCGTAGTATATTGCCTGCCTGCTTTTACAGGTATTTTAGAATTGCGGGGTATCAGCACATCCATCAGCCCGCCCATGGTTTCTATACCCAGGCTCAGTGGTGTTACATCCAGTAGCAGCATATCGGTATTGTTACCGGCCAGTATATCGGCCTGCACCGCAGCACCCAGTGCCACCACCTCATCGGGGTTCAGGTTGTCATATACCGCTTTGCCAAAGAAAGCACTTACACTTTCCTTCACTAATGGTACACGGGTAGAACCACCTACCATCACTACTGCATCTATTTCTGTGGTTTGAAGGCCGGCATCGCGCATGGCATTCCTACAACTGGTGATGGTGCGGTCTATTAGCGGTTGTATCAGCTCATTGAAGGCTGTTTTCGTAATGCTTACTTTTTCACCGCCTACAGTACCTTCAAAGCTATCGTTGCTGCTCAGGTGCTTCTTGGCTTCTTCGGCTGTCAGCCTCAGTTCCTGTGCCAGCGATTTATGCTGTTGCAGTTCCTCGTTGGTGAGGCCCAGTTCTTTTTGCCAGTGTTGCGCCAATGCTCTGTCCATATCATCACCGCCCAGGTAGGTATCGCCGTTGGTGGCCAGCACTTCAAATATGCCATTAGTTATTTTCAGTATCGATACATCGAATGTACCACCGCCCAGGTCATATACTGCTATCGTTTTTTCTTCGTCCGGTTTCACCCCCATGCCATAAGCAAGGCTGGCAGCCGTTGGTTCGTTTACGATGCGCAACACATCCAGCCCGGCCAGCCTGCCGGCATCGCGTGTAGCCTGTCTTTGGGCATCATTAAAATAAGCCGGCACCGTTATTACTGCTTTATTTACCGGTGTTTTCAATATATGCTCGGCACGGTGCTTCAGCTCCTTCAGTATGTAAGCAGAAAGTTCTATGGGCGAGTAAAACTTATCGCCCGCTTGTATTTTAACCAGCGAATCAGTATCGTCATCTATTACTTTATAGGCAAAGAAGTTGGCATGGTCGCTCACGTCCTTATACGATTTGCCCATCAACCTCTTTACGGAATATATAGTGCGATGCGGCTCTGCTATCAGTTTTTCCTTTGCTGCATTGCCTACGGTTATATTACCTGCTTCGTCAAAATGTATAATGGAAGGAACCAGTGTCAGTCCATCCACCTCGCGCAATGCCAATGGCTGGCGGGTATCTTCACGTACTATCGCTATCAGGCTGTTGGTGGTTCCCAGGTCTATTCCTACTATCGTTTCCTTTTGTTGTAAGCTTCCTGTTGCCAGGTTAATGGCTACTTTACCCATGTTTTTATCTGTTGGAATGGCAAAGGTAGGCTAACAGATGCACTATTGTCGGGTACTGCATCGATAGGGCTATAAATAGTATACGATTTGGTGTAACTTTTTCGTTTTTTAAACGATATATAGGCAGAATTCAATTACTTTGTCTAATGATTTTACGGATGCGCAACCGTTTTACCATTCTGTTTGTAATAGCTGCGGCCATACTGCTGCAGGCATGTGAATTTGATAAAAAGGAAAAAGCCCGGAAACTGAGTACGGAACTCACTTCTGTCAACGATTCTATGTACCAGCTTGGCCGTGTATGGTTAGAAGAGTTCAAAGTGGCTGTAAATACCAAAGACTTCTCAGAATTGCCCCAAAACCGCCAAAACCTTTCTGCTTTTATCGATAGGAAGATAGAATATATTAGTAAAATGGAAGATATTGGTGGCTCTGAAGAATATCGTAAAGCCGAGCTGGACATACTACAGTTTGAAAAAAACACAGTATTGCCAAAATTTGTAATATTTGAAAGCTTTGGCGATAGTACCACCGACGAAGAAATAGCAGAAGCCTACAACCTGCTGATGTCTACCATTAATACAGAACAGGAAAAGCTGAATAAGGTATACAAATTGCGCGATGAGTATGCCAGGAAAAATGAGTTTCCGCTGCCGGTAGAATAACCGTTCCCGCTACATATATTTTATTATTCCCCATCTTTTGCACAAATATGTCCAAAAGTGATAATTGACACGTGCAGAACGGGTGAAATGTATAAATTTGCTATCCCTCCAAAAATCTAGGTTTTGAGATTAAAGTCATTGGAAATAAAAGGATTTAAATCCTTTGCAGATAAGACACATGTGCTGCTCGATCACCCCATTACAGGTATCGTAGGGCCCAACGGTTGCGGTAAATCCAATATCGTGGATGCCATACGCTGGGTAATAGGTGAGCATAAGATAAAGGCATTGCGTTCAGACAACCTCGAAGACCTGATATTTAACGGTTCGCGCACGCGTGCCGGTTCGGGTATGGCAGAGGTATCGCTCACGTTCGAGAACACGCGAAATCTATTGCCTACAGAGTTTACCACGGTTACCATATCGCGCAAGTTTTATAAGAACGGTGAGAGTGAATACCGCCTGAATGATGTTACCTGCCGCCTGAAGGATATACATAACCTGTTCCTTGATACCGGTGTGAGTAACGACTCATACGCTATCATAGAGCTGGGCATGGTGGATGATATCATCAAGGATAAGGACAACTCGCGGCGCCGTATGCTGGAGCAGGCTGCCGGTATCTCTATCTACAAAACACGTAAGAAAGAAGCCAAGCTGAAACTGGATGCTACCGAGCAAGACCTTGCCCGTATCGAAGATCTGCTGTTTGAGATAGGCAACAACCTGCGTACACTGGAAAGCCAGGCCAAGAAAGCCGAGCGCTTCTTCCAGGTAAAGGCAGAATACAAAGAAGTAAGCATTGAACTGGCAAAGGCATCGCTGGAGCACTTCAATGACCAGTATAAAGAACTGAATGAGCAACACGACCGCGAAACCGACCGCAAAACACAACTGGAAGCTATAGTAGCTACAGAAGAAGCATCGGTAGAGCAGGACAAGGTGAAGCTGATTGAAAAAGAGCAGGAGCTGAATGGCTTGCAAAAGCAATTCAACGAAGTGCTGAACCGTGTGCGCCAGTTGGAAAGCGATAAGCGCCTGGCTGCACAACGTCTCGACCACCTGAAGGACAGGGAAAAGAACCTGACTGAGTTTCTTGCCGGTGCAGGTATGCAGTTGCAGAGCATAGAAGAATCTATAGGCTTTGCAGAAAAGCAAATAGAAGAAGAGAATGGCGTGCTGGAAGACCTGCGCGAACAACTGGAAACCATGCGCACCATGGTAGATGAAAAGCGCGATGCCTTTGATGCCAAGAAGAAAGTGATGGAGCAGCTGCGCAGCGAATATCAAAGCAAGCAGCGTACCCAGTTTGATGCAGAGAAGAAAGTTGCCATTGCCGATACTTCTGTAATGAACCTGCAACGTAGCATACAGCAGGTACAGGATGAAAAGGCACAACGCAATACCCAGATAGCACAACTGAATAATGAGCGCATAGATGGCGAAGGCGACCTGGCTCAAAAGAACGATGACCTGCAACAACTGGTTACACGCCAGGAGGAGGTAAAGAGCAAGATATTGCAAAGCCAGGAACAACTGGAAACCCTGCGTGCACAACTGGTAGACGAGAACCGTAAGCTGGATAGCCGCCGCAATGAGCACGACCTGCTAAAATCGCTGGTGGAAAGCCTGGAAGGCTACCCGGACAGTATCAAGTTCCTGAAAAAGAACAAGGACTGGAATAGCGACGCACCGCTGCTTTCAGATGTATTCGTTGTACAGAATGAATACCGTACGGCGCTGGAAAACCTGCTGGATAACTACCTGAACTATTATATAGTAGACAATATAGGTGAGGCTGCAAAAGCAGTGCACCTGCTGGATAGCAATAAGAAAGGCAAGGCCAACTTCTTTGTGCTGAACCAGTTTCAGCAGTATAACGAAGGTGCACATACTGCGCCGGAAGGTTTGGTGCCTGCCCTTAGCGTAGTGAATGTAGACGAGCAATACAAGCCGCTGGCACAACACTTGCTGGGCCATGTATACATTGCCGGTGACGAAGCTGCTGTAACTGCCGAAGCCATGCTGAACGGCAATGTGATAGTGGAGAAGAGCGGTAAGATGGTGCGCGGCAAGTACACACTGGGCGGTGGTTCTATCGGCCTGTTTGAAGGTAACAAAATAGGCCGTGCCAAGAATCTGGAGCGCCTGGCTAAAGAGATAGCCGACCTTACAGAAAGCACTACTCAACTGAAGCAATACATTGCCGATACACAGACCCAAATAACAGGCTTCAACCAGGAGCTGAACGATAAGGCTATAGAGCAGACAAGGCAAGAAATAAACCGTCTGCAAAACCACATCGTGAACCTGGGCAACCGTATCGAGAACTTTGAGCACCTGAACCAAACGGGTGAGCAACGCCTGCAAGACTTGCAAGAGCAGCTGGAAGATACACAAGGTAGCATAGCCGATACCCGCAGCGAACTGGAAGCCATCAACGACCAGTTACAGGCACTGCAACAGAACATACAGCAGGTTGAAGCCGAATTTCATAACGTAGAACAGGAATTCAACATGGCGACGCAGCAGTATAACAACCACAACATCCAGTATACCCGCCAGCAAAGTAAGCTGGAAGGGTTGAAACAGGAGTTGAGTTTCCGTAGTAACCAGTTGAACGACCTGAAACGCCAGGTAGCTACCAATACGGAACAATTGGAACAAACTACTGCTCAACTGGCCGAAACAGAAGGCACCCTGAACACCGGCGATAACGAACTGTATGAATTGCTGACCCGCAAAGAAGCGGAAGAAGCCATACTTAACGAGAAAGACCGCCTGTACTACGAGATGCGCAACACCGTATCGGCACAGGAAAGCGAGCTGAACCGTAAGCGTCGTGAAAAGGAACATGCAGAGACGTTGCTTAACAGTATAAAGGACCAGCTGAATGATATGAAGCTGAAGCTGGCCGGTATGAAAGAGCGCCTGAGCGTAGAGTTCAAGGTAAACCTGGACGAGATACTGGACCAGGCACGCACTGGTGAACTGACCGTAGAAGAGCTGACCACTGAAGCCGAGCGCATGAAAAAGCGCCTGGAGAATATGGGTGAGATCAACCCGACAGCGATAGAAGCTTACACGGAAATGAAAGCCCGCCACGACTTTATAGTAGAACAGAAGACCGACCTGGTGAATGCTAAGGATTCGCTGCTGGCTACAATAGAAGAGGTGGAGCTGACCGCTAATACCAAATTCAAAGAGACCTTTGATAAAGTACGCGAGAACTTCGTAGAGGTGTTTAAAGCGCTGTTTACGGCTGAAGATAAGTGTGACCTGCGCCTGACAGACCCTGATAATGTAGCTGACAGCGGTATAGAAATATATGCACAGCCAAAGGGTAAAAAGCCAAGTACGCTTACCCAGCTATCGGGTGGTGAGAAGACGCTGACATCTACAGCCTTCCTGTTTGCCATCTACCTGATAAAGCCAGCCCCATTCTGTATACTGGATGAGGTAGATGCCCCGCTGGATGATGCGAACGTAGGCAAGTTTACCCAGATGATACGCAAGTTCAGCGATAACTCGCAATTCATCATCGTAACGCACAACAAGCAGACGATGGCTGCCGTGGATGTGATATACGGTGTGACTATGCAGGAGCCCGGTGTAAGTAAACTGGTACCGGTAGACTTTCGCAGCCTGAACAATTAGACCATAATTAAAGAACTGATATTGACTGCCGTGCCATTAGCGCGGCAGTTTTGTTTTATTGTGAAATTGTTCCAAACCGTTCCGGTTTGAAATACTACGTTGCATATGCTTAATTTATATGTGTTGATAGTTTTTGATAGTTTTCTCGCAGTTTTTGGGTTTGGGAAACAATTTGAAACAATGTTGTGATTTGTTGTGTTTTTTATAAATGATTCCACTTTCAGTATTCATTTTACAATAACAAATATACTATAAATTATTGTTTATGTATGAAAAAAAGATGGTGCAATTGCACCATCTTTCAAAAAAACCACACCTATGAAAAAGAGTTAGTAATTACAGTTGTGTAGCAGTGTACACTACATCTACGGTATACGTACCTGCTGGGTAGCTGAAGCCAGGAGTAGCCTGATACTTAACACCGAAGGTTTGGTTGCCACCGCGGCTACCGTTGCTTATCAGGTTTTGCGCAGTGCTGCTCAGGCTATTGTAGACAGTAGCAGAGAACGGAGTAGCTATCGTACCACCAGTACCGTTTGCAGATACCATCAGGTCCAGTACATCAGCTACCGGCATAACGGGAGCAGGTGAAGTAGTGCCGGTATATGTAAAGCTGGCAGCGTTTGTTTTAACAGTTACGGCGAAGTTTTTGTTAGAACGTACTTTCAGGCCTTGCTCGCTTGAAGTAACACCGTTAGCGTAGTCGTTAACTGTATTGAAAGCCAGGTTCACAGCTGCACCTGTTGCACTGTTGTTGCCTGTGAAAGTCAGCTCGATAGCGTTTGAAAGAACCAGGTTTACTGTTTGTGTAGCAGTGCTGGAAGCGTTTTGAGCATTAGCAGCAAATGAAGCAGAAATCAGAGCGGCGATAGCGAATACTTTTTTCATAATCTTGCTTTGTTTTGTTTGTTTTGAAAGCTTGTTGTTGTTTGTGTTTGTTCGTTTGATAAAGCAAAGATGGCCCTATGGCAGGCCGATAGCCAAACTTTAAAGGCAGGTTAACCAGTTGTTAGGAACTGGTTTACAATCGCTTAACAAGCTATGGGTGAATGCAGAAAATGTAGGGGTGAATGGGGGAAAGTGGTTATTTCTCCAATTGTATAAATGAGAAATTTTATTTGATGTAAAAGGAATTATGGCCTATATTTGGAATACCTAGACAACTAAAACCTCCTACTATGAAAAAAATCACATCTCTTCATTTTCCCATTCTAAAACTGGCATTACTAAATCAGGCTTAGCATCTGTGTTAACCTTAAACCATATTCTCTTGCATTTTGCATGAGTAAGGCTTGTTTTTTTATAACCATTAAACACTTTAACAATGAAAAAAATGATGATGCTATTATTAGCATGCGGCGCTATGTATGTAGCAAAAGCACAAAATGTTCAGCTAAATTTTTTCACCGCACCTCCTAATGCTGTTGTAGGTGCCACAGCGGTTGTTAAGCTATATGCTTTTCTTCCTTCGGCTGGCTGCCCCGGAGGAACGAATAGTTACGAAACGGTTTGGTTGCCTGTAACATCTGTAGCGCCGCCGGGCACCGGAATTTCAATGGTGTCATTAACATCTACCTCAACATGGCAAAGTGGCACGCTGCCACCTACAGGTTACAGGTTTTATAAAGTGGATGTATCAGAAGATTGTTTGGCGGCAACAGGATCTCCAATTGGATGCCCTAATTCCAATGTTGGTTTTACTACGCTGTCTACAACAACAGTTTGCACTTCACCGATAACAACCAGTTGCTTTCAAGGTGATGCTAGTTGTCCAAACTGGTCAACAGCTAATTTCGAAGTTTTTGTTCCAGGAATACATGGAACGGGTGGTTACGCTGTTTATATTCGTAAATTTTAGATTTTGACAACATTTATTGCAAGGAATGTCCCACATTTCGGGGCATTCCTTATTTAACCCATGAGCATACTACCCACTATCTTATCTATAGGCAGGGTAAAAGTATCGGCAGTAATATG
>DASWWE010000215.1:0-9193 GCA_036406055.1 Flavipsychrobacter sp. | reverse complement strand
TGCCGATAGTGGTTTTGAACCGTTAATAAGCCTTACCAATGCCATGCAGCCACTTACCAACCTGCACCAGAAGATAAGGTCGGTTATTATAGAAGATGCGCCTGCACTGGCAGCCAAAGGTGGCATGATAAAAGATGGCATATCTGCCGAGCTGGATGACCTGCGTACCATATCGCGCAGCGGTAAGAACTATCTATTGCAGATACAGCAGAAAGAAGCAGAACGTACGGGTATCTCATCGCTGAAGGTGGCCTATAATAATGTGTTCGGCTATTATCTGGAAGTAACCAATGCGCATAAAGACAAAGTACCGGCTGAATGGATACGCAAGCAAACACTTGCTAATGCCGAACGCTATATAACACCCGAACTGAAGGAATACGAGGAAAAGATACTGGGTGCAGAAGACAAGATACTGGCCATAGAAATGGACATCTATCAAAAGCTGCTGGCAGAGATAGAGCCTTACATAGCTTCCATTCAAACGAATGCGAACATCACTGCACAGCTCGATTGCCTGTTGTGCTTTGCCCACAATGCTAAGCAACACCAGTACCGCCGCCCCGAAATAGTAGAGCAGGCCATACTGGATATAAAACAAGGCAGGCACCCCGTAATAGAACAGCAATTACCACCCGGTGAAGTCTATGTAGCCAATGACCTGTTGCTGGATAAAGAAGCACAACAGATAATAATACTCACGGGCCCCAACATGAGTGGTAAGTCGGCCCTGCTGAGGCAAGCGGCTATTATCACCATTATGGCACACATGGGTAGCTTTGTACCTGCAGAGGCAGCAACCATAGGGCTTACCGATAAGATATTTACAAGGGTAGGGGCTTCCGACAACCTGAGCGGTGGTGAAAGTACCTTCATGGTAGAGATGAATGAAACCGCCAGTATCATCAACAACATCAGCGAACGCAGCCTTGTATTGCTCGATGAAATAGGCCGTGGTACCAGCACCTACGATGGTATCTCACTGGCATGGTCGATAGTAGAATATTTATACCAGACGAGTGCCAAACCTAAAACACTGTTTGCTACCCACTACCACGAATTGAATGAACTGGAACAGCAACTGCCGGGTGTAAAGAATTACCACATCACGCACAAGGAAACAGGTAACAAAGTCATCTTCCTGCGCAAGCTGGCACCTGGTGGCAGCCGTCATAGTTTTGGTATACAAGTAGCACGCATGGCGGGTATGCCGCCATCGCTTCTCAACCGTGCCGACCAGATATTAGCCTTGCTGGAAGAAAAACATGGCGATGCAGGACAAACAGCGCAAAAGGTAAAAGGCATACAACAGCAAACCCACCTGCAGTTAAATATATTCGACGGCCTGACAGATGACCTGCGCCGTGTGCAACAAATACTGAACGATACAGATATCAATACATTGACACCTGTAGAAGCATTGCTGAAACTGAATGAGCTGAAGGGCATCGTAAAGCAGTATAAATAATGTTGGCATGTGTTTTCTGCCCTTATGCTGAACATTTATAATAAATTGCTTGTTGTAAGGACACTATGAATGCATCGAAAAGATTACTATCGGTTACCGCTATTATGATATCCGTCTCGTTTATCATACAATTGGCTTCGTGTATCACCCCGCGCAGAGGGCCGCAGAAAGCTTACAACAGGGTAGTGGATTCCAATATGGTATTCGATGCTATCATTGTTCCCGGCATACCATATGAAGGCGTAGTATGGGATTCTGTGATGAAAGCACGTGTTATCTGGTCGTGGGTATTGTATAAAAATGGCATCGCAAAGAATGTGATATATTCGGGTGCGGCCGTGTACTCGCCCTATGTAGAGGCTAAAGTAATGGGCCTCTTTGCACAGAAGCTGGGTATTCCGGCTAAGCATATTTTTTACGATACACTGGCCAAACACAGTACGGAGAATGTATACTATTCCTACCTGCTGGCAAAGCAACTGGGCTTCAAATCGCTGGCATTAGCTACAGACCCGTTCCAGTCGTTCCTGTTAAAAAGCTTTACCCGAAAGCGGTTTACAACGCCTATCTACCACCTTCCTTTTATTACAGATACACTGGCTGTACATAATCACCTGCACCCTAAAATAAATGCCAAGCGTGCACTGACCAATAATTTCAAGTCTATAAAAGAAGAAGAAGGTTTCTTCAAACGCCTTCGTGGCACCTTTGGCAAGGACATTGACTGGGATAAGCACAATGGAAAGCTGGAGTCACTGTAAACTTCTGTGCTTACCTTTACAAAGTGAAACTGTATATAAAGAATATGGTTTGCAACCGTTGCATTATGGTTGTAAAAAAACTACTGGAAGATAATGGCCTGCATCCCGTTGCCGTATCATTGGGGGAAGTAGTATTACAGGAAGAATTTATAGATGAAGCGAAGCAGCAAACCATCCAGCATGCTTTGACTGAAGTAGGCTTCGAGTTGATAGATGACAAGAAACAGCGTATAATAGAACAAATAAAGAACGCAGTTGTAGAACTAATACACCATAGCACCGAACAGATAAGTGTGAAGTATAGCGTCTTCATCAGCGAAAAGACGGGGCTGGAATATACTTATCTCAGCAAGCTCTTCAGCGAGGTGGAAGGGGTAACCATAGAACACTACATCATCAGCCAGAAGATAGAGCGGGTGAAGGAACTATTGGTATACGATGAGCTATCCCTGAGTGAGATTGCAGATAACATGGGCTACAGTAGTGTGGCGCACCTCTCTGCTCAGTTCAAAAAGATAACGGGCCTTACACCCACTTTTTATAAGAATCTCGGTATTCAGCACCGCATACCTATAGATAAGGTAAAGTAAATACCAATCGATATCCGTACTTCGAATGACTAAAAAAAGAAAGCCCCTTGATTTAAGGGGGCTTCTCTTTATTGTTTCAGTTGCACTATTACTATTTCGTTCCCATACAGGTCGTAGCAATGCAGGAAGCTGTAGTGCGGGCTATCTACCGGTGCTATTTCTATGCGCACATTGTTTGCCAGCAAGCGTTCATACATCGTATCTATATCATCTGTATACAACACCATGGCGGGTTGCTGATGTGTTTGGCTGCCTACCAGTTGCTCCTGTTGCTTGCCATCGGCCTTTAAAAACCATATGCCGGCTTCACCATTCCCAATGCCTACATGTAGAAAACGTAGCCCGAAGCTGCTATCCTCGTCGAAAAGTATTTTAGCGTTAAAGTTTGTTTTATAAAAATCCAGTGCTTCATCATAGTCTCGCACCAGCATTACCATACGTCCGAATTCTATGTTCATCTTGCAAAAGTTTTTAGTGGGCTATGTAAGCCCAACATCAATTCATGTCATACATTATACTTGTATTGTTTTCCATTTGCCCCTGCGGAAGATGAGTATGGCCACAATGGCTATAGCACTTTCGGCAATAGATATAGCCGCATACACACCCGATGGCCCCCAGTTCACCACCTTTGCCAGTACATAAGCCAGCGGTATCTGGAATGCCCAGAAACCAAACAGGTTGATGATAGTAGGTGTTTTAGTATCACCCGCACCGTTGAAGGACTGCGATACTACCATACCGTATCCATAAAAGGCATAACCAAGGCTTACCAGTCGCAAACAATGCACGCCATTTTCTACTACTGCCGGCTCATGTGTGAATAGTTTAATGATCCATTCGGCACAGGTAAAAAATATAATGGCTATCGTTACCAGGAATATCATATTATAGCGCGCTGTTTTCCATACAGACTGTTCTGCACGGTCGGGCTTCTTCGCACCCAGGTTTTGTCCTACCAGTGTAGCGGCTGCATTAGCCATGCCCCATGCAGGCAGTATGGCAAATACAATAACACGGATGCCTATGGTATAGCCCGCCAGTGCATCGCTGCCAAAGCTGGAAAGGATACGTACCAGGAATACCCAGCTGGCCGATGCTATCAGGAACTGTGCCGTACCGCCCGATGCTATCTTAATGATGTTGACAATGATAGGCATATCTATACCTATGTGCCTGCGCAGTATTTTTATCATACCCTTTCCTTTGAAGAGGTGGTATACCTGGTAAATAACCCCGGAACCCCGCCCTATAGTAGTAGCCATTGCCGCACCCGTAAGGCCGTAAGCAGGTATCGGGCCCCAACCGTTGATGAGGATAGGGCAGAGTACTATGTTCAACGCATTGGCTATCCATAGCGAACGCATAGCGATAGTAGCATCGCCCGCACCACGAAATACACCATTGATGAGGAACAGCATCATGATAACTATGTTGCCACCCATCAGTAATTGTGTGTAGCGATAGTTGTTTTCGGCTACACGGGTTTCTGCACCCATTAGCAGCAGCAGGTCTTTGGCAAAGAAGATGCCTACGAGGCTTATGATAATACTAAAGAATAAACCTACGTATATGGCCTGCATACCGGAGTGTGCAGCACCATCAGGATTTTTCTCGCCCACACGGCGGGCTACTATGGCAGTAGCTCCCATACCCAGCCCCATGGCAATGGAGTAAATAAGCGTAAGCATAGATTCCGTAAGGCCTACCGTGGCTACGGCATCTACCCCCAGCTTACTTACAAAGAATACATCCACTACCGCAAACAGCGATTCCATCGCCATTTCTAATATCATAGGTACCGATAGCATGAAGATGGCGCGGTTGATACTGCCGGAAGTATATTCCTGTTCAACGCCGGTTATAGCTTCTTTAAATAGTTTAAACAGATTAAACGTACGTGACGATTGTACACGCTGTGTCATACAAGTGATTTGTGATCAGGTTAAAAAAATAAATAACAATAAACGAGAACCCTGCGTGTAACGGCCGCAGGCAATCAGAATTCGGAAAATCTCGCCCGAATGGTATCGGGCTGCAATTAGCAGATCATGGTTCGAAAAGAATGAGGCTGCAAATATAGAAAAAGGGCTGATAACAAAATCAACCCCTCTAAATTTTTTTTATGACAGCTCGTAAAGCCATACTACCTATTATAGAGGCTCATAGTTTTGGCTATGCCCTGCGCTGCAAAACTTTCTATAATGTCTATACTCTTGATAACCTTATCTTTTACTATCGGTAGTTCATCATTTGTCCACTTGCTCAACACAAAATCTGCCTGCCTTCCTTTGGGATAATTGTTGCCAATCCCGAACCGTAAGCGTGGATATTGGTCGGTCTGTAGAATTAATTCTATGTTTTTCAACCCGTTATGGCCGGCAGCACTACCGCCTTGCCGCAGTCTTAAAGCTTCTATGGGCAGTGCCAGGTCGTCTAGTATTACCAGTATATTTTCTATAGCTATTTTCTCTTTATCCATCCAGTACTTTACTGCCTTACCGCTCAGGTTCATGTAGGTGGTAGGTTTTATTACTACAAACTGTTTCCCTTTCCATTTACAATGAGCCACATAAGCATGACGATCTAACGTAAAACTACCTCCGTGTTTAATGACAAAAGCATCGGCTACATCAAAACCAATGTTGTGCCTTGTCATATCATATTCCATTCCTATATTGCCAAGTCCGACTATCAGGTATTTCATGGCTGCGAAGTTAATATCTATTAGATTTAACAGGATTTTTTGCAAAAATTATTTGAAATACCCAACTATAAAATCTAATTAAATGTCCTTATATTAGTAGCTTAGAAATGAAATGTTAGGATTTGGTTACGCCCGAATTAACATTTATATATAAAACACCTGTTAAATGCGAAAAATATTATCCTTTTTAGCTGTTTTAGGCACGTTGTCTTACCAGGCAATGGCGGTCTTTAATCCTGTATCACACTTGTCCGGTACTACAACTATTAATGGTGTAGCGGTAACTGTGGCGCCTATTGGTACCGCCGGTAATGCTACAATGTGTGTGGCCGGCCCTTATTTCATTGGGTATCAACCGGGAGGGTATCAATACAATTTCAGCCCAACCAATAGGGTAACACACATTCGCCTGAATGTGGCAGATATGCAAAGGGATGATACATTATACGTAAAAGTGAACGGTACCGCATTTCCGCTTACCAATGCTATGGTAACAGACTTGCTGGCTTGCCCGGATACAACCTGGGGAACGGTAAATACTTTTGGCGGTAAGATGGTAACTACGGCCCCGGCCGGTACCAGGACAGATGCTATATTAACATTTGCATCAAGCCCCAGCTTTATCAGCCAGGTTGAAATATTACACGATCATGGTAATACGAACTCAGGTGGTCTGATCTATTCACTGGAATTTGATGTGGACTCTTGTAATCAACCATTTAAAGCAAAAGCTGATTCCCCATATTGCAGCGGACGTTCTTTGCAATTGCGTGCTACAGATTTTCCTAATGCAACATTTACATGGGCCGTATATACCGGTACACCACCAACACTGACACCTGGGGTTTGGACTTCAAACGTAAGGGAACCTGTTGTACCAAGTGTAACCTTCACCGGTAATTATGATTACTATGTGGCTACTGCAACACGTGGTGCATGTACGTATACAGATACTGCTAAAATATTGGTAGACTTGACACCTTCAGCCGTAATGGAAACAGCAGGCCCTAAATGTGCCGGCGATGAAGACACAGTGAAAGTTCGTGCAGCCCTGCCGGCGGGTGGTTATGTAATGATAGGTAAGCCTAACAATACATGGGTGAAACCGAATACGCCACCTACATTCGACTTTATTACACTTCCTAATATTCAGATATCAGATGCCGGTGTTTATCGTGGTTTTGCGGTGAACTCCACCGGTTGCAAATCTGATACCGTATCAGTAAATGTTACACTTAACCCACTTGTAAAGGCCGACTTTACATTTGTTGAAGCACCGGGTTGTGAACAGGATAGTGTGAAGCTGACAGACATGTCGTTGGGTAATACTACCTGGAGGTGGGAATTTGGCGATGGTAATACACTTATGGGTAGTGACCCTGCTATACATCAGAATCCGACACACATTTATTCTGCACAAGGTAGCTATGATATAGAATTGTTTGTCACCAACGGCCAATGTAATGATAGTATTACCAAAAAAGTGATATTCTATCACCCATTGTCAGCAGATTTCACAATGAGTGCAGATAGTATTTGCCAAAACCTGCAAGTAGATTTTACAAACCTTTCAGAAGCAACACCTGCTACTATACCTACTTATCTGTGGGATTTCAAAGATGGTAGTACAGATTTCAATTTTAATACAAGCCATATCTTTAAAAACTATGGTGTGTACTATGTGTCATTGACCATTACAGACTATCTGGGCTGTTCTAAAACACATACAGATACACTGGTTGTTGACTCATTAGGTTCTGCCAGCTTCTTCTCCGATACTGTAATATGTAATGGTGAAAATATCAAGTTCCTGGGCGACTACTCACTAATTGGTGGTACCTATGCGGAATGGAACTTTGGAGATGGCCACATTATACAAGACCAGTTCCAGATAGAGCATGCTTATGATAACCCGGGTGAGTATGAGGTTCGACTGACAGCAAACTATCGCATATGTCCTGATACAACATACATCCAAAAGATATATGTTAAGCCTTATCCGAACATAGACCTGGGACCTGATACTACCATTTGCCCTCAAGGTGCGCCGATCTTGCTCACAGACCTGGTTAATTCAGGAAATCCCGCCATCAAATGGCGCTGGAATACAGAGACGAAGGATACGTCATCTTCAATTCTGGCCCGTCACCCAGGTATGTATGCTGTAACGGTGGAGCAGGATGGTTGCTTTGCTACAGATACAGTAGAGATTAAGAAGAATTGCTATATCGACATTCCTAATGTCTTTACGCCAAATAATGACGGATATAATGATTACTTCCTACCAAGGCAATTCCTGTCGCGCAATGTGAACAAATTCAACATGGTGATATACAACCGCTGGGGTGAAATGATATTTGAAACCAACAGTCTTAACGGACGTGGCTGGGATGGTAAAGTGAATGATAAAGAACAACCAAACGGTGTGTACGTTTACATGATAAAAGTATCCTTCGCAAACGGTACAAATGAAAACTACCAGGGCAACGTAACGTTGTTGAGATAATATCTTTAAGAGGAATAAATAATAAAGGGCTGTTAATACAGCCCTTTATTATTTATAGAATTTAATCGGAAATAGTAACCGTGATTAATAACGGCAGCTAATAGTAGCGATGCTCTTTTAGGTAATTGATAATATAGTCCCTGACGCCCTCTTCAAGTGAATGGATGTGCTTATCATACCCGGCAGACAGTAGTTTTCCCATATCTGCCTGCGTATAGTATTGATACTTGTCTCTGATATCTACGGGAGTGTCGATATATTCAATACGGACAGGTAGTTGTAGCGTATTGAATATAGCTGTTACCAAGTCTTTAAATGTACGTGCTTTACCGGTACCTATATTATACAACCCATTGGCAGGTTGTTGTTGCATCAGCCAGGTACACATACGTACTACATCGTCCACATAAATAAAATCCCTTATCTGCTCTCCATCTTTATATTTAGCATTATGAGAACGGAAGAGTGTTACACTGCCTTTTTCTTTTATCTGCTTATAGGCGTGCATAATGACAGAAGCCATTCGCCCCTTATGATACTCATTAGGCCCATATACATTGAAAAACTTTACCCCAGCCCAAAATGGCGGTTGTTTGGCTTCTTTCAATGCCCATATATCAAATTCATTCTTGGATATGCCGTAAGGGTTCAGCGGTTGCAGTTGCTCTACAACGTCATGGCTATCCTTGTATCCATATTCACCGTTGCCATAGGTGGCTGCAGATGATGCATAAAGTAGTGGAATATTTTGTGCACAGCAAATGTTCCATATATCCTTAGAATATTCAAGGTTTAACAGGACATGCACATTATAATCCATCTCTGTAGTATCGGTACGTGCGCCAAGGTGGAACATGTATTGAATAGTGCCCTCATTATTATTACACCATTCTATAAAGCTATTCCGATCTATTAACCGGAGGTATTTTTTATGTTGAAGATTGGCCTGTTTTGATGGAATAGAAAAATCATCGACCAATACCAGTTTCTCATAGCCCAGGGAATTGAGAAACCCTACCAGGTAGCTGCCGATAAAACCGGCAGCACCTGTAATGGCTATAGTATCATTTTTATTCATGTTTGCTTATTCAAAGGAAACAGGAAGGCTGTATCCTAGTGGTGTGCTTCTGCGTGGGCAGTGTCAGCAGGCGCGTGTTCTGC
>DASWWE010000214.1:0-23372 GCA_036406055.1 Flavipsychrobacter sp. | reverse complement strand
GTAATGGGTTATGAATGGACAGGCAGTGCATGGGCAGAAAACTGGAAAGATTCCAATACCTACAATGCTAACAATAAGCTGTCGACCAACACGTATATGGAATATACGGGTGGCGTATGGGAAAACGTATATACCGACAGCTTTGGTTATAGCAGCACAGACTATTATACCTACAATATGTCGAAAGAATGGAATACAGATAGCGTTAAGTGGCTGTATTCAAGCCTTGAAGAAAGGCATGTTGGCCCTAATGGCCTTCCGGATAGTGTTTACTTCAGCCAATGGGATGATGACGCGCAGGATTGGATGCGTATAATGAAATCAGACTGGCAGTACAACAGCAATGACCTGCCAATAAATGCGAATGGCATTTTATCATTTATGGGTGCCGAAATGCCTATATTTCAATTCAACTACTATTACGAGTATTACTTTGATGCCGGTGTAGATAAACGTGCTAATGCAACAGCGGCTATCTATCCTAACCCTGCTACTGATAAAGTAACGATAGAGTGGAAAAACAAAACACCTGAACGCACTGTGTTATATGTATTCAATAACATGGGGCAGATGGTGGTTCAACAAAATATAGGGGTTACTAATAAGGCAGAAATATCGCTGGCAGGCATGCAGCCGGGTGTATATTGGCTGAAAGCTATAGCTGCAGATGGTACCAATATACTGACGCAGCAGGTGGTAAAACAATAAGCATTTCTTCTACCAATAAATAAAGGCTCCTTACGGGGAGCCTTTATTATTTTATATAATCGATAAAACTAAGCCTGTGTTGCCGTGTATATAATGTCCACCGAATAAGTGCCAGCAGGGTACGTAAAACCCGGCTTTGCCTGGTATTCTACTGAAAAGTTTTTATTCTCGCCAGCTGTAGCATTGGTAATCACATTTTTACCACTGGTAGAAAGTGAGGTGTAATTAGTATGACCACTGCTTATTTGTCCATTGGTTTGATTATTTGCAACTTTTACTTTTAAAACCGCCAGTGGCATTTTAGGGTCTTTTTCATTGCCTGCATAGCCAAATTGCGACTTGCGGGATTTTACACGCACATTGAAATTTTTATTAGAGCTTACCAGTATTTGCTGCTCCGGAGATGTTACGCCATTGGCATAATCGTTAACAGTGGTGAAGGGTAAGTTAATACTGCTACTCTGCAGTTTTATTTCTATCACATTGCCGAGAGATACTGCCAACTGTTGTGTGGCGGCAGACTGGGTATTTTGTGCATGTGCAGCTACTGATACCAGCGAAAGAAGAATAAAGGTTATTAGTCTCATGCGTATTTGTTTGTTGTTCGTGATACAAATATGCGCTGAGATGCGGCTAAAAGAAAAAATGCAAGGGGCGCTTAACCTGCCATTTGCATTCGCTTAACGAGCGATTAACAAAGCACAAATAAGAAATGCCCCGATTTCCGGGGCATTTCTTATTGAGGTATTTCAGTTGTTATTGTTTTACGAACTGAACCGTTTGGTTGATCGCTTCATTTTCATTTACTACCTGTAACATATACATGCCGGCAGCCAACTGTTGCAATTCAAGTACGGTGCTATGTTGTGTATCAAGGTTTAATTTGCCATTATATACCAGCTTACCCAGTTTGTCAAGCACCCTCACCGTAGTTTCACCTTTCAGTGCTTTATCAAAGCGTACTGTTAGCTGTGTGCCTGAAAGCGGGTTAGGATATACCTGCATATTGATATCATTCTTTTCAGAGACGTTGCTTACTGCCAGTGCAGGGTCTACAGTCAGCTTGCTCGCCTTACTAAGCATTGGCGTTACGCACACACCGTCTATGAGGCAGCGATACCAGTAACCGCTCATCTGGAAAGAAACCGGTTTTATAGTTAAGGTATTCGTATATACACCGCTGTATGTATTATTCTCATTCAGGTTGCGGAAGCCGCCGCCGTCGTTCTTATTTTCCTGCCATTGATACTTAGTGCCATCAGGCGTTACACTAAAGCTGACAGCGCTGAAGAATGGAACGGTATAGGCACCCGGTGTAATATCCGGAGACTGTGTTACATGCAGTGGAATGTCGCCTGTGTATTCTATCTGATTACAAACAACTGTTTCATATACTTTGCAGCGGTATATTTTTCCATCAAGGCTATCGGGTGCATCTACGATGCGCAAAGAATCTGTTGTGATGCCTGAATAAGGAGGTATTGGTAACAAATCGCTATAGGTGCCATTGGGATTCTTAACCTGCCACTGGTAGCGCAATGATGTGCCGCTGGCACCCAACGATATGCGTGTTGTGCCGCCTGAGCATACATTGTCCAACTGGTCGTGCCATTTAATATCCACTGTTATCAGTGCTGTAAGCAATGCACTGTTGCTGATTGCCGGAGGTGCGCAATCGCCACTCACTATACAGCGCAGCAGGTTGCTTGCCATGCTTTTTTGTACGTTAACGGCGAGGGTAGGCGAATTGTTACCTGAATAGTCCGATGTTGCCGGTACGTTGCTCCATCCGCTTCCGGAATTTACCTGCCATTGGTAAGTAAGTCCTGCGCCTGTAGCAGCAACGCTGAAGGTGGCGATGCTACCGGGGCATACTGTACTGGGTACAGGATGCTGCGTGATGGTTGGCAATCCCTTCACCGTTAAGCGTGCTGCCGTAGAAGTAACACTTGGAGTGCAAGGTGTAGAAACAACACAGCGATACCTGTAGCCATCGAGCGACGCAGGTGCTGCAGTAATGTTAAGTGTATTGGTATTAACACCGGAATATGGCGCACCATTGGCAAGAGTTGTATAACCAGAACCATTATCTACCTCCCATTGATATGAGATAGGCGTGCCGCCATTAGCAGATGCATTCACGCTGATAGATGTATTTGACCCTGTACAAACGATCTTATCAATAGGCTGAGAAGTGATGCCCGGGGCAGTATATATCCATAAAGTAACTGTATTGGTAGTAGCAGGTGGCGCACATGTGCCAGATATGATACACTGATAGTTGCCGGCACTGGTAAGCGGCGCACCTGTTATGGTTAATGTATTGGTAGTGGCTCCTGAATAGATGCCGCCATTAGTTACGTTTGTCCACCCGCTTCCGGTGTTTACACGCCACCGGTAGGTAAGGTTAGTCCCTGTTGTGCCGACTGTGAAAGATGCTGTTGAGCCAACACACACCGCAGTATTTACGGGTTGCGATGTAATGGCAGGTTTGCCGTAAAGCGTAAGCGTAGCTGCATTTGAAGTAGCTGTGCCACCGCAACCGCCGGTAACCACACAACGGTATTGATAACCATTAAGCGCTACAGGTGGGGCATAGGCATATAATGTATCATCCTTATGACCCGCATAGCCTGCTAACGGTACGTTCGTCCATCCGGAGCCTGAATTGTATTGCCATTGGTAGGAAAGATTATAGCCTGTAGCTCTAACCACAAAAGTATCGTTGATGCCTTCACAGCGTGTAATATTCAGAGGGTGGAAGGTAATTACCGGTTGCGATAAGATGTTGAGCGTAGCAGCATTTGATGTAGCTGTCGGAGCGCAACCGCCTGTTACTACACAGCGATATTGATAGCCGTTGAAAGATGCCGATGGTGCTTGCACTATAAGACTGGTAGTTGTTTGCCCGCTATAGCCAGTAGCCGGTACGTTGTTCCAGCCCGCGCCTGTGTTTACCTGCCATTGATAAGTAAGATTATAACCTGTGGCCGTTACGGTAAAAGTGTCATTAATACCTTCGCAACGCGTTATCGAAGTTGGATGCCCTGTTACTACCGGTGCCCTGCGTACCGTCAGTGCCACTGCGCCTGATGTATCTGAAGGCAGGCATGTGCCGGTGGCATAGGCACGGTACAGATAGCCATTCATACCGGCTGGTGGGTTCACGATATTTAAACTGCCGGCGGTAATGCTGTATACACCACCGATAGCAATATTCGTCCATCCGCTGCCTGTATTTACCTGCCATTGGTAAGAAATATTAGTACCGGTAGCCGTAGCTGAACACGATGCAGTACCGGCACCTTCACACACGGTCATGTTTATATTGGTAGGTTGCACGGTAAAGACAGGGGCTGTATTTACAGTCAGTGTTGCAGTATTCGATGTATCGGCTGGTGTACATGTACCTGTTACGAAACTGCGGTACAGGTAGCCATTCATAGTAGCCGGTGGATTAACAATACTAAGATTGCCTGCTGTAATAGTATATACGCCACCGGTAGCAATATTCGTCCATCCGCTGCCTGTATTTACCTGCCATTGGTAGGCTATAGCAGTGCCAGTAGCTACGGTAGTACAAGATGCAGTGCCCGCACCGGCGCATACAGTCATATTTGTATTGGCCGGATGTGTGGCAATAAGCGGAGCCGAATTTACTGTAAGTGTTACGGCATTAGAAGTATCGGCAGGTACACAGGTGCCGGCAGCAAAACAACGGTATTGATACCCGTTCATTGTAGCTGGTGGGTTTGCGATAGAGAGGTTGCCTGCCGCAATGTTATATACACCACCTGTAGCAATATTTGTCCACCCACTGCCTGTATTTACCTGCCATTGGTAAGAAACATTGGTGCCGATAGCAGCTACGAAACAAGATGCCGTGCCTGCATTTTCACATACCGTCATATTGGTAGCAACAGGGTGTGTTATAATGCCAGGTAAGGTATCTATAGCAAGTGTAACCGGCGTGCGTGGCAAGGTAGTACACGCAGGCCTTGTAAAGTTGGCCGTGAATACCAGCATGCGTGGCTCGTAATAAGTTGCAGAGAATGGGGGAACTAAGCCATAGCCTGTGTGTACGATGATATCACCTGTTTGTTTGAAAACATCTCCGGTAGTACCCGAGGCGGTTTGATACCTTACTGGCCCGCCCGTATATGCTGTAGTAGAGGTAATATAGAAAGCATATTTCTGCCCTGCTTTCAGCGTCAGTGATGTAGGCAGGTCTAAATGGCGATAACCACCTGCGGCGCTTGCATTGCCTGTATAGTTAGCTATCTTCGTCCATACGGCAGGGTTGTTTTGGTTGCCTATGCAGGTACCCTGGCGATAGTATATCTCAAAGTCGTAAGTACCGGCATCTACATATATATCAAAGCTGTTCAGAACCAGGTTGCGTAGTATGTCCATATCAAACATACCACCACCAAGGCCATTGCTCACCGTAGCGCCAGAATTGAAAGAGGATACATTGCTATCTACCAGCTCGGCATAATAGGTAGCCGGTGTTAAAGCGCCGGGTACCGATAAGGTATTACCCGTACCTAAGTAGCTACCGCCTGTTAGTGCACTGTACCAGTTTACAATGATCCCGCCTGAAGGTATAACGCCCAACGTAGCAGTATTGCCCTGGCAAACCGTATCGTTTTGTGCTGTGGCTGTTGCGGGTGTAGCCAGCAGAAAGTCTACCGCCACAGAAGTGTCCGGAGGGGTGCAACCGCCAGACACGATACAGCGATATTGATACCCATAGAAAGTAGCAGGCGGTGCAATCAACGTCAGCGTATCGGAAGTTTGCCCGCTATAACCACTGCCAGGTACGTTGGCCCATGCGGTGCCGTCATGTACTTGCCATTGATATGCAATATTGTAGCCTGTTGCGGCTATATAAAACTTTTCATCGCCTGTAGTGGTAGCACAGCGAATAATAGATGTAGGCTCTGTAGTAATGGTTGGTGGTACATTCAGTGTTAGTGTAACGGTGTCGGAAGTATCTGTCAATGCGCAGCCATCAGAAACAATGCAGCGATATTGATATCCATTCATTGATACAGGCGGGTTTACAATAGACAAAGCACCATTGGAAATAGCATATACACCTCCGTTGCTGATGTTTGAAAATCCACTACCTGCATTCATTTGCCACTGGTAGTTAGCGGATGCATCGGCACCGACGCTACAGGATGCAGTGCCGCTTACAGCGCAGGTAGTCATCATACTATTATCCGGTTGCTGTGTAATAACAGTACCCGAACCTATTACATAAGTAGGTGCGCTGGAGATATTATTAGTATCGCATGTATAGAATGTGAAGTCCGGGTATCCGTAATGATAATTTGTTAAGACATTGGTAGGGAAACTATTTTGTGTACACCCATTACAATAACGCATATCGTAATAGGTAAGGTTACTGTTTATCTGGTTAGATGTTCCAAAATAATAGCCATCACTGGCGTCCTGGTAAAGTTCTAAAAGATATTGCTGGTTTTTTTCCAGCCACACAGGTGAAGAGAGGTCGCTATACACATAGGCAGTTGTAGCGCCCGGCACTTGCATTTGCTGCACTACGGCCTGTGTAGTGAAATTGAATAAGGTTACATAACGGGTAGTGCCGGTCGGTTCTTTTTTCCCGAATTGGGTAACAATTATTTGATGGTTTGGTGAAAAACGAAAGCCGCGTTGCGAATTGCCTATACCACCTGCACCTCCGCTGGATACCTGGTCGGTTGATGAATAAGGGCCGTTAAATGTATTGAGGGTTGAGGTAGATAGTGCCGCAGCATTGCCGTAAAACAAATAGATAGTCTTACTTGCAAGGGGTTGAAGTGTATCTATTTTCACCCACATTTTAGTGGCGGTGGAATTGAGCCCCGAATCGATATAATGATCGTAGAAACTGGTACCATTACAGTCTTTTGAAAAACGTATGTCATTACCCGACGCCAGCATCTGCGATGCCGCAATGGGTGTAGCGGTATTGTAATATATGGCCACCTGGTAGTTGGTAACAAGTGTGTTGGCAGTATTAGTTATGGTAATAGGTATGCCATACGTCCATTGTGCAATGGCTTTGCTACTGCATGCCAGCACAAGAATGAACAAGGTTACCAGCCTGACTTTCGTGTTTTTTGTAAAAATGGAGGTCATATTATTGTTTTGTATTTTTAATGTATTTCGCTTCAAAATAGCATTACCTATTTTGATTGCTTGTTTATGTACCGGCAATAAAATTTAAGTATTAGTATATATAAGAAATCCTCTAATGAAAAATCGCCGCTAACGTACAAAATCGATTGCACATTGCAAAGAGTGTTATATGTGAAAGTGAGATTTATAAGGGGCTTGCTATTAGCATGGAAAATATTGTGCATTTATCTGCATGTAAAAAGGCTTTCAGATATCTGAAAGCCTTTACAGTATTGTGGTCCCACTAGGACTTGAACCTAGGACCCCCTGATTATGAGTCAGGTGCTCTAACCAACTGAGCTATAGGACCTGGCTATGAAGCCGCTCTTGCGGTTATCAAGAGGACTGCAAATGTATAGACTTTTCTCAGAAAAAGAAAAATACACCTACACAATTTTATTTTTGTGAAATGATAACCGGCATAAGGCATATAATATTCGATTTAGGTGGTGTGTTGTTGAACCTGGACTATGGCAAAACAGAAAAGGCATTTGTAGAACTGGGCCTTGAAAATTTTGGCGAGATATACACACAGCTCAATCAAACACCTGTATTTGACGACTTTGAAACGGGCAAAACAGATGCGGCAACATTCATCAGCCAGCTAAAAAAACAGGCAGGCATCGAGATAGCAAACGAAGCCATAATACAGGCATGGAATGCCATGCTGCTGGATTTTCCGTTGCGCAGGCTGCAGATACTGCAACAGCTTAGGAACTACCACGACCTGATACTGCTAAGCAATACAAATGAGATACATGAACTGGCTTTCAATGATATTCTGATGCGCACTCATGGTTTTCCAAACCTGGGTGTGTTTTTCGATAGAGTATATCTATCACACAGGCTGGGTATGCGCAAGCCCAATGCAGAAATATTTAGGTATATATTGGATGAGAATGGTTTTGAAGCGCGGCATACCCTTTTTATTGACGATAGCCCGCAACATATAGAAGGTGCCAAGCAGTTAGGTATTCAAACCATACACTTGCAAAAAGGTATGACTATAGAAAAGGATATCTTTCTGCCTAAGTAAAATATAAAAAGGGATAGCATAGCGCTATCCCTTTAATATAATTCAGTATGCTATAATTATTTCACCTCTTCATAATCAATATAATCGCCATCTACCCGTTTGCTGGCTTTAGGCGTAGCTGGCTGCTGGCGGTTTTGCTGTTCGTACATATCCTGCATTTGCTTTTGCATCTGTGCCATCTTGTCTTGTGCCATCCTGGTCATCGTAAATATGGGCAGTACCACCCTCATTACAAACCTTAGTATAAGGGTAAGCACGATAGACCAGATTATAAACTTCAGTATCATAAGACACCAAAGTTACTAAAACACCGGCCATCGATACCGTTAATGAAAATATAATTGTAGAACGGGAGTTTTTTGGCTATGATTTGAAATATACTTACTTTTGCATCGGAATAAGTACAAATGAAGGGGACCTAATAGTCCCCTTGTTTTTTACCCATGACAGACATATTAGATAAAATAAGACTTATAACAGAGCCCCTTTTGGAGGGGACAGATATGTTCATCGTGAACATAAAGATCAAGCCCACCAATAACATTAAGCTTTTTTTGGATGCGGATAGCGGACTTTCGGTAAGCAAAAGCGCAGAGGTAAACCGCAAACTGTATAAGCTGATAGAAGCTGAAAGCTGGTTTCCGGAAGGCGATTTTTCCCTGGAAGTGTCTAGCCCCGGTGTAGATGAACCACTCACAGGCGAAAGGCAGTATAAAAAGAATGTAGGACGGACCGTACTGGTAACACCGGTGGAAGGTAAAGACATACTGGGTTTGCTAAAGGAAGTAAAAGAAAATGAGATAGTGCTGGAGGTGAAAGTGCCTAAGAAAAAAGAAACAGTAATGGTGGATATACCACTTTCTGATATTAAAAAAATAGTAGTTCAAATCATATTTTAAAAAAAATGCCCTGTAAGGGCTAAAAATTGATAAAATGGCAAGTATCAATCTTATCGATTCGTTCCAGGAGTTTAAGGACGCAGAGAATATTGACCGTCCTACCTTGATGAAGGTTATTGAAGATGTTTTCAAAACCTTGCTCCGTAAGAAGTACGGCACCGACGAGAATTTTGACGTTATCGTGAACGACCAGACAGGTGACCTGGAGATATTTCGCCGCCGCGAGATAGTAGAAGATGGCATGTCTGAAGACGACAACCTGCAAATAGAATACTCTGAAGCTATATTGATAGAGCCTGACTACAGTGTAGGCGAAGAAGTGTATGAAGAAATAAACGTGGTTGACTTTGGCCGCCGTGCTATATTGGCTGCCAAGCAAACACTGGCTGCCCGTATCGGCGACTTGAAAAAGAACAACCTGCTGAAGAAATATGCTGACCGCGTGGGTGAAATTACCAGTGGTGAAGTATACCAGATATGGAAAAAAGAAATACTACTGCTGGATGATGAGGGCAACGAAGTGATCCTTCCAAAATCAGAACAAATACCTACCGACTTCTTTAAAAAAGGTGAGGCGGTACGTGCAGTAGTGAAGAAAGTAGAAATGCGTAACAATACGCCGGTTATCATCCTGAGCCGTACACACCCTTCTTTCCTGGAAAAATTGCTGGAAATAGAAGTGCCTGAAATAATGGATGGCCTGATAGTAGTGAAGAAAATAGTACGCGAGCCGGGCGAGCGCGCCAAAGTAGCCGTGGAAAGCTACGACGACCGTATAGACCCGGTAGGCGCCTGCGTGGGTATGAAGGGTAGCCGTATACACGGTATCGTTCGCGAACTGCGCAATGAAAATATAGATATAATAAACTTTACAAATAATACGCAACTGCTGATACAGCGTTCTTTGACACCTGCGCGTATCAACCGTATGGAACTGGATACTGAAGGGCAGCATGCTGATGTGTACCTTGAACCAGACCAGGTATCACTGGCCATTGGTAAGAAAGGTGTGAACATTAAGCTGGCGCAAGAGTTGACGGGGTATAGCATAGATGTATACCGCGATGCACAGGATGAAGGTGTGGATTACGATATCGACCTGGACGAATTCTCAGACGAGATAGATGGCTGGGTGATAGACGAGTTCAAGAAAATAGGCTGCGATACAGCGCTGAGTGTGCTGAACTTGTCTATAAATGAACTGGTGCGCCGTACCGACCTGGAAGAAGAAACCGTACGTGAAGTGCACGAGATACTGAAGGCCGAGTTCGATAACGAACAGAACGGTTAAGGTTTCTTGAAATTTTTAATGTGACGAGTTTCAAATTGCAGCTTGATAAGGCATTATCAGCAAAATGGCGTAGGTTTGTAGATTAGGGCAAAGAGGCTAAGTAAAGGTACTTGGCAAAAAATTATTGAGTTAAATAACCGAATGGCAACAGCAACAAAAACACCAAGATTACTGGCAGCAGCCAAGGAATTCAACATCGGTAAAGACACCCTTGTTGAGTTTCTTACCGCGAAAGGATTTGAGATTAATGCCAGTAATCCGAATACCAAAATAACAGAGCCGATGTACGACGCTTTGCAGGCTGAGTTTGCGCAAGACAAAGCAGCCAAACGCAAAAGCGATGAAATAGCATTGCCTAAAGGTTCGCTGTTAGAAGGTATCAAAAAGACGAAAGACGACCTGGAACTGGGTGGAAAGGAAAAGAAAGCAGAAGTACAGGAAACACCGCCGCCCGCACCGGTAGTAGAAAAAAAGAAAGAAGAAAAGCCCGCAGTAGCACAAAAGCCTGCAGACAAAGAAGAAGAAAAGCCGAATGAACCGGCTAAAGAAGTGCCCGCCCCGGAGCCTGTAAAAGACCCCGAGCCCGAAAAACGCATAGAACCGGTAAAAGAGCCGGAACCTGCGCCGCCCGCACAATCGCAAAAAATTGAAGAGCCCGTAGCAGAAGCTCCGGAAGCGCCATCGCATATAGATGTGAAAGCGCCGAAGCTGGGTGGGCCTAATATATTAGGTAAGATAAACCTGGATGAAATAAACCAGTCGTCTCGCCCTAAAAAAGGTGCAGCACCTAAAAAGGCAGCTGCCAAAGCAGAAGAACCTGCAAAAGAAGAAATAGAGCAACCGGTAGCGGAAACAAAACCGGAACCTGTAGCTGAAAAGCCACAGCCGCCTGTTATACCTCCTCCGGCACCAGAAAAAGAGCCGGAAGTGAAGGCAGCCCCCCAAGCCGAAAGCAGTGAAGAAGGCGATGAAAAGCCGGAACATATAGAAATGAAGGCGCCAAGGCTGGAAGGGCCAAAGATCATCGGTAGGATAGAACTGCCGGTATCTGGCGCTAACAGGGGCGATAGTAAAGAAAAACGTAACCGTAAACGCATACCGGTTCAGAAAAAACCGGAAACCTTTAATCCTGACCAGCAGGGCAATAGGCCCGGTGGCCAGCAAGGACAAGGCGCGCCGGGTGGCGACCGACGTGGTGGTTTCAATCAAGGCCAGGGCGGACAAAACCGTGGACCGGGTGGTGGCCAGCAAGGTGGCGACCGTCGTGGTGGTTTCAATCAAGGCCAGGGCGGACAAAACCGTGGTGGCTTTAACCAGGGCGACCGTCGAGGGCCGGGTGGTGACCGTCGAGGGCCGAGGCAAGACAGGAATGCGCCGGTATCTGCACAGCAACAGGAAATTGATGCTAAAGCAATACAGGAAAAAATAAAACAAACACAGGCCAAGCTGGCAGGTGGTACCAGGAACAAGAATATGAAGTCCAAGTACCGCCGTAACAAGCGGGAAGAAATGGCTGAAAAACGTGCAGCTGCAGAGCAATCTGAACAAGGCAACGTAATTCAGGTTACAGAGTTCATCTCTGTAAGCGAGCTGGCCAACCTGTTGGATGTAAGCTTTGCTGATGTTATCAGCAAATGTATGAGCCTGGGTATCATGGTGTCTATCAACCAGCGCCTGGATGCGGAGGTGATAGAACTGGTATCAAGCGAATTTGGCTTTGATGTAGAATTTATTAACCTGGAACAGGAGGCTGATATCGAAGAGGAAGAAGACGATGATCCTGCTGATATGGTGCCACGTGCACCTATCGTTACCATCATGGGTCACGTTGACCATGGTAAAACATCATTGCTTGACTATATACGCGAAGCAAACGTAGTAGCCGGTGAGGCAGGTGGAATCACCCAGCACATTGGCGCCTACCAGGTTACTACACCTACAGGTAAGAAAATTACTTTCCTCGATACACCGGGTCACGAAGCGTTTACCGCTATGCGTGCACGTGGTGCCAAGGTAGCCGATGTGGCGGTGATAGTGATAGCTGCCGATGATGCGATCATGCCGCAAACGAAAGAGGCCATATCGCATGCGCAAGCTGCCAACCTGCCGATGGTTTTCGCTATCAACAAAATAGATAGGGAAGGTGCAAATCCTGAAAAGATAAAAGAACAACTGGCACAATTGAACATCCTGGTAGAAGACTGGGGGGGTAAATACCAAAGCCAGGAAATATCTGCCAAGAAAGGTCTGAACATCGACCTGCTGTTGGAGAAAATATTATTGGAAGCAGAACTGCTGGAAGTAAAAGCAAACCCTGACAGGGTGGCTTCAGGTAGTGTTATCGAGGCCTCGCTGGATAAAGGCCGTGGTTACCAGTCAACCATACTGGTGCAGAACGGTACACTGGAGCAAGGTAATATGATTGTGTGCGGACAGTACTACGGTAAGATCAAAGCCATGTTCAACGAACGTGGACAGCGTGTAGAAAAAGCCGGTCCATCTGCCCCTGTGCAGGTACTGGGCCTTAACGGTGCACCACAGGCAGGTGAGAAATTCAAAGTATTTGAAGATGAGAACGAAGCTAAAGAAGTAGCGACCCACCGCGCTCAAATATTACGTGAACAAGGTATCCGTGCCCGTAAACACATTACGCTGGATGAGATTGGCCGTCGTTTAGCGTTGGGTAACTTTAAAGAACTTGCCCTTATTATCAAGGGTGACTTCGATGGTTCGGTAGAGGCATTGAGCGATTCACTACAAAAACTTTCTACTCCGGAAGTAGCGGTGAATATCGTACACAAAGGTGTGGGCCAGATAACAGAAAGCGATGTATTGCTGGCAACAGCATCAGATGCCATCATTCTTGGCTTCCAGGTGCGCCCGTCTATACAAACATCAAGACTGGCAGAACAGGAAAACATCGAGATACGTTACTATTCTATCATATACGACGCTATTGACGAGATCAAGAGCGCCATGGAAGGGCTGCTTGAACCGAAGATCGAGAAGAAAACGGTTTGCAATATCGAAGTGCGCGAAGTGTACAAGATTGGTGGCGTAGGTACTATTGCCGGTTGCTATGTGCTGGATGGTAAGATGACACGTAATACCAAATTGAACCTGGTGCGCGATGGTATCGTTATCTATACCGGTGAGCTGTCATCACTGAAGCGCTTTAAAGATGATGTGAAAGAGGTAAATGCAGGTTACGAATGTGGTTTGATGATAAAGAACTACAACGATATACGTGTAGGCGACATCATCGAAGGTTTCGAGGAAGTGGAAGTGAAGCGTACCCTGTAGCGTACCGGAATACAATATTAAAGAAGAGGCCGAATAGCCTCTTCTTTTGTTTTTTTAATATTGGGAGTATAAAGCAAACGCTGGAAAGCAGCAGATAAATTAATTAACTTCGCACACTCATAATTTTGAGGCTAATAATACGTTATACATGAGTTCTGTTCTGGAAAAACTGGAAATGATAAAGGCACGGTTTGATGATATGGGGGTGGCACTCACCAACCCCGAGATCGTGAACGATAATAAGAAGTTTTCGCAGATAAGCCGTGAATACCGCAAGTTGGAAAAGATTGTAGATGCTTATAAACGCTACAAGGCTTGCATCGAAGGTATCGAGTTTGCAAAGGAAGTGCTGGCAACGGAAAGCGATGCAGACCTGCGCGATATGGCCAAAGAAGACCTGGATAAGCAGGAAGGCGAACTGGAAGCATTGGAAGGCGAAGTGAAGCAACTGTTGATACCTAAAGACCCGCAGGATGAGAAGAACGCCATTATAGAAGTACGTGCAGGAACTGGTGGTGATGAGGCAAGCCTTTTTGCAGGCGACCTGTACAGGATGTACATGCGCTATTGCGAGAAGAAGGGCTGGAAAATAGCAGTGCTTACGGAAACAGAAGGTACGGTAGGGGGCTATAAAGAAATACAGCTGGAAGTAGAGGGCGAAGATGTGTATGGTACCCTGAAGTTTGAAAGTGGAGTGCACCGTGTGCAGCGTGTGCCGGCTACAGAAGCCAGTGGTCGCGTGCATACATCGGCAGCCACAGTAGCCATCATGCCGGAAGCTGAGGAGATAGATTTTGAACTGAAAGAAAGCGACCTGAAAATGGAAACGGCCCGAAGCGGTGGTGCTGGCGGACAGAATGTGAACAAGGTAGAAACGAAAGTAATACTGACGCACGTACCTACCGGTACGGTTGTAACCTGCCAAACGGAACGTACACAGTTGGGCAATCGCGAAAAGGCTACCCAGATGATGCGTACCAAACTATATGAAGAACAGGTGCGCAAACATGAAGACGAAATAGCCCGCAGGCGCAAAAGCCTTGTGAGCAGTGGCGACCGGAGTGCCAAAATACGCACTTACAATTATCCGCAGGGGCGGGTTACCGATCACCGCATTAATATGACTATTTATAACCTGGATAGCTTTATGAATGGTGAAATAGATGAAATGCTAAGCGCGCTGCAGTTTGCTGAAAATGCAGAAAAAATGCAGGCTGGCGAAACGGTTATATAAGCTTAACCCATGCCATTGGATAATAATAACTATGTTTAAACCATCTTTTTAATCATAATCGGGAAATGAGTACTACTCGTTTTGACATTGTAGACGTAGCGCAGACTCTGCGTGCTAAACGACGCACCATCATCATTGTAACCATCGTAGCTGGTATACTGGGTGCTGCATTTTACCTCGTCAGTAAAAAGAAATATAAGGCAGAAGGTAGCTTCCTGATGACCAATCCGCTGTATACAGATCGCAACAACCTGTTTCAGAGCTGGGGTATCAACTTCGTAGACTACTTTGCCGGTGATGATGATGTGGATAGGATCATGACCGTGGTAGAGTCCGACACCGTGAAGCGTGCCGTAGCTGAAAAGCTGAACCTGGCAGCTGCTTATGGCCTGGATGTATCCAAGCCTAAAGAGGCTAAAAAGCTGATGGACATTGTAAAGGACAACTACAAAGTAGTGCGTACTGAGTACAATAACTGTGATGTAAGCTATGTAGATACCGACCCGCAACGCGCAGCCGAGGTGGTAAATGAGAGTATGCGTACAATAGAGCAGATATTCCGCGGGTATTATATTGATCAGCGCAATCGCATGATAGCTGTACTGAATGCACAGGTAGCAACCATGGATAGTTCCATCAATGTACTGACAGACTCGCTTGCCAATATGCGCGACAGGTATGGTATTTACAGCATTATCAACCCTGCACGCGAAAACCTGCAGGTCAGCGATGTGAAAGGCGGTGGTGCCGGTTTCGGTAGGGGCATAGAAGAAATACAAAACATAGAATCTGTTAAGGACCAGTTGGTAATAGATCGCGCGAAGTTCATTTCAAGAATGAATGAATATAAGACCACACAACATGAGAAGGATGTAAAGCTGTTGCATATCCTGTCATCTGCAAGGCCACCGGCAAAAGCCAAGCCACCGGGCCTTACACTTACTACCTTGTCTTGTGCGCTGATAGGGTTCTTCTTCAGTTGCATCTACTTATTGATATCTACTTATTACCGCCGTATTATAGTTATAGAGCGCTAAATGAAGCTAGAACAGCAACAGTCACCGTTGTTTACAGGCAAATGGGCACAAGCCCTATGCTGGGGAGTGCTTTTCATTTCCCTGGCGCTGTTTGCCTATAAGGGTGATTTTATTTATGCTGCCCTACCTTTTGGTTTTCTGTTTCTGCTGCTGACGGGTGTAAACTGGAAGACTGCATTCTGGGTATTTATTTTCAGTATTCCCATATCTATGGATGTGGCGTTCTTTAATGATACGCTGGCAACATCGGTGCCCGATGAACCTATGATGTGGATATTCCTGCTATTAATGGCAGTGCTGATAGCCCGGCAGCCCGGATTGATGTCGAGAGATTGGCTTAATAACCCATTGGTACTGATTATTGCTTTGCAATATGTGTGGATGATTGTTGCGGTTTGTTATTCGCATATGCCATTAGTATCGCTAAAATTCATGGCTGCGAAAACATGGTTTCTCGTGTCTTTTTTTGTGTTACCACAATTCATATTTACAGAGAAGAAGGATTTTATAAAAGGTTTCTGGTTTACGTTCTTTCCATTGGTAGGTACCATTGTGGCGGTAGTGATAAGGCACGCTGCTATCGGTTTTAACTTTCGTAAGATAGAGCTGGCCATTGGCGATATATACTTCAATCACGTAGACTATTCTACGGTAATGTCCATGTTCTATCCATTGCTTTGGGTAGCGCTACCACTTACAAAAGATAAAAATCCCTTCCTGCGCCTGGCACTGGTGGGTCTGATCCTTGCCTTTATACCGGCTTTGTATGTAACCTATGCACGTGCTGCTATGCTGGCGGTGATATTTGCTATAGCAGTGGGTGTGGCTATCAGGCTGAGGCTGGCAAATGTCATTATGCCGGTATTCTTCCTGTCGCTTACCTTGCTGATAGGCTACATGGTGAAGGATAAAAAGTTCATGGATTTTCGCCCTGATTACGAACGCACTTTCATGCGCCAGAAATTTACGGATCACGTTATTGCTACTTTTAAAGGGCAGGATATGTCGTCTATGGAGCGCCTGTATCGCTGGGTGGCAGGTGCACGTATGAGTATGGATGAGCCTGTAAAAGGTTACGGCCCTAATACTTTCTACTATTATTACAAACCATATGGCGTGCCGTCTTTCGAAACATACGTGAGCCGCAACTTTGAAAAATCTACCACTCACAACTACTTCTTGTATATGCTGGTAGAGCAGGGCTGGCCGGCCATGATATTGTATGGTATTATGGTGACGGCAGTGATAGCACAGGCACAGCGAACGTATCACCGCTTTAAAGACCGCTTCTATAAATGGGTTACGCTGGGTGTGGTCATGATGTTCAGCGCCGGGTTTATCAACAACTTCTTTTCAGAGCTTATCGAGACCCATAAAGTAGGCTTTCTCTTTTACATAAGCATTGGCTTACTGGTAGTGCTTACTGCCAAAAGCAAGCAGTTGGAAAAAGAAGACGCGGAAAAGAATGCCGCTATTGCCTAAGCAACAGCAGGTTCTATCCAGGCTTCGTTATCTTTCAGTAATTGTATCAGTTCGCTAACGGCTATTTCGCTCGGCACGTTTTTCTTTACTACTTCTTTGCCTTTATATAGAGTGATTTTACCCGGCCCACTACCTACATAGCCAAAATCAGCATCGGCCATTTCACCGGGGCCATTTACTATGCAGCCCATAATGGCGATCTTCACACCCTTCAGGTGGTTGGTAGCATTACGGATTTTCGCGGTCGTTTCCTGCAGGTCAAAAAGTGTACGGCCACAGCTGGGGCAGCTGATGTATTCCGTCTTACTGATGCGTGTACGAGTAGCCTGCAGTATAGAGAAAGCTGTATTATTCAGGAATTGATGATTGTTCTTTACTTCCAGGTAGGTGCGGCCGGTCATCTGTATATTTTGCACCTGTTGCATATGGTTCCATAGCCATACGCCATCGCCCATGCCATCCAGCAGCAGGCCGCCGGCATCGGTTGCAAAGTCTATCAATTGCTCATCTACTGTTTTGTCTTTGTTCTCTATGCACAGTATCAGCGGGCATTTCACTTGTTGCTCCATCAGTGCTATCACAAAGCGCCGGATGGATGGCATGCGGTGTGGGTTACTGCTTTCCAGGCACAGCACCACTTTATCATTCCCTTTCAGTTTATCTATCAGCTGTGCCAGTATTTCCCATTCTGCATGGGTATTTACTGTTACAAAGTGCAGATGTTGCGGTGCTGTATCCAGTTGTAAATACTCACCGGCATGATATAGCGGATGGTATTTTTCTTTATCACTCGCCTGCTGCCATGTAGCATGGTTGCATATTACCTGCAGTGTGCCGGGTAGTGCAAAGTCGAGTATCTTATTGCCTGTGTAAATATAGTCTGCTGCTGCGTCGCCAATGTTCCATTTGTCTGTAGCGCCATCATATTTATAGCCTATGGCCTGCAGGTCGGTATGATGAATGGTTACAGCATCCATGTAGTCGGCCACTACTACCGGCACATGGCCACTACCTATATTGTTTACCGTAACAGATGCGCGCCTTGTGTATGCAAACGGATTATAAGGTAATTGTATCTTTTCTGTATCACTCAATGGTTGCACCGGTTCGTGCAATTGCCTGTTGTTGTAGCGGTTTACAATGTCTTTACATACCGGTATTTCAAACTCAGGGTCTTCCGTTAGCGATACACGTATCGTGTCACCAATACCATCTTCCAATAGGGTGCCGATGCCTATGGCGCTCTTTATACGGCCGTCTTCGCCATCGCCTGCTTCCGTTACACCCAGGTGCAGCGGATAGCATTCGCCAAACTCATTATCCATTTGCTGTATCAGCAAACGGTATGCTTGCACCATCACCTGCGGGTTGCTCGATTTCATGCTCAATACTATCTGGTGGTAGTTTTCATTACGCGCTATGCGCAGAAATTCCATAGCACTTTCTACCATACCTATTGGCGTATCGCCATAGCGGCTCATAATCCGGTCGCTAAGCGAGCCGTGGTTGGTACCTATGCGCATGGCAGTGCCATACTCCTTGCATATTTTCACCAACGGTGTAAAGCGTTCGCGTATGCGGTCTATTTCTGCACCGTATTCCGCATCTGTATATTCTATGATGTCAAACTTCTTCTTATCGATATAGTTACCTGGGTTCACACGCACTTTTTCTATGATGCGCGCAGCTATTTCGGCGGCATTGGGTGTGAAGTGTATATCGGCTACCAGTGGCATATTATAACCCTGTGCTTTCAGTTGCTCTTTTATCACCCGCAGGTTCTCGGCCTCTTTCTTGCTGGGCGCGGTGATGCGTACCAGTTCTGCACCTGCTTCTATACAACGTATGGTTTGTGCCACAGTGGCGGCAGTATCCATTGTATCGGTGGTGGTCATGGTTTGTATCCGTATCGGGTTGCCATTGCCCAATAGCAGGTCACCAACTTTTACTTCACGGGTTTTTAGTCTTTTGTAAGATGTTAAAGACGCACTGTAATACTGCAACATATAGCCTTCTGAAAATGCACTGCAAAGGTAACAGGAATGAATGATGATGAAATGTGAAAATATCGGTTTTATAAATGTTTGTATTGTTTTATGTATCTGTCTATCCGTCAACAAATTGTTACCGTCTATGCCAAAACTTATGTTTTTTTGAGAAACAGTAGTATTTTAGCACAACCATTTACAGGTGATGCAATACGAAATCAAACAACTAGGCAAATTCAGGTTTGTAGAAGAAGGTGAAGGCGAGCCGTTGGTGCTCCTGCACGGCCTTTTTGGTGCGTTAAGCAACTTTAAAGACCTCGTTGACCATTTCAAGTTGACGCATAAGGTTTTTATTCCGATGCTTCCCCTGTTCGACCTTTCACTGCTGGATACAACCGTTTCCGGGCTGGCTAAATATGTCCAGAAATTTATTGACGCAAAAGAGCTTAAAAATGTGCACCTGTTGGGCAACTCCCTGGGCGGGCACGTAGGGCTTGTTTATACGCTGAAGCATCAGGATTCAGTTAAAACTATAACCTTAACGGGTAGTTCCGGCTTGTTTGAGAACGGTATGGGTGAAACCTATCCTAAACGCGGCGACTACGAATACATCCGTAAAAAAACGGAACTTACTTTCTACGACCCTACAGTGGCTACCAAAGAACTGGTAGACGAAGTATATTCCATTACCAATAACAGGCTTAAAGTACTGAAAATCATTTCACTGGCAAAATCGGCCATACGCCACAACCTGGGCGATGAATTACAGGAAATAAAGGTGCCTACCTGCCTGATATGGGGTAAGAACGATACCATTACACCGCCTATGGTGGCTGAAGAATTCAAAAAACTGATACCTAATTCAGAATTGCACTGGATAGATAAATGCGGCCACGCACCTATGATGGAAGTACCGGGAGAGTTCAATAAAATACTTGACGCGTTCCTGGCGAAGCATAAAGGATAAAAATTTCATAAATTGTCATGTGCAAGTGAAAAATGCAAAATCGTACCGAACTGGTGCGCAATTTGCATTGTTATATTTGGATAACGGCAAACGGATAAGACAATGATATCAGAGCAATTAATATCCCCTATCGTACCAACGCTCATCCCGTCAGATACCGGCGATAAAGCCCTTTCGCTGATGGATGAGAACAACCTGGAACAATTGCCCGTAGTGGCAGATGAGAAATATATGGGCCTGGTGCAGGAAAACGACCTGCTGGATATGGCCGACCCGGACACCAAACTAGATGCGGCCGAACTTAGTTACCGCCCTGCAGTATTGGCCAGCGGCCACCCATACGATGCCTTGCGCCTGGCACACCAGCAAAATCTTTCCATCGTACCGGTAGTGGATAATGAAAACACTTATGTGGGTGCTATTACCCGCAACGACCTGCTGAAATACATTACAGAAAAAAGCGGTCTGGATAACCCCGGTGGTATCATAGTACTGGAAATAGACCCGCGTAATTACAGCCTTACAGAAATAGCCCGTATTTGCGAAAGCGAAGAAGTGCTGCTGATTAGCACACAAATATTCAGCAACCGTGCTACCGGCAAGCTGGAAATAACACTGAAGACCAACCGTACCAACCTGGGAGGCATCGTAGCAGCGCTGGAGCGTTACAATTATAAAGTGCTGGAAGTATTTGGTGACAGTTCGCAGGATGAAGGCATGATAGACCGTTACAACCTGCTGATGAACTACCTGAATATGTAGTATCTTTGCGCTCTTATTTTATTTCCGGATGATAGCGATAGATAATGTGCTTTTGAGCGATGAGGTGGTAGAAGCAAAGTTTGTTTGCGACCTTAATAGCTGCAAAGGCGGATGCTGTGTAGATGGCGATTGTGGTGCACCGCTAACCGAAGAGGAAACACATATTATAGCAGAAGCCTACCCCAAAATCAAAAAATACCTGCTTCCTGAATACATTGACGAAGTAGAAAGGCAAGGTACCCATACTATAGATGATGAGTTTGGGTATGTAACACCTACCGTTAATGGCGGTATTTGTGTATATGCCTATACAGATGAAGTGGGCATTGTGAAATGTGCATTTGAAAAAGCCTTCAGAGCTGGGGAGATCGGGTTTCATAAACCTATTTCCTGCCACCTGTATCCCATACGCATCAAGGATATGAATGGCTACGAAGCCGTAAACTACGAGCCGCGCAAAAAAATGTGCCGCCCTGCCTGCAAGCTGGGTAAAAAATTGCAGGTCCCTGTTTATAAATTCCTGAAAGAGCCGATTATCCGCAAATACGGAGAAGCGTTTTACGAAGCGTTGGATGCCGTAGCTCAAAAATTTGAAGAGGACAGGGACGAACGTTAATGCACCTTGCTGGCCTTCAATATATTCTTCATTACCTGCTTTAGTTCCAGCGCCAGCTCTTCTGTCATTTCAGCTATCTTCACATGCTTGGCATGTTTACCATCACCTTCCAGTTTTAGCGACATAGTATCGGCCGTTTCCGTAAAATGGAGGTAAAGAATGCAGCATTTCTCTGCGGGTTGAATACCAAACAGCACATTGTTAATGTTACCGATGCTATACAGTGCTACCTTCACTTTTTCACCACCATATACATGCTCTTGTATATGTTTATCGGTTCTCAGCGCCAACCCTTTCAATTGCATGGCTATTTGCTGAATAGATTGCGGCTTATTTGCCAATAGCGTATCGAAAGACATAGGGGGTATATTTTACAGTTCTTTTCGGAGTCGTGCTACCGGTACATTCAGTTGTTCCCGGTATTTGGCAACAGTGCGGCGTGCTATATTATATCCTTTCTCCTGTAGCATCTCCGTAAGCTTTTCGTCAGAATACGGTTTGCGCTTATTTTCCCCGCCAATGATATCGTTCAGTATGGTCTTTACCTCTCTTGTAGATACTTCTTCACCATTTTCCGTTTGCAGGGCTTCAGAGAAGAAGTATTTTAATTTATAAGTACCGAATTCCGTTTGCACAAACTTGCTGTTTGCCACACGCGAAACGGTAGATACGTCCAACCCGGTTATCTGGGCTATATCTTTCAGTATCATAGGTTTCAAGGTTGTTTCATCCCCTGTTAGGAAAAACTCTGTTTGAAAATCTATGATGGCCTGCATCGTTTGCAGCAGGGTGTGCTGGCGCTGTTTTATGGCATCTATAAACCATTTAGCTGCATCCAGTTTCTGTTTTATAAATATCAGTGCTTCCTTTTGGCGCTTATCTTTTTTATCGCCACGGTCGTAAGCACGCATCATTTCTTTATAGCCTTCCGATACCCGCAATTCGGGTGCATTCTTTGCGTTCAGAGAAAGCTCCAATACGCCATTGTTGTTAAAAACAAAGAAATCGGGTATGATATAGCTTTCTGCCTTATTCACTATAGCAAAGGCCGACCCAGGCTTGGGGTTTAGCTTGATGATGATATTGATAACCTCTTTAAAGGCCTCATTATTCAGTCCCAGCTGGCGTTGTATTTTATCGTAATGTTTCTTTATGAATTCGTTGAAATGCCTGTCAATGATTTCTATGGCATTTTTCACTGCTGTGTTTTGTGGCAGGCGTTTTAGTTGTAGTAGCAGGCATTCCTGCAGTGTCCATGCACACACACCCGGTGGGTCAAACTGTTGTATACGGCCTATCAGCTCGCCTACTTCTTCTACACTGGTATATATATTCTGGCCAAATGCCAGGTCGTCCACCAGTGCCGTTATTTCGCGGCGCAGGTAGCCATCTTCATCCATGCTGCCTATTATCTGTTCGGCTATGGCATGGCTGCGCTCATCCAGTTCCAGCATACCCAGTTGGTCCAGTACATATTCGTGAAAACTGGTTTCTACTCTTACCGGGGCTTCAGGGCGTTCACTTTCGGTGTCGCCGTAATACCCATCATTATAGTCACCGCCACCGTCGTCATCTTCATGGCGCAAAAAATCGTCCAGGTCCACTTTTTCGGCACTGTCGCTGCTCAGTTCTACATCCTCACTTTCATCGCTGTAGTCGTCGCTGTTCTCATTGTCCAGTCCGTATTCATCTCCCGTATTACCTTCCTCGTTACCTAATTCCAGTGCAGGGTTTTCTTCCAGTTCTTCTTTAATGCGTTCCTCCAGGTTGGCAGTAGGTACCTGCAGCAGGTTCAAGAGCTGAATCTGTTGTGGCGATAAAATTTGTAATAACCTCTGCTGTTGCGACTGTCTGAGCATA
>DASWWE010000213.1:0-13827 GCA_036406055.1 Flavipsychrobacter sp. | reverse complement strand
TTAATCTTGGTGAAAGCATACCAGAATGGCATAAGCTGGAAAAACTGTTTATTGCCAAATGCTTTATCATTTTGGAAGAGCGTGTAAATAGCCATCTGTTTATGACTGCGGAAGAGCGTTTTCAGCAGTTACTATCCTTACAACCGGACTTATTTAATCAGGTGCCTCTTCAATACCTGGCGTCTATGCTTGGTATGACACCGGAAACCATGAGCAGGTTACGAAAAAAATCGCTTCGGTAATTCTTGATAAATGTCAATTCAAAGGTTTGATATCTATCAGACCTTTGTATCAAATTAAAACAATGAAACATATTATTAAGACTGAAGAATTGGCAATGGCCATAATTACCATTTACCTGGCTACTTTATTGCATTTACCCATTAGTGGTTGGATGTATTTTATTGCATTTTTTAGTGCAGATATCAGTATGCTAGGATATGCAATCAATAATAAAGTGGGAGCTACTATGTATAACTTTTGCCACCACAAAGGAATCGCCTTAGTAGTTGCATTGATTGGCCTGCTAATCAATAATGAGTATGTAATATTCGCCGGCCTTATGCTTCTGGCGCACTCTTCCTTTGATAGGATGATGGGGTATGGCCTAAAATACTTTACGGGATTCAAATATACTCACTTGGGTAACATAGGTAAAAAATAACAAGACTGAACAATATCTTACCTTTGCCCACTATTAAATACACATGATACAAATTGGCAGATACAATAAACTAAGGGTAATAAAGAAAGTGGATTTCGGTATGTACCTGGATGGTAATGATGCAGGGGAAATATTATTACCCAAACGGTTCGTACCTGCCGGACTGAAAGAACATGACGAGGTAGAAGTATTTTTATATCATGACTCTGATGATAGAATCATAGCCACTACTCAAAAGCCATTTGCCCAGGTGGATGATATTGCATTATTAAAGGTAGTTGGCACTACTAAACAAGGCGCTTTTCTTGACTGGGGGTTAATGAAAGATGTTTTCTTGCCATTATCGCAACAAACTACCCGTATACATGAAGGCGATAGCTACATCGTAAAGCTATACATTGACGAACGTACCGGCAGGATTGCAGCTACGCAGCGAATAGAGCGCTATCTGAGCAACGATGAGCTTACTGTAAAAGAGAAAGACGCTGTAGACATGTTGATATACCAGCGTACAGATATCGGCTATAAAGTCATCATTAATAACCTACATACAGGTGTATTGCATTATAACGAAGTTTTCAGGGAGCTGGAAATAGGTGATAAAGAAAAAGGCTTTGTAAAAACCATTCGTGAAGACAATAAGATAGACGTTGCACTGGGCGAAGCCGGTTATAAAAAGGTAGAGAGCGAAACGGATAAGATATTACGCCTGTTGGCAGAAAACAATGGCTACCTGCCATATCATGATAAAAGCGATCCCGAAGACATCTATGACTTCTTCGGGATCAGCAAAAAGGTATTCAAAATGGCTACCGGTGCTTTGTACAAACAGCGTAAGATAGAATTCACGCAGAGTGGTATTAAGCTAGTAGAATAACGTTATTATCTAGGCCCCATTTTATAGTCGCTAATGTTCTTCGTAACATTAGCGCTTTCATTTACATTCGTTACTTCCATTTTACTTTCTATCTGGTTGTTCTTGTAGTGGGTAGCCTCCATCATAAAGCCACCTGTGTTTTTACCGGTGGCAAGATATGAATACGGACTACGTGCAAAGCTTTGTGATATATCAATATTCAGTTTGGTAGTCACCCATACTTCTGTTTTACGGTTGCGCTCCTCGTCTATACATACATATTCGCTGCAAGTATACCCTAGTATCGTTTTTGTTTTGCCTGTTTTATTACATTTTACATCGCTGATAGGGCCATTGTCGTACCCCTGCCCCCTGCGTGCTTGTGCATCCGCACTCATAAAGGAATTGATATTGATAGCCATACCTGTTTTCTCATCGTCATTCAAGGTTATCATGCTATTGTTCTTGTTATCGTATATCATGAACATTTCATCCTTCTTCTTTTTCTTCTTTTCATCTACCGGCTTAAAGCCAAAGTATTTCTGCGAACCGTTCAGATAGTATAGAATATCACTTTCATCTTTCTTTTCCCCGTCTTTATAACTCGTTACATGCATATTGATGGAGATAGGGAAAGAATATGAAGATTCTGTTTTTCCGTTCATCATATCGCTTAGCCAGGCCTCACCTTTAGCTTTGCTGCCTTTATTGTCATCTTCATACTTACGCTCGATGGCATCCCTTACATATCCCCTCCCGGGTTGCGCATATAGATGAATAGATGTCAGCATAATTGCTGAAAAAAGAATGATCTGTTTCATATGTTTAGTTTCTAATAGTGGGTATCATAAATTTACTAAAACAATATTCATAATAATATTAATTCATGATAACTATTTAACATCTTATTGATATACAATTCGTTATTTTCATAACAAGAAACAACGACAGGTAATTTCCATATTCGTACTAACTTACCAGTGCGACAGGTACATTGCCCATTGACTTATGAAGAAGAACCAGCTAGCAAAGCTGATAAGATATTACGCTCAGTATTTCCCCTTTACCATCAATACGTTTTTGTGTGGTTTGGCCGCCTATGTAGGCTACCGCATACTGTATCAACCGCTGAATAAAGACGAAGTAGCTCCATTTCGCCCATTTATTATACTGATGGGGAAGGTAGTATTCTGGTTCATTCTCGGCCTGATTGTATTATCTGTTCTCAGTGCTATAGGTACATGGCTCTATTACATGTGGCTAAAAAAGAGCAAGCAATACAAGCTGCAGGTATCGTTTACAACCGAGACAGTAAACGGTAAAAAGAATAAGCTGTTTCTCAATGCGCTGATAGAGGGAGTACGGAGACCGATACTGGGCTTTGTAAAAGGCAGGCTATTCTATGATGATAAAGAAATGACGGAGAAGTTTTCGCTTCTGTCAAACAAACGAAAAGAGAAAAGCATATGGCGTGCCGCTATCACGGGGCGCAGCCGTATGGAACTGCCAGATATAAAGGAGTATGAACTGAAAGGCGGCTTTATCTTTTTTGAAGATATGCTGCACCTTTGTTCATTTGCTGTTTCGCAGCCCATTGGCGGACATTTTTATCAACCGCCTGTATTAGAAGCTGATGATGATAAAGATGTATATCCGAAGAAGACGGAAAGTATGGATGTACGTGTGGACCAGCTAAGACGTGTAGAAGGAGAATACCTGAACTATAAAGACTTCGAGTCGGGAGATGATGTAAGGCGCATCGTATGGAAAGTATATGCCAAGAACAGGGAGCTGGTAGTACGTGTGCCTGAAATGTATGAGCCTTATGCATCACACCTTTATTTTTATGCATCCTTCGTCAATGCTTTGAAGAAGCAATGGATGGGTGATGGCTACCAGAAGGAAATGCTCAATTATTATAAGAATAATGTATGGACGGTGTATGATACATTGGCAAAGAAAGAATGGGCACTACGCTATATTCCCGACCAGGATTTTAATATACCGGAACAGTTACCAGATGATGAAAAGGCCGCTCGGATAATAAGCAACAGCACATGGAATGGTGGCAAGTCATTGCAACAGTATTTTAATCCGCGTACGGGTACTGTATTATGTATATCATCACTTACAGATACGGAAGAGCTGCAAAACCTGCTGGATAATTGTGATAGTTCTACCGTGGTATATTTTGTGAAGCTCTCGGGAGTGTTTAGGCAGTTTGCTGCGTGGACCTGGTTCAAGCGACTCATATTCCTGCCACCTAAAGACAGGCTGAACAGGCTGCGCGCTACATGGATCTTTTCGCCTACACGGCTACAGGTATTGAAGAAAGAAAAAGAAATAGAAGCTATGCTGAATAAGAGCAGCGTGAACACCGGCATCCTGTAGACTGCATTATGAAATTATTACCAACGCCGGTTGCGTTGTTGCCATCTAAATAATCGTTAATTTGTAGTGCTAATTGATTTTTATTACCTTCAAAAACAGTGCGTATGTTAGACCAGTTAATGCAGATTGTAAGGCAGCATAGTCAGCAATCTATTGTAGAAAACCAGGATGTTCCGAACGAGCATAATGAAGGTGTGATACAAGAGGCGGGTTCTTCTTTGTTCTCTAGCCTGCAGCAAATGATACAGAATGGCAAACTGGAGCAGGTAACGGACCTGATAAAAGGTAATCATGACAGTGGTACAGTTAACCAGTTATCAGAAGGCATGGCCGGCAATATCGCAAGTAAGTTTGGTATCAATACCGAGTCTGCAAAGAATATTGCTGCTGGTTTGCTTCCTAAAATACTGGGCAGCCTTTCAAATGGTACAAACAACAACAGCCTCGACCTGCAAAGTATGTTGGGTTCACTTACTGGCAGCGGTGGTATACAGAATACCATCAATACATTAGGTAGTCAGTTTGGTTTGGATAAGGATAAAGATGGCGATGTAGATTTTAAAGATATAACCAAGTTATTTGGTCAGTAACAATAAAGGCTGCAGAGAGTGCAGCCTTTACTTTTTCCACCTGATGGCATAGCACAGGTAAAAATTGAAATCGAATATGCTATTTTTACCGCCTTTGCCGTACCCGGCTATATAAGGTGGTGGCAGTTCTTTAAATTGTTTACCATTCAGCAGAAACTTACCGCGTATATTCCAACCCGCAAACAGGCCTTTGGCCAGTTCTACCCTCACGCCGCCATTCACTTCCATCCAGTGCGCTGTCATGCTCTTGCCGGGAATGCTGCCCATGGTATTACCCCACAGGTCGTTCTTGATAACATAAGTAGCATCGCTGCGTTGTATAATACCCAAACCATAACGCAGGCCTATAAAAGCCATATCCCAATCATTAGGGAACAAACGTGCTAAAAGGCTTTTATTAAAACCTATTTTTCCAAATACATTCGTACTGCTGTAGTTGAGGTAGGTAGAATCCAGTTTACCACTACCCCATCCGCCTTCTGCTACAAAATAGATATCTTTTTTGTGGTAATAATCTATCTCGATCTCATATGCCTGCCTTTCTTTAAACAAGGCATTTAGTATGGGCTTACTGATGTCAAAGCTAAAACGTAATTGCTTTACACTATCTGTTATCACAGGTTTATTTTCCTCTTCATCATCGTCTTGCGCATGAAGTGGAAATGCCATTCCAAGCAATAACAATATTAATATGCTAGTAAAATATCTTGGCATGTTCAATATTAGCAGTTCCGTTTATTTCTGGATTTTTTACTACTACAGAATCTATATTATAATTCGTCCACGCTACGTTCTTGATAGTATAGTGGTATGTATAGCCACATGCGGTAGATATAAAGGTGAGTTTCCTGTCATACTCAAAAGTGATGGTATCTGTTCCCGCGATGGTAGAATCAGTACTTACCAGCAGTTTTATTACTGTAGCCTGGGGCGATAGTTGGATAAAAAATTTATTCTTTTTAGCACCACTGTCTGCTATTACGCCATTATCTATGTATCTTACTATTCCCTTAGGCAAAAAAGAATCTATACCATTACTGCCCGTATCTGCGGGACGATAAGTGCCCAAAAGCATATATACACTGCGTGGTTGCAGGCAGGGATCCGCCACTCTATTGCATGCAGCTATTACTATCCCCAAAAATAAAAACAGGAGTATATACCTAAGCTTAGTCATTAAGGGTAGCCAGTATTTTATCTATTTCTGCCAATACTGAATCCAGTTGTTTCTTCACTACTTGTTTCTCGCCATCGTTTAGCATCGCGGTGCCAATGCTTGCTGCCATCATGTTCTCTTCCAGTAATGCCAGCTTGCCATTTAATGTTTCTATGGATTTCAGTTGTGTATTAACGGTCTCTTTCAGGCGCTTATTTTCCGCCTGAAGCTCCGTGTACTTCTTCAGCAGTCTATCCAGTTTGTCATTAAGTAGTGTCAACTCCTGCATTATTCGCGTATTTGAGCTTGCAGTTTGTTTTTATATGCACCTATCAATTGCTGCATCAGTTGTTCTATCTCAGTATCTGTAAGCGTACGGTCCTGCACCTGGAAGGTGTAGCTCAGTGCATACGATTTTTTACCGGCACCCAGCTTTTCGCTTTCAAATACATCAAACAATCCAAACTTCTGCAAAGCATCTATTTTCAATTGTTCCGTTACCTGCTGCACCTCATGGTAAGATACATGTTTATCCAGTACAATGGCAAGGTCACGGTCTACGGCCGGAAACTTAGCTACTTCTGCATATTTTATCTTGTTGGCTGCATTGGCTTTTTGCCATACATCCCAATTGATAACCGCATACAGCACATCCTGCTTTATTTCAAAAGCCTTCAGTTTTGCCGCATCTACATCTGCCACTCTGCATAATACTTCATTCTTCCACATCCAGGCAGCGCCTTGTTCATCATAGCCAATGCTGGCTTTGCTGATGCCACTTTGCAACAGCAAGCTTTGAATAATACCTTTCAAGTAAAAGCTATCAGCTTTAACAGGTTTTTGATTCCATGACTGGCTTGTTACATTGCCGGTTATATATAATGCCAGCTGATGTGTTTCTTTATAACCACCATTTTCAAGCTGGTATATCTTCCCAAACTCATATAGTGCCAGGTCATTGTTTTTTCGGTTGCAGTTATACTGTATTACTTCCAAACCGCTCTCCAGCATCGAAGGGCGCAGCACATCCAGCTCGCTGCTCAGGCTGTTCAGCATACGTACAAGATCTGTACGTTCCGGATAATATTTGCTGTTAACAATAGAATTGGTAACAATCTCACTAAAGCCTTTACCTGTAAGATGGTTGGCATTCTTCTCACGCAGTTGCCTGTCATTCACCATCGGGCGCGTCAGCGAGATATTCAGTCTTTCCGGCATCACTACCTGGTCAAGTCCATCTATGCGAAGTATCTCTTCAACTATATCTGCCGGCTGTTTTACGTCTGTTTTATTAGTTGGCACTTGCAACATTAGTGTTGTATCATTCTCACTTTCTATTACAAAACCAAGTGCAACCAGTATGCCTTTGATTGCCTCTTTGCTATACTCCTTGCCACTTAAAGAACGAATGTAATCATAGCTTACACTAACTGTTACCGGCTCCAATATCCTTGCCTGCACATCTGTAATATCTGATGCTATGGTACCGCCAGCTATTTCAACTATTAATGCAGCAGCACGTTTCAGGGCAGGTATTACATTGTTGATGTCTACACCTTTTTCAAAATGTGTAGCGGCATCTGTACGCAATCCATGATGCATCGATGTTCTACGCACGTGCATAGGATCGAAATAAGCACTCTCTAAAAAGATGTTGGTGGTAGTATCACTCACTCCGCTATTAAGCCCGCCAAATACACCTGCTATGCACATACCATCGGTGCTGTCACATATCATCAGGTCGTTATCATTCACCTTGCGTTCTTTCTCATCCAGCGATAAAAACACAGTTCCTTGCGGCAGGAATTGTACGTTAACAATGCCACCTTTTATCTTGTCTGCATCGAAAGCATGCAGTGGCTGGCCATATTCATGCAGCACATAGTTGGTAATATCTACCACGTTATTGATGCTGCGTACACCTATGGTGCGTAGTTTCTGTTGCAGCCATGCCGGCGATTCACCTACTTTCACACCTGCCATTCCAATACCGCAATACCTGGCGCAGGCTTCTGGTGCTTTTACATTTACTTGTATGTCCACAGAAGCATTGCCTTTAGCCGGCAGTATTACTTCAGGTAGTTTCGATTGATAAGAGGTTCCTTTGTGATGTGTCAGGAAAGCACATACATCTCGTGCCACGCCCATATGGCTCATAGCATCGCTACGGTTGGGCGTAAGGCCTATATGTATTGCATAATCCGGTTCGGGAACTTTGAAGTATTCAGCTGCAGGCATACCTACCTTGGCGTCTGCCGGCAGTATCATAATGCCTGCATGGCTTTTACCCAGGCCTATTTCATCCTCTGCACATATCATACCGGCGCTTTCTTCGCCCCGTATTTTTGCTTTTTTTATCAGGAATGGTTCCCCTTCAGTTGGGTGAACCGTAGTGCCTACAGTGGCCACCACAACTCTTTGACCAGCCGCCACATTAGGTGCGCCGCATACAATGCCCAATTCCAAACCATTGCCTATAGACACTTTAGTTACGCTCAGCTTATCGGCATTGGGGTGTTTATGACAAGAAAGCACTTCCCCAATCACAAGCCCCTCAAGGCTTCCGGGTATGGCTTCCGATTTTTCAACCGCTTCTACTTCCAATCCTATGGAGGTCAATATTTTACTCAATTCAGCCACCGGCAATGCTTCCGGCAGGTACTGCAGGAGCCACTGGTAAGATATGGTCATCTGTTTTTAATAAATTTTGTTGTAAAGATAGCCCAAGGCGCGCATGTTTATAGCAAATCGCATCCTTTTACCGAAATCCTTTTTAAAAAACTTTATTAACAGTTTTTTGTGGACACGATGTGTATTAACGTGATTTAGGCTGTAAATTTGTGGATATAATAAGGGAATAATGATAGGTATGTGAACAAGCGAGTGCGTAAGCTGTGAAATATGGCATAATAAATATTATTTCCGAAAATTTTTGCGCCCTCCTTTTTCGTTATACATTAGTCCTCCGCCCTAAATTTTAGCTCTCTTTAATACGCTTTTACGTTACGGAAATATTAAGCGCGTATTACCGGAAGGTTAAAATAGCATGAACGGCACAGGACGCGGATTTAGAACAACAGAATTACAACAGAGATAAAAGACGACCCCTAAAAATGGCAGTAAACATTAAAAAAGAGTTTGGAAACACCAGGAACCGCAAGCCGGACATTACCAACCTGGTGTATGGTAAAGTACCACCACAAGCACCTGAACTGGAAGAAGCGGTCTTAGGCGCAGTGATGTTGGAAAAGGACAAATTGGCAGAAGTATTAGAAATTATTCAGAGCGAAGACTGTTTTTATGTAGATGCCCACCAAAAAACATATGCAGCCATCAGGCGCCTCTTCGATAAGGGTATGCCTGTTGATCTACTGACGGTAACAGAAGAACTGAGACGTAGCAATGAACTGGAGATTGTAGGTGGTGCTTATTTTCTTACCAGATTGACAATGAGCGTTGTATCTAGTGCCCACGTGGAGGCACACGCTCGTATTGTCATGGAAAAATTCATTCAAAGGGAACTCATTCGTATTTCCGGCCAGGTTATAGGCGATGCATACGAGGATAGTACCGATGTATTTGACCTGCTGGACAAAGCAGAAAGTAACCTGTACGAGATAACCGATAAACACCTTCGTAAGAATTTTAAAAGTCTGAAGGAAGTATTGGTAAAAACGGTACACGAAATTGAAGAGGCAAAAAACAAGAAAGACGACCTTACCGGTGTCCCTTCTACCTTTGAGCCGCTTGATAAATTGACGAGTGGCTGGCAAAAAACCGACCTCATCATCCTGGCTGCCCGTCCGGCGGTGGGTAAAACGGCCTTCTGTCTTAACCTGGCTATGAATGCAGCCATGCATAGCCCTAAACCATTCCCTGTAGCCTTCTTCTCGCTTGAGATGGGTGCCGGCCAGCTGGTAAAAAGGATGCTAGCGGCCGTAACAGAGGTAAGCATGGAAGCCATTACCAAAGGTCGTATGCAGGAACATGAGTTTGTGCAGATGACCCAGCGCATGAACAAACTGGCTGCTGCACCTATCTTTCTGGACGACCAGGCTGCCCTAAATATATTTGAGCTGCGTGCAAAGGCGCGTAGGCTGAAACAAAAGCATGACATTCAACTAATTATAATAGATTACTTGCAGCTGATGCAGGCTAGTGTAAATGGTGGCGGTAATCGTGAACAGGAGATATCTAAAATATCGCGCGACCTGAAAGCACTGGCAAAAGAGCTTGAAATACCTATCATCGCCCTGTCTCAGCTGAACCGTTCAGTTGAAAGCCGTAAAGAAAGTAAGGTGCCGCAATTGAGTGATCTTAGGGAATCAGGAGCCATTGAACAGGATGCGGATATGGTTATGTTCCTGTATCGTCCGGAATACTACGGCATTAACAACGATGCCATGGGGCAACCCATTGATGGTGAAACACATATACACATTGCCAAGCACCGTAACGGTAGTACAGATACCGTTAAGGTACGCTTCATAAAGGAATACCAGAAGTTTGTGGATCTTCCACCTGAAAACTTCGGCGGATTCGGTGGAGGCAACTTTGGCGGCGGTGGTGGTGGTTTTATGCCGCCTACACCCGGTGATAATCCCGGTGCCGGCATTCGCGGCCGCGACAGGGATACTAGTGATTTCGGCGGTAGCAAAATGTTTATACCCAGCGGATTCCAAACATTGCCATCTAAAGCCAATGATTTCAATTTTGATGATGATACGCCTATGCCGCCATCACCATTGCGTCAACGCCCGATGCCGGAAGATGACGATACGCCATTTTAAGCATACTCTTACTTGCTGATTCATACGAAAGCCACCTATTTAGGTTGGCTTTCTTTTTTTTGAAGGGTAATTCTGTACCCCACACCGTCCAGCCGATACAGATATTCTAAATCAGGTAGTTATGATTCTAACAGTTAAAGGCATAGTTCTTTAACTATATATCTAACACTAAACAACAACCATATGAAACGATTTATTGCATTTCTGGTATTCCTTGCATTCAGCTTTACATACCTGCCGGTACAAGCCGGCGATGGTGATCATAAAGACGGCGTAAAAATGAAAGACGGTAAAGTCTGGATGATGAAAGATGGCAAGAAAACAGAAGTAAAACAAGAAGTAACACTTACAGACGGCACAAAAGTGAATCCCAACGGCACTGTAATAATGGCCGATGGATCGAGTAAAATGATGCAGAACGGGGATATGATATCTATGGATGGCAAATGGCACAACCGCAAAATGATAAAGGACGAAAAGAGAGAAGATAAGGCGATGAACAAACAAGAGAACATGAAATAGGTCACGCTCTTGTAAATAACGATAAGGCCTGCAATCAATGCAGGCCTTATCGTTATTAATAAAAGTAATAACGGCATACCATTATTGCAACTACTAATTTATACTGTATTTCACATATAAAGAGTAGTTAACTTCTGTTGCAAATAAATATATTTTTGTCCCCAACGGTGTTATAAGTTCCGCGGTCTACTATGACAAGCTATGGATATCATAGCGATTTTGCCACTGTTTATTCTTATCAGAAAGCCTGAATGGCTACCTTTTAACTTGCATGATAAAAAGAGCAAAGAAACCTGCAATTTGCAGAATACAATCATGTCAATTCTACTAAAAAAGCTAACATAGAGCACATAAGGTGAATAGCCGGGTATTCTTGCCCGGCTTTACTTTGAGCTAATTCTTAGTTTTTTTTCTTTTCTCTAATACCGCCCTCTTTTCTTCATGCACATCCATAGCTTCATCTACAGAATGTGTAGAAAACAAATCATTATTCTTTTCAGCCAGCTGAGACAATTTTATATAAAACTGCTTCAGAGTCTTTAGTTCTTCATCTGTAAGGTCTTCAATATCTATCAGGCGATTGCTGGCATGTTGATTGGCGGCAATAAGTTCATTTAGTTTCAATTGCAGGGCTAGTGTATCTTTGTTCTGTGAATGTTGTATGATGAAAACCATCAGGAAAGTAATAATTGTTGTGCCCGTATTTATAATGAGTTGCCAGGTTTCCGAATAGTTGAATAAAGGCCCCGTAACTGCCCAGACTATAATAATAAGGGTGGCAATGATAAAGGCGGCCGGCCGACCGGTAGCCTCGGTGGCTGCTGCTGCAAATTTGTTGAAAAAGGATACAAAGCCGGATGATTTTTCTTTACCTGCCATGGTATTATTTTTACTGGTTTATAAGTAAGATAAAAAATAATGCCTTTAAGCATTCATAATTAGTTACATACCAGCAACCACAAACACATAAAACAACATTAGTTATATATATTTACTGAAAACCAATTACTATGCTCTGGAAAGGAAGAAGACAAAGTGACAATTTTGAAGATGCGGGCCGCGGTGGTGGCTTCAGGATAGTGGGGGGCGGTATTGGCGCGCTGGTATTGGCCGTTATTGTTTACTTTCTTGGTGGCGACCCATCGCAGATATTACAACAAAGCATCCCCAATCAACAGGTTACAACAGAAACGACTGCCAAAGAAAAAGAAGACCGGGAATTTGTTAGTGTTATATTGGCTGAAACAGAAGATGTATGGAACAAAGTATTTCCCGAAAAATTTGGTGCAGCTTATCGCGAACCCAAGCTTGTAACATTTCAGCAATCTGTAGCATCTGCCTGTGGTGGGGCCAGTTCAGCAACAGGTCCATTTTATTGCCCTGCAGATGAAAAGCTCTATGTGGATTTATCTTTTTACAACGAACTCAGGCAACGGTTTAATGCACCCGGCGATTTTGCTATGGCCTATGTTATTGCGCATGAGGTAGGCCACCATATCCAACATTTATTAGGTGTATCAGACAAAGTGCAGAAAATGCGTGGAAAGATAAGTGAAACAGAATACAATCAGTTATCTGTAAGGCTGGAATTGCAAGCAGATTTCTATGCCGGTGTTTGGGCGCACTATGCAGAAAAAACTAATAAAATACTGGAAGTTGGCGACATTGAAGAGGCATTAAATGCAGCCAATGCAATTGGAGACGACCGATTGCAGCAGCAAACTACAGGGGAAGTAGTACCTGACGCGTTTACCCATGGCACATCTGCCCAACGTATGTACTGGTTTAAAAAAGGCTATGAAAGTGGCAACGTAGAAGATGGAGATACCTTTTCAGCTACAACACTTTAAAACTATTTGTGCCTATCGCGGTTTTGATGTGCTTTGATAAAATCTGTTACCAGGTAAGCTATCAGCTTTGCATTAGTAGCAGACGTCCTGCCATCCCGTAAAGTAGCCGCCCCTTCTGCAATATGCAGATACGCGGGATGCAGGCTGCGCGCACACCAGCTAATATATTGCCTGGCATGTACCGTACTGATACCGCATGGTGTCATTGCACTCGATAGTACATTTTCTATGCAGTCCACGTCAATTTCAATGCCTGTAGGCTTGCCATAGGCGCGGTCTATAGCATTTCTTACAGCCTCATAATAGCTTAGCTTTTCCCTGATAAATATGTCTTCATAAAAGGAAAAATGCAGATCAGGATCATCTTTTAACTCATCTAATATATCCTGCGCATTGTAATTTTCATGCAAGCCCACTACTTCATATTTACACAAATAGCCTTCCCTGTGTGCATACCTGAAGCCGTTTCCACTATGCCGGCCTTCCATCCTCCGATAATCAGAATGGGCATCAAGGTTTATGCAGTTCAGCGGCTTATTAATAGCTAATGAAACACCTTTCAGTATGGGATAAGCATTATTGTGACCACCCCCTATTACTATAGGTATTTTACCCGCTTCAGCTATCTGTCTAATAACCGGAAAAACTGCATCATCTATAGTACTAACTATATTGCGCAACTCTACCACATCCATCGTTTCAGATGCATTCATTTCTTCAGTAAAGTCGAAAGCGCCCAGCACCAGTATTTCTTCCCCATGCAGCATATTGGTATCCTGCACATTCAGCAATGCTTTTAGTGCCTGTGGCCATATGGTATGAGCACCGCCTACCCCACCATTGGCACGCACACCAATGTCTTCAGGTGTACCTATCATCACAAATTTGGCACTATTGTCTTTTAAAGAACCGCCATCCCCAATTACCTGAACCTTTTCTCCCAGTTTTACCTCGCCTTCTCTGAAAGAAACCAGGTTTTGAATATCCTCTTTAGTTGCCGTTAAAAAT
>DASWWE010000212.1:0-7598 GCA_036406055.1 Flavipsychrobacter sp. | reverse complement strand
TTATAAAGCAGGTGGCCCCATTCAGTCGCTGAACAATATGGTGCAGTGTTTCGCCGGTCAGCCGGGATATGAATTTTATATCTATTGTTCCGATAAGGACCTGGATGGGAGCACATTGAATGTAAAACGTGATGAGTGGGTCAGCTTCTTGCCGAATACCAGGGTTTACTATCGTTCTTATGAGAATAAGGAAAAATTTGGCAACATATTGAACATGGTAAAGCCGGATGTGCTGTTTGTCAATGGCCTGTTCTCAAAGCAATACTCAATAATACCACTGCAAACAAAAACCAAAGCACAGAAAATTCTTTCGGTAAGAGGCATGTTGCACCCCGGTGCTTTGTCGCAAAAGTCATTTAAAAAGAAATTGTTTCTCAAAGGCTTAAAGCTTACAGGTGTTCATAAACGAATCATCTTTCATGCTACCGCCGATGAAGAAGCGGTCTTTATAAAAAAAGCTTTTGGCAAGCGTGTTAAAACATTGGTGGTGGCTAATTTGCCTAAAGCCATAACGGCTCCAAAGCCATTAGCCAAGCAGCCGGGCATGCTTCAATTGGTATCCGTAGCGCTCATCAGCCCTATGAAAAACATATTGCTGGTGTTGAACGCTTTGACGCAATGTCGTAATCAAATTGCTTACGATATCTATGGTCCGGTAAAAGATGAGGTTTACTGGGAAGAGTGCCAGGCTACTATTCGTTCCCTACCTTCAAATGTAACGGTGAATTATAAAGGCCCTGTACCACCGCAAGAGGTAGCCGCTGCTTTAAATAACTACCATGCATTTATATTGCCCAGCAAAAGTGAAAACTTCGGGCATGCCATATATGAAGCGCTTGCATCCGGCAAGCCTGTCATCACCAGCCATTTCACACCATGGAATGATTTGGCTGCAAATAATGCAGGCTATAATGTAAATACGGATGATATCAATGAAATGTCAATTGCCATAGATGCACTGGCATCTGTAAATAATGATGCATACACCGCTATATCTGGTGCAGCAGTTGCATATGCAGCAGGCCGTATAAATACATCTGCTATCATGGCGGGGTATAAAACCTTGTTTACCCATTAAATAGTCAAGAAAAATAGTTTATGATAATCTTAGGTATTAACGCATACCATGCTGATTCCAGTGCTGCCATCCTGAAAGACGGAGAACTTATTGCTGCATCAGAAGAAGAGCGTTTCACCCGTGTGAAGCACTGGGCAGGTTTCCCTGAAAAAGCTATACAGTTTTGTTTGAATGAACTGGGTATCACGCTCAATGAAGTGGATCATATAGCCATAGGTAGAGATCCGAAAGCAAAACTGAATAAGAAAATGCTGTACCTGCTGAAGAATCCGCAGGGTGGTATCAAAACTGTATTGAACAGGCTTAGCAATACTAAAAAAGTAGCTTCGCTTGAAGAAGAACTATCACGTATGTCTGGCATACCGGCATCAGTTATCAAGCCTAAGATACACCAGGTAGAACACCATCGCAGCCATTTAGCATCTGCATTCTTTGCCAGCCCGTTCCAGGAAGCTGCACTGCTTTCTATCGATGGTTCTGGCGATTTTACCAGCACCATGATAGGTATAGGCCGTGGCAATAAAATAGAGGTAATAGACTCGATAGATTTTCCGGTTTCTGTGGGTACCTTCTACACAGCGTTTACGCAGTATCTGGGTTTCCCGCATTATGGTGATGAATACAAGGTGATGGGCCTCGCACCTTATGGTGAACCAAAGTACGTAGATAAGATACGTGATATCATTACGTTTACAGAAGACGGTTTGTTTACCTGGAACCAGGCATATTTCAAATCGGCTAAAGATGTGGTAGTAACATATGGCGATGACCATATCCCTTTTGTAGGTAGTTTATATGCGCCATTGTTTGAAGAGAAATTCGGCAAGGCACGCGCTAAGGGTGAAGAGTTGACACAGTATCATAAAGACATTGCTGCATCTGTTCAGCGTTTTACAGAAGAGCTGATATTCCATATCGTGAATCATTTGCAGAAACGTACAGGATTGAAAAATCTGTGCATAGCAGGTGGTGTGGCGCAAAACTCTGTAGCCAACGGAAAGATATTAGCCAATTCCGATTTCGATAATCTGTACATCCCATCTGCTGGTCACGATGCAGGTATCTCTATGGGTTGCGCTTATTATGTATACAATCAATTGCTTGATAAGCCACGCGCACTACCTATCTATTCTGCCTACACTGGCAGCAGGTTTAGCAACGATGAAATAGAAACATTCCTGAAATCGCGCAATATAGAATACAAGCGTATAGAAGGAGATGATTTTTACAACTATATATCCGACCGCCTTATAAACGCCGGCGTAGTAGGTTGGTTCCAGGGGCGTGCAGAGTTTGGCCCACGTGCGTTGGGTGCCCGCTCTATCCTTGCCGACCCAAGGCGTACAGATGCGAAAGACCTGCTGAATGCTAAGATAAAACGCCGCGAAAGTTTCCGCCCGTTTGCGCCTTCTATACTGAAGGAATATGTTCCGGAGTTTTTTGAATATTCTGAGAATGTGCCCTTCATGGAAAAGGTATTTCCGATAAAAAAAGAGAAGCATGAATTGATACCTGCTGTTACACACGTAGATGGCACCGGCCGCCTGCAGAGTGTCGACAAGACGGTATCACCAAAATACTATGCACTCATAGATGCCTTCAGGCAAAAGACAGGCATACCTATTTTGCTCAATACATCTTTCAATGAAAACGAACCCATCGTAAATACGCCTGCCGAAGCGCTTGACTGCTTCCTGCGTACCAAGATGGATATGCTGGTGCTGGAGAATTGTATCATAGAAAGATAAGCGTGGCCGAAGAAAAGATCATATTGATAAACCAAACGGCCAACTACCTGTTTGCCGATATTATAAAAGCATTCGCACAGCGTTTGCCACATAGTAATATCGAAGCATGGTACGGCACGTTCGATTATGATATGAATGAACTGCCTGCGAATGTTACGCTGCAGCAAGGTCCTGCCTACAATAGGGAAAGTTTTACGAAGCGTTTCGGTTCCTGGTGGGCATTCTACAAATGGATGAAGGATAAAATAAAGAGGGAAGACCTTGCGAATACAAAGTTCTTCTTCGTATCCAATCCGCCCCTGTTTGTATTTACCCCCGGCATCGAAAAGATGCAATATGCATGCCTTATTTACGACTTGTACCCCGATGTACTTTCGGGCTTTAAGGGCGGGTTTGTAAAAGATGTATTTGTAAAGCGCTGGCAGAAGCGAAACCGTAAAGTACTGCCGCATGCACAGCGCATCTTTACTATCGGGGAAGGCTTGAAACAGGCCATACAGCAATACCTGCCTGCTGCTGCAAAAGATAAAGTGAAATTGATACCGGTGTGGAATAAGGCAACAGAAACAACACAGCCATCATCAAGAGATTTTAGAAAAGAATGGGACCTGGAGGACAGGAATATTATCCTTTATTCCGGCAACTTAGGGCTCACCCATCCTTTGGAATATTTAATAGAGCTGGCAAAAAAACTATCCGCCCATCCCGAATGGCAGATAGTAATTGTAGGTAATGGGGGCAAAAAAGCACAATTACAGTCATTGGCGGCGGGCATGAACAATGTCATGCTAAAAGATCCTGTGCCTTTTGCCGAGTTGCCTAACCTTTTGTCTATCGCTACCTGGGGCTATGTAACGCTCGATACCGCAGCTACCAATAGCTCTGTGCCCAGTAAAACATTCAACCTGCTGGCAAGTGGCATACCCGTATTGGCTATGGTAAATGAATCTTCGGAAATAGCCCGGCTGCTGGATAAGTACAATGCCGGCATCTATTTCAAAGAGAATGAAATAGACCAGACGGTAGCTAAGATACTGAACACAACTATAGCGCAGCATGATGTATATGCATCAAATGCTGTCAATTGTTCTAAAGATTTCACCTCGCAGTTGGCAGCTGGTTTTGTAGACCATTGGATAAAACAAGATGTACCGCAACTTCATTAAGCCTTTATTTGATGCACTGATAGCGTTGGTGATACTGGTAGTATTATCGCCCGTTATAGTGCTTACGGCATTGTTGTTGTTCATTGCGAACAATGGTAAACCATTCTTCTTTCAGCAACGTCCCGGTAAGCACGGCCGCATCTTCCGTATCGTAAAGTTCAAAACCATGAACGATAAAAAAGATGCACAAGGTAACCTCTTGCCCGATGCCGACAGGCTTACCATCATAGGTAAGATAGTACGCAAATCATCGCTCGATGAATTGCCGCAACTTATAAATGTTTTAAAAGGTGACATGAGCCTCGTAGGCCCGCGCCCGCTCTTGGTAGAATATCTGCCGCTATATAATGCCCAACAGGCACGCCGGCACGATGTAAAGCCCGGCATCACAGGCTGGGCACAGGTAAATGGCCGCAACTCCATATCATGGGAAGATAAGTTTCGCCATGATGTGTACTATGTAGACCATGTATCTTTGGCATTGGATATCCGCATCCTGTTCATGACGGTGGCTAAGGTGTTTCGTGCAAAAGGTGTGAACCAGACGGACATTACTACTATGGAAAAATTCAAAGGTTCTCCAAAACAAGAAGTGGCATGATAGTATATGGCGCCAGCGGGCACGGAAAGGTTATCATTGATATACTGGAGCTGAATGGCATCCGCGAAATAAAAGTATGGGATGATGCACCTAAAGGGCCGCTATGCGGTTATTACGCCACACTGCCCGATACTAAGATACTAAGCGTCGATACGCCCGTTGTTATATCAATAGGCGATAATACTACACGCAGGCGTATAGTAGGCAGCCTGCCTGCGCATACGATGTTTCACAACGCTGTACATCCTAAGGCGATAGTAGCAAAATCTGTAAGCATAGAAGGCGGCACGGTAGTAATGGCCGGTGTATGTATCAATTCAGATGCTATCATAGGTAAGCACTGCATTATCAATACCAATGCCGTTGTCGATCATGATTGCATCATTGGCAACTATGTGCATATATCGCCCAATGTAACGCTGTGTGGTAATGTGATAGTAGGAGAAGGCACGCACGTAGGTGCAGGCGCTGTAGTTATTCCCGGTAAAAAGATAGGCAAGTGGTGCACCGTAGGTGCAGGTGCAGTGATCATACAAGATGTGCCCGATGGCGCTACGGTAGTAGGCAATCCTGCACGTATCATTAAGACTAAAGAATTGTAGCACACGCATGAAACCAAAAATATGGCTCTCATCACCGCATATGGGCGGTACGGAACTCAACTATATCCACGAGGCTTTCGATACCAACTGGGTAGCACCATTGGGGCCAAACGTTGATAATTTTGAAAAGGATATAACAGCCTTTCTAAAGGAAGATGTGCATGCTGCGGCGCTTAGTGCAGGTACGGCTGCCATCCACCTGGCATTGATACTGGCTGGTGTGCAGCCGGGCGATGAGGTTATCTGCCAGAGCATGACCTTCTCCGCATCTGCCAATCCCATAGCATATCTTTCTGCTGTGCCGGTGTTTGTAGATAGCGAGGCGGATACCTGGAATATGTCGCCACAATGGCTGGAGGCGGCTATAAAAGATAGAATAAACAAAGGTAAAACACCGAAAGCCATCATCCCTGTGCACCTATATGGCATGCCTGCTAAAATGCAGGAGATAATGGCCATTGCAGCGCACTATAATATCCCTGTGATAGAAGATGCGGCAGAAGCATTGGGTTCGCATATAGATGGCAAGATGTGCGGCACATATGGCACTATGAGCATCTTGTCGTTCAATGGTAATAAGATCATTACCACATCGGGTGGTGGCGCACTGGTAGCGCACGATGCAGCAATAGTAGCAAAGGCGCGCTTCCTGGCTACACAGGCGCGCGACGCTGCACCACACTACGAGCATACGCATATAGGCTACAATTACCGCATGAGCAATATTTGCGCCGGCATCGGCCGCGGACAAATGGACGTGCTCAATAAACGTATAGAGCAACGCCGCACTGTATATCAACAGTATTATAACAAGCTGAAAAATATTAAAGGCATTACATTATTAGATGAGCCTGCCGGTTGTTTCAGCAATCGCTGGTTAAGCACCATATTAATAGACCCTACCGAAACAGGTGGCATTACCCGCGAAACATTGAGGCTGGCGCTCGATAAAGAAAATATTGAATCCCGCCCTTTATGGAAGCCTATGCACATGCAGCCTGTATTTAAGGATAGTCCTTTTTATGGAGATGGCACTTCCGAAAAGTTGTTTGAAAATGGTTTGTGCCTGCCTTCAGGCTCTAATCTTACAGCAGAAGATATGCAACGCATATTCGAAGTGATAGATGCTGTGTTTAACTAGCGTTGTTCCGAACATATTGAAAATGAAAATGCCGTTCAACTGAACGGCATTTTTTATTGAATATATTTTGAAGTATAGCTGTTATGCTGCGTTGGCAGGTTTTTTCATGATGGCATATATTTCCACCGCAAAGCCTATCAATATCATCAGCGGTGCTACCGTTATACGGCGTGCACTGTAGATGGCTTCGTAATCAAATTTGTTGGGGTCTTCGCTTTTGCCACCGGCCATCAGTATAAAGCCAAGCAATATCAGCACTACGCCACCTATCATCCACATATAGTTGCCTTTGTCAAACAAAAAAGTTTGGTTGCCTTTAGGTGTTAAGTCTTTATTCGTTTTGGTTGTTGCCATGATTGCAATATTATAAAAAGAAAATTAATAAAGGTCGTCTACGTGCATTTTTAAATATTTCACTACAGATCGGTGGGTACTCACTACCGATATAATGACACCCATCACCAGCATGCCCAGCATCAGTATTACCAGCAGGGCCGGTGCATGCAGTGCCTTTAGTGCGGGTAGCTGTGCTTCTGCAAACGATATAACGATCCACAGGCCGGCAACAGATATAGCACCGCTGATAACGCCGTTCAGTGCCGCACGTTTATCAAAGGGGCGCGATATAAACTGGCGCGTAGCACCCACCATTTGCATCGTCTTTATCAGGAAACGGTTGCTGAACATAGCCAGGCGTACGGTATTATCTATCAGTATCACCACTACTATAAACAGCACCAGCGATATAGAGCCTAATATGATGCCTATCCTACGAAAATTGGCATTCAGGTTATCTACTACTTGCTTGGAATAATCCACCTCGCGCACAATATTGCTTTGCATGATGAACTGCTTCACACGCTCCAGGCTATCTTTATTTACATATTCCGAATGCAGGTTCAGCAATATAGATGCATACAACGGGTTAAAGTCAAGCAGTTCGGTAAAGTCTTCACCTCCTTCTGCAAAAAATTTCTTTGCAGCCTCTTCTTTCGTTTCTATCGTTGCCGATTTTACAAACGGTTGTTGCGATAACACCGTCTGCAGTTTTTGGGCCATCTCGTCACGGGTATTGTCATGCAGTATCACCGTTACCTGCAGGTCTTCTTTAAATGCCCTGCTGAGCGTGCGACCGTTTATTACCAGCCATCCCAGTGTGCCCAGTAAAAAAAGCACAAGGGATATGCCGATAATGGCATATATATAAGATGGTTTTGCTTTAGTTCCGTTTGCCATGCTTCCTGCTTATCGGCCAAAAATAG
>DASWWE010000211.1:0-8563 GCA_036406055.1 Flavipsychrobacter sp. | reverse complement strand
TACCCATAACCTTAAAGGTGCTATTGCCATGCTCGTACTTATTTATTTATGAATACACCTGTTTTGCACGTAGCTATTGCCTTATTCCTTTTTTTATTTCCTGCCTTATAAGCCTGCACAATGAGAGGTTTCATAAGCCATGGCTGTATACTTTGTGCCTGATAGGACTTTTCAATACACACGTGTTAGTATTTCCCTTGGCATTCATGCTACTTTGTTTATATATAATAGATATAACTAAGGAAAATAAATGGAGCAAAGCAACAATTGCAGCAAATATTATCGCTGCCGTTGGTGGGGGTTACCTCATTCCTTATCTGGCCATGTCATCAACCGCGCATAAGTTTATACAAAGGGGTGATTGGCAATATTTTGAAAAAGCAGTTACTAATACCATCCTGATAGAAGGGAATTTTTTACTAGCGGCGGCTTTAGTTATTGCTGCGTTTGCAGTTCTTTTAACTAGGCCAAAGGTTTTCCTACTTGTTTTGGTTAGTATGTTATTAACCATGTACATTCTGATGTTTAAATACGAAGGGTCACTTCGTCATCACGGCATTTTGTTCTTAGAGTTGTTTACAGGCTTTGCATTGTTGCCACATTATGAAAATGACAAATGGCGGCTACGTATGAAAAGCAACATCCTATTTAGAAAAGGATACTATCTACTATGCCTGGTTATTTTATTACAATTGCCTGAAACAATTGCCCGTTATCAGCAGGATATATTAGAACCGTATTCTAATGCTAAGGAAGCAGCAGAATATATTCAACAATATGGGTTGGAAAACAAAGTAATAGTAGCACACCAGGCATGGGCCGGCGCTGCGCTATTGCCATATTTACCGAAGGGTAAAAAAATGTACTATCCTGAAAAACAAGCTTTTGGTAGCTACTATACTTATGATTCATTCTTCTTTCAAAAGACCTGGCTACTGGAACCCGGCTTTGCCATGGATGCCACCTACCGGAAATTTTCAAAAAATCTGGATAGCATTATCATTTTGCTGAATGCACCGCTACCTCCGCAGGCACTACAATTCGTTGATTTACTATACAATAGCGATTATCGTGCTATAGAAACCTCTGAAAATTATTATATCTACCAATTCAAGGGAGGAGTAAAATAGAATTAACTTATTAAATACGCTTATATAACATCTTATTTACGTACCTTTGCGCGGCAAAATGGAGGCCCCTTCCTTATCTGTTGTAAAGAAGGGGTCGTTTTATTAAGACAATCAAGTATATGAATATTCGTAACATTGCAATTATTGCGCACGTTGACCACGGTAAAACAACGCTGGTTGATAAAATCATCCACGCGACAAAAGTTTTTCGTGATAACCAGGAGACAGGTGAACTGATAATGGATAACAACGACCTGGAACGTGAGCGTGGTATCACCATCCTTGCAAAAAATATTTCGGTAAACTATAAAGGCGTTAAGATTAACGTTATCGATACTCCAGGTCACTCTGACTTTGGTGGTGAGGTAGAACGTGTGCTGAAAATGGCTGATGGGGTATTGTTGCTGGTAGATGCCTTTGAAGGCCCGATGCCGCAAACCCGCTTTGTACTGCAAAAAGCATTGCAACTGAATCTGAAACCGATTGTTGTTATCAATAAAGTAGATAAACCAAACTGCCGTCCGGATGAAGTGCACGATGCGGTATTCGAATTGTTCTTCCAGCTGGATGCTACCGAAGAGCAATTGAACTTTACTACTATCTATGGTTCTTCAAAACAAGGTTGGTTCAATACATCATTGACACAAACAGAAGATATCACTCCGCTGCTGGATACGATACTTGAAAAAGTACCTGAGCCTGTAGTATCAGAAGGTAATGTGCAAATGCAGATCACTTCACTGGACTATTCTTCATTCCTTGGCCGTATAGCCGTAGGCCGTGTGGTGCGTGGAACATTGAAAGAAAACCAACCGGTGCAACTGTGCAAGCTGGATGGCAGCATGGTAAAAAGCCGTATTAAAGAACTGTATACCTTTGAGGGTATGGGTAAGAAACGCGTGCAGGAAGTACCTGCAGGCGATATATGCGCTGTGGTAGGTATCGAAGGTTTCCAGATAGGTGAAACGATAGCAGATTTCGAAAACCCCGAAGCGCTGCCTATCATACCTATCGATGAGCCAACAATGAACATGCAGTTTAGCATCAATAACTCACCGTTCTTTGGCCGCGAAGGTAAATTTGTAACCAGCCGCAACATACGCGACAGGCTCTACAAAGAACTGGAAAAAAACCTGGCGCTGCGTGTAAGCGATACAGATGATGCAGATAAATTCCTGGTATATGGCCGTGGTATCCTCCACTTGTCTGTACTGATAGAAACCATGCGTCGTGAAGGCTTTGAATTGACAGTTGGCCAGCCACAGGTTATTACCAAAGAAATAGATGGCCGTAAATGCGAGCCTTATGAGATACTGGTAGTAGATGTACCGGGCGAATTCAGCGGTAAAGTGATAGACCTGGTAACACAGCGTAAAGGTGAAATGCTGATAATGGAAAGCAAAGGCGAAATGCAGCACCTGGAATTTGAGATACCTTCTCGTGGTTTGATAGGCCTGCGTTCGAATATGCTGACCGCTACCGCAGGTGAGGCTGTAATGGCGCACCGCTTTAGCGAATATAAACCATGGAAAGGGCCGATACCCGGCCGTAACAATGGTGTGCTGCTTTCTAAAAATACGGCAACTACTACCGGCTACTCTATGGACAAACTGCAAGACCGTGGTTCATTCTTTATAGATGCAGGTGAAGAAGTATACTCTGGCCAGATAATTGGTGAGCACATAAAACCGGGAGACCTGATAGTAAATGCTACGGAGCCTAAGAAGCTGACCAATATGCGTGCCAGCGGCACGGACGATGCGAACCGCATTGCTCCGAAAATACAAATGAGCCTGGAAGAGTGTATGGAATACATTCAGCAGGATGAGTGCATCGAGATAACACCACAAAGCATCCGCCTGCGTAAAATAATGCTGGACGAGAACGATCGTAACCGTTATCAGAAAATGCTGAAAGCAGAAGCATAACCCCTAAATCCCCTGAAGGGGATTTGGATTTAAAATATAGACATAGCTCTCAACTGAGGGCTATGTCTTTTTATATCAGATAGTGCTATGGAAATATAGAAAACACAGAACAAGTCCCCTTCAGGGATTTTACTGTTAGATTAACTAATTTTGAGCATATGAGTACAGAACAAAAACTCCGTGATATACTTAACAAGCGCATTATGATAATAGATGGTGCTATGGGCACTATGATACAGCGCTACAAACTAACGGAGGCTGACTATAGAGGAGAGCGGTTTAAAGACTGGCACCTGGATGTGAAAGGGAATAACGATATGCTGGTGCTGACGCAGCCGCACATCATAAAAGAGATTCACAGGGAATACCTGGATGCAGGTGCAGATATCATAGAAACCAATACCTTCAGCGCCCAGGCTGTAGCACTTGCCGATTATGATATGCAGGCATATGCGTATGAAATAAGTAAAGACGCTGCCAAAGTAGCACGGCAGGCGGTGGAGGAATATGAAAAAGATAACCCAGGCAGCGAAAAATTTGTCGCGGGAGCTATAGGCCCGATGAATAAAACGCTATCGCTATCGCCGGATGTAAATAACCCCGGATACCGCGCGGTTACTTTTGATGAGGTGGCCGATGCGTATTATGATCATGTGAAAGGATTGGTAGATGGCGGTGCAGACATCCTGCTGATAGAAACCATATTTGATACGCTAAACTCGAAGGCTGCTATTTACGCTATAGAAAAATATTTTCGCGATACCAACCAACGCCTGCCTGTAATGATATCGGGTACAATAACCGATGCTTCGGGACGCACGTTGAGCGGACAGACACTGGAAGCATTTTATATTTCTGTATCTCATGCAGAACCACTGAGTATAGGACTGAACTGCGCACTGGGTGCAGAACAGATGCGCCCACACGTGGAAGAGCTGGCAAGTATCGCTGCATGCTATGTAAGCTGTTACCCCAATGCCGGGCTACCAAATGCCATGGGCGAGTATGATGAATCTCCTGAAATAACTGCATCAATTGTTTCAGAGTGGGCAGCACAGGGCTGGATAAATATTGTGGGTGGCTGCTGTGGTACTACGCCGGCCCACATAAAAGCTATCGCCGATGCAATGAAAAAATATAAGCCGCGACCGTTGCCTATAATGGCGGAAGCATAACATTAGTAAAATTAACTTTTAAAATGCCGGTAACCTGCCGGCATTTTTTAATTTACAACATCTAAAACATGCACCTTATGCTACGTCAACTTTTTGCTGCATCCACTATCATTATGCTCGGCTTTGTAAAAGTATTTGCAGGCGATGCAAAATTTTCGGGAAAAATAACTGCACCATTATCTGATGAGATACAAGTTTCATACTATGCCAATTTGTTAGATTATAGTCAGAAGATAGTTTCTGCACGGCTGGATAAGGATGGCAATTTCACAATGAACATACCATTATCTCAGCCATATACCCAGTTGCAAATACAACATGGCGACCAGGCAACCGAGATATTTATACAGCCGGATGCAGATATAAAAATGGCAGTGAATGCTAATAGCTTCGATAGCACATTGACGTATAGTGGTAAGGGTGCCGAACTGGCCAACTTTATGGCAAAGCATATGCTGGAATCCGGGTTCATGGTGCAGTTTGGCAGTGCGATACAACCATTAAATAAAAAGGAGCCCGAAGAATTTAAAACAGCTGCAAATGCCGTCATGCAAAAAGAACTGGACTTCCTGGAACAAAACAAAAAAGGCTTGCCGGATGGCTTTGATAAATATTGGAAGGCGTGGTATCAATACAGCATCTACTCAGATATGCTACGCTACTCCTTTATGCATGCTATGATGAAACAGAAGAGTATGACCGTGAAGCTGACCAAAGAAGATTATAAAATGGCAATAGATGTACCTATTGCCTTTGATGATAAATATGTGGGGATACCATCTTACGTTATGTATGTATCTGATATATACAATAACAGGTATAAGGCCAAGATAGAAGACGATACGACTGTGAGCGCGGAAGCAAAAAAAGAGACACAACAAAAGATTGTGAATGAACAAGCAAAACAAACAATGCCTGCTAAAACACGTGAATACTATTTTGCCAATCAGCTGTATAGCAATGTAAAGTATAATCCCCTGGCGACAGTTGAAAAGATGTATGCTGATTTCAGGAAAGACTATAAAACATCGGCTTACGATAGCATCATAGAACGGGTGGTAGGACTGAAACGTAAAATGGCAGCCGGCCAGCCGGCAATGGATTTTGCATTCACAACACTGGAAGGCAAAAGCATGAAATTATCTGACCTGAAAGGGAAAGTAGTATACCTAGATTTTTGGGCCAGCTGGTGCGGACCTTGCATGCGTGAACTGCCTTTCGCTAAAAAAGTAAAAGAGCACTTTAAAGATAAAGACGTGGTTTTCCTCAATGTATCAATAGACAAGGATATGAATGCATGGAAGAATGCAGTTGAAAAACATAGCATAGTAGGCATACATACCTGCGAGCCCGGTGGTTGGCAGGCACCTGCTGCAAAACTGTATGGCGTGCAGGGGGTACCATCTTACTACCTGATAGATAAGCAAGGAAAGTTTGCAGCCGAAACCTCACCAAGGCCTAGCGAAACAGAGGAATTAATAAAGCAAATAGAAAGCTTACTCAATTAATTTTTACAAATTGATGAGTTTCTTAATATTTACTTAATCAGACCTTAATATTGGCGTTATACTTAATCGCTCTTTTTGTAAAACGATAGACTGTTTACATAAAGAGCGATTTTTTATGGCCAAAAGAGAAGTGGATATAGTTGTTCTGTCTGACATACACCTGGGAACCTATGGCTGCCATGCAAAAGAACTACTCCAATACCTGAAGAGCATTAAACCCAAAGCTGTAGTGCTCAATGGCGATATCATAGACATCTGGCAATTCAGCAAAAGATACTGGCCATCTACCCATATGATGGTGATAAAACACCTGGTGGGTTTAATTGCAAAAGACATTCCTGTTTACTACATACCTGGCAACCATGATGAAATGCTGCGCAGGTTTCGCGATTTCCAGCTGGGATCATTAAAAATAACCAACAAGCTTTCCCTGAAAATTGACGGTGCCAACGTATGGATATTTCATGGCGATGTGTTTGATGTGGTGATGCAGCATAGCAAGTGGCTGGCCAGGCTGGGCGCTATTGGTTACGATACCCTGATACTCATCAACCGTTTTGTAAACTTCATATCCCTCCAATTAGGACAGGGCAAGGTATCGCTTTCTAAAAGGATAAAGAACAGCGTAAAAGGTGCCGTAAAGTTCATCAACAAATTTGAAGCGACCGTTTGCGATATAGCTGCCGATAACCACTACAAGTACGTTATCTGTGGACACATACATCAACCCGAGATTCGCACGATAGTAACGGAAAAGGGTACGGTGATATACATGAACTCAGGTGACTGGATAGAGAACCTGACATCGCTGGAGTATAATGATAACAAGTGGTCTATTTACAAGTACACGGAAGACCCGGTAGCACAGGCCATAGACATCAACAAAAAGAAGCAGCCTAAAGAAAGCCCGAAAGAAATGATGGCCAGCCTGATGCAAGAACTGAATGTGAAACAAAATGCATCCGGTAATCTCAGCGGATTAACAGGCACAATAGAAGCAGCATAATACCGTGAAAATACTATTTGCAATACAGGGTACAGGCAATGGCCACCTAAGCCGTGCACGCGATGTATATCCGGAACTGGCAAAGTATGGAGAAGTGGATGTATTGATAAGCGGCATACAGGCAGATGTGGATGTGCCCTTTCCGGTAAAATATAAGCTGTATGGAATGAGCTTCATTTTTGGTAAGAATGGTGGTGTGGATATATGGAAGACATTGAAAAAATCGAACCTGCTAAGGCTGATAAGAGATATTAAGCAATTGCCGGTAGAAGCATATGACCTGGTAGTAAATGATTTTGACGCAGTATCGGCATGGGCATGCAAATTGAAAAATAAACCCTGCATAGGCTTGAGCCACCAAAGCGCCGTGCTATCCCCCAATGCACCGGTGCCAACCTTCAAAGACTGGAAAGGTGAATTCGTGCTAAAACACTATGCACCCGTGACTGACTATTATGGTTTTCATTTTCGCGCTTACTCATCTAAAATATATACGCCCGTTATAAGAAAAGAGATACGGGAATTGAAGCCTACCAATGCAGGACATTATACCGTATATCTGCCTGCATACGATGACAAGGCATTGGTAGAACACCTTTCCGTATTTGAAAATGTGAAGTGGGAAGTGTTTTCAAAACACAATAAAGAAGCATTCAACTTTAAGAATGTATATGTGCAGCCGATAGAAAATAAAGCATTCATAAAAAGCATGGCGTCAAGTGCCGGTGTGCTTTGCGGTGCAGGGTTTGAAGGCCCTGCAGAAGCAATGTACCTGGGTAAGAAAGTGCTAGCCATACCTATGCAGCAGCAGTACGAGCAGTACTGCAACGCTGCAGCGTTGGAAACACTGGATGTGCCGGTAATAAAATTCCTTGGCAGAAAATATTATGACCGTATACAATGGTGGATAATGGCGGGCAAACCCGTAAGTGTAGATTATCCCGACCAGACTGCTGCCATAGTAGAGCAGCTGGTGAGAACGCACGCATCACAGTACAATGAAAACATACAAGGTGCCATACCTGCAATTGGTTAGCTGGATATATCGAGCAGGCAATACGGTAAACAATGTGATAATGGCTATTTGGCTGTAAATGATCAGCCCACTAAAAAAAGAAAACCCTCTTTCCGTAAGAGGGTTTACAATATCTACACTAAAAAAATTAGTTGCCTTTGAATTCCGGCTTGCGCTTTTCAAGGAAAGCATTGACACCTTCTTTAAAATCGTAAGTACCCCCGGCTTCTACCTGCAATTCCTTTTCGCGGTCCAATTGCTGTTCCAATGTGTTATTCCATGTTTCATTTATCAGGCGTTTAGTAAGGCCTAAACCTTTAGTTGGCATTTGAGCCAGGGTTGTTGCTATTTTTTTTGTTTCCTGCTCAAAGCTATCATCAGCAAAGCTTTTATAAATCATCCCCATGCCCACGGCTTCTGCTGCCGTTACTTTATCGCCCAGCATGGTAAGTGCCAGTGCGCGTTGCATACCCACCAGGCGCGGCAATATGAAAGTGCCAGCACTATCAGGTATCAAAGCTATTTTGCTGAACGCTTGTATAAACGTAGCACTCTTGGCCGCCAGTACTATATCGCAGGCCAAAGCTATATTGGCACCTGCACCCGCTGCTACGCCATTCACTGCTGCTATAATTGGCTTCTCTATTTTACGAAGGCGCCTGATGATCGGGTTGTAATGTTCCCTGACAATAGCTTCCAGTTCCGGGCCTTGGGGGTCCGTGGCTTCCGATAAGTCTTGCCCCGCACAGAAGCCCTTGCCAGCACCGCTTACGTATATGCAGCGCACCTCTTCATCATTCT
>DASWWE010000210.1:0-29041 GCA_036406055.1 Flavipsychrobacter sp. | reverse complement strand
TAGTTGCACCCGACTCATCCGTTGTTACCACTTTAGAAGCACCACTAACAGTTTCTATAGTAGTTTCCAAGCGAGGTATTGGAGTTTGGTAAAAGACATAACTCATATATGTTTCCTGAGATGCAGGAACTGTACTAATTTTTCTATGCCTATACCATTTATCGTAATCATACTGTGTGGTGACCTTTGTAGAAGAATTTGCAGGATCGTACATATTTGTTTCGAATTGAAGAACCCCCCATTGATATACATAATCCTTATATAGCTTCTGTCCATTATATCCTGTTGAAACAGTTCTGAGCTTTCTCATATACATGTCATAGAACTCAATATTTGTACCACTAATTCCAACAGTAGATGTTGATGCATAGTATTTAGACTCAGGCACCACAGCATCAGCCATACCTGTAGCTAAACCAAAGTCATATATTGTGTAAATACCTGTAGAGACATCTGTCTTTTTTGTTAGTCTATTGAATGCGTTATATTCATACGTAATATCATCATTATTTGAAGGCCCATTTTCAGTCAATACCTTTCCCCAAATATTATATGTAAATTCAGAAGGAACATTTTGTGGATTAAATGACCGCTCAACAAATCGACCATCGGTTGTAGCATTATAAGAATGTGATATAGCCCCTGCAACCCCCGTAGCTGTTGTTATGTCTGAAGCCAAATTCCCCCATCCATCGTAAGCATACTGTACTACTTTCTCGTTGCTGGTACCCGGGTCACCAGTTAAGGTTGATAACTGTCCTTGTGCATTATACTGATAATTAGATATACGGGTATATGCAGGCTGGCTAAACCGTTGCGTACTGGTAGTACATGTAACAGGCTTAGCTACATAGTGCAATGGTGCTGATAAATTGTAAGTATAATTAACCGTAGTAGTGCACGGGCCGTTGGTAGACACTACCACATCAGGCTGGCCGTACTCATAACCTATAGAACCTATAGTAGTACTGTATGATGGCGTGTTTGTTTTATAGATACCTGTATGCAACTGGAAGTCTGTACTATTATTCAGCGTTACCATTCTTACCCTTCCGGCACAACCTCCATTGTTGTTATTATAGGTACTTCCTCCCATAGCCGATGGTGAATTATTAGGAAACCCAATTGGAACACCATTGAAATAATAGTTGTTCCAATCCATAGTAGTCCAATCACGCCATTCTTTTACAAACGGTATGGGATTTTCTACATCCGAAAGATTACTGTAAACATTTTCTCTAACAAGACCGCTTGGGTGATCTATGACGCTCATCCTACTGAACCCCATCATGCCAAGACCCACAACGTTAATTATGGATTCTTCATAAACATATGCTTTATTGTAAATATTCGCATTGTCAGCAACACCATTAGTTATTTTTATTGGCAGCACTTTACTTATGTATGGATATGTGGCTGGCGTTACAGCCTTCCTTCTAAAATTATGAGAATTGCCTTGACGTTGAGGTAAAAAATCTATCCCTATATTCAATTTTTTCACGCCATGCTCTATCATATTAACAGTATGACGTAAATCATCTTTATAAAAAAATGCGATGCCCGGTGTAGTGGCAGAATTACCGTTATAATGTGAAAATAAATCTACATGACCATCTCCGTTAAAGTCACCTATTTCCACGCTGCCACCATGTGCAGAAATATTGTTAAATTTATCAGTTTCACTTTCGAGTGTAAATGTGCCTCGATGTGTGGTATAATCATAACCTGTAGCATAAAAAATCTTATAGGACACGGGGCCTAAAGTACCTAAGCCATGAGTATTTTCTAAACGCAAGATGTCGTCCTTTCCATCTCCGTTAAAATCTGCCACTTTAACGCATATGGTATTAGGCCAATTTGGTTCTCCACCATCCATTAATCCCGCTTGCAGATTTGTTGAAGGTGCTTGTAATGACAAGCCGTTAGCTTCACTATATACAATGTCCCATCGGCCGGAAGCACCAACAGGTTTCCATATGAGTGCATCTTTCTTCCCATCACCATTAAAGTCACCTACGTGCCATTGTGCATGATCTTTTGTGGGGTATATGCTAGATGTTATTACCGACAAAGTAGGTGCAGTTCCTGTTGACATAGCAACAGTATTACCTGAACCAGTATATGCAAAATTCACATTGTATATATAGGTAGCTGTGCCGGTAGCATTATATACTATAACTATATCGTCTTTACCATTCCCATCATGATCCATAGGTACAAGTGCATTTATCATACCTGTAACTTTACCTGCGTATAAATAGTTGCCATATATAGCCCCAACAGTACTGCCTGGTAAGGTTTCTCCATGAAAATTATAGCTCATATCAATAATATAGGAAAAAAAGTCATTGGGCATAGATGGCGGCGGGCCAGCCGAACCCATTGAAGCTGGCACCAACACAAATAGCTCTGTTTTTCCATCGCCGTCGAAGTCTCCGGGAATTACTTTCATTGCCGAAGCCCAAGCCGCGGCAGAACCCGAACCTCCCGCAACATTTCTATATGAAAAAATTGCGGTTCCTGCGCTTAATGTAGTGCCAATTGATTCATGATAATATATGATGCGCTGCCAGTCTGTTGGGCCATTTTCTATTAATACATCCGTAAGCAAATCTTCAAATCCATCCCCATTCATATCTACGCGCATTTGATAATTACTACCTATAACTCCCCCTACGGCAGCGTAAGATCGGGTAATAGTCTGCATGCTAAATAAGCCATCCCTTGTATTTGTATAAAGCTCGAGAGTAGAAGAAATACCACTTTTTGTGTAATCGGCAAATCCATCTCCATTATAATCCAACACCGCAAAATTTGCCCCCCCAGTATTGGCCGAAGCAAAAGGAGTTTCTTGCGCAGGTATTACAGGATCATTATTCCAATTTATAACTATCGGGGGCACGGTGTAGCTACCCCTTATCTCCTCTATTTTTGTAAGATGGTATACTGAAGCGGTAAGTGCGTAGGTAAGTTCATATTTATTAACTACGATACCATTATGTTTTACTTCTATCCCAGACAATAATATATCGTCAATAAATGAGGCCGATCCAACCCAAGCCTGGTTTGTTACTGCTTTTGTTATATAATTAAACGTTATTTCTGTTGTAGGTAGTGACGGTATTGTACTATTGGCATTGTAGCTGATCTTAGATATCTGAAGCGTGCCTTTATTGACATCCTGAATGTATTCAAAACTGATATAGTTACCATACTTATCAGTAACCTTGTCTAAAGCATATGCTAATATTTTTCCTCCAGTATATCTTAAAGATGCCGATGAATTACCATATTCATATGTTAATCCGTCTGTACTTTGTACAGTCCAGTTGGCAATACCAGTTCCCGGATCATATGCTTGTATTTTCGAATAGTTTTTTATCCAAGTCATATAGTAACCTGTAGATGCGTCTTTATATAAAGGCATCCCATCCAATGAAAAATTATCCGCATTCGAATAATCTATAGATTTAAGTTCTGAATGATGATATAAAGTAGATGGTGTTCTGGTTATTGACGACAATCCTGATAGTGACCATCCCATACCCATAAGCCCGTTATTTGCCTGGCTATTATACGTTATGGCTAATTCGGGCATCATATCTTTGATGCCGGGGGGTATTCTTATTGGTAAAGAGTATGTAAATGCCCCTGTTGATGTAACATCATAAGTATAGGGCATTTCATCAACTAATGTTGTTTGTGCATTACTTACAACAGTTGTTACCATAAGTAATACCAATGCCATTATCCTGGCACAGATAAATCTTGTACTTTTCATTGTATAGTTTTTATTAGGTGAAGAATTCTAGTGCTTAACTATTTTCCAGTTAGTTAATAGTTGACCATTTAAGTAGTAATGTAGCTGGTAAGTACCGGGTGCTATACCTGAGAAGGGTACATTGCTTTTAGCAGAAGAGAAGTTTTTTGTGGTAATAAGCTTGCCTGTTATATCAAATAGTTTGGCTACTACATTATCCCCATCTTTCCAGCTTAAGTTTTCTACTGTGATATAATCATCTACCGGATTGGGATACGCTTTGATAACAAGTTGATCGTTCACAAATTTTTGTATGCTTGTATCCTCTGGCCTTGGCGTTACGCCTTGTTTTAGTATAATAGCCGAAGGGTCATGGTGACGCAAATACCGATTACCTATTGCATCATGCTCAAAAATGATTGCAGAGCCTGATATTTGTGCGTCTGCATTTAACGTAGATAAACAAGAAAAAGAAAGGAAAATTAAAGTGATTAGTTTCATAAGTATAGTTTTAGGTTTCACTAAAATAATATTTTTTTTATGCGCGCAAAAAAAAATCTGCATTATACCTCCACAAAGTTTTTATTAGGACTTGCCCAACAAATAAAGGCTGCATTTCTATAGCCTTTATCATTATAAGTCATGAAGATTATACGTTATTGTTTCGAGACGTGTATGACATCTGTATGGGCATCATCGGCATATTTGATGATGTAGGTGCCTGCAGGTTTTCCTGAAAGGTTCAGTTCCAGTACTTCTTTCTCCATTTCTGCAGTTGTTACCACTTTACCCGTGATGTCAGTCACTATCACTTTGGCCTTGCCACTGCGGATGCCTTTTGCCAGTTCCAGTGTAACTACATCTTTTACAGGGTTTGGATAAGCTATGATGCCAAACTCCTTGCCTGCCACTTGCGGCACGGCTGTAGGTGGTTTAGTAAGGAATGAATCTACAGACCATTCAGATGTAGGTGTTGGGTTGCAATAAGCACGCAGGAAGAAATACCACATACGGCCGGGTTGCAGGCCCTGTATAGGCACACCGGTATTAAAGGTAAAATGGCCTGACCATGTACCTGCTGCCGGTACGGTATCCATGCTCAGCAGGTATTCATATTTATATACAGATGGTACCGGTGTCCAGCTGGCTATAGCTGTGTTACTGGTAACATTTGTTATCGTTACCTCAGGCATGTAGCAGCAAGGCGGCGTTATCACTTCCTCTACCATCCAGTCAGATGTTAGCCAGTCATTCTGGTTGAGGCCTGCCGTATCGCAAATGCTGCGCACGTACACGTAGTATTTTTTATCGCATTCTACGGGGTAATTTGACTGCGGGAACTTTAATAATGTATCTGCAGTAAGTGTCCAGCCATTGCCTGGGGGCGGTGTGGTATATAAAGTATTCGACAGGAAGTATTCATACATTTCGGCATTAGGCCTTTTATTGAACCTTACATTAAACCCATTATGCACCAGCTCTTCCACCTTCAGCGGTTTCATGGTGCATGGGTTCACTACGTAGAAATCGTAGTCTTCGTATTCACCAAATATTGCATTATTGGGCAACGATGGTGGGCAAGACGACCAGGTAGTGGGTGCAAAATCGCCCAATGCGCGGGTGCCTGCAAATACGCGCATACGCTTCATACCCTCTTTGGCATATAGCGGCACGGTAAAATTATTGGGTGGTGTGGCATAAGGATATGGCCCGGCTGTTTGAGATGTCTGGCTGGAATAGACTGCTTCGCCTGCATCTGTAAAATCGCCATCGTCATTCCAATCCACCCATACAGCGCAGCGATAGGAATAAGCACCGGCGGTAGCTACATCTACCGAACAAACCACAACTGCGCCTGCATTGGCCATTATGGTATTATTGGCACCCGTAAAATATGCGTATCCGCCTGCGCTGCAGCCATTGGTAGTGTTGGATATATTAGCCGTACCACCTGTGGTACGCACCCTGTTTATCCTGATATCAACATTGTTTGCGGGGTCGTTGCAAGGGGTAGGCAGTGTTGGTGTACAATAACTTTGAGCAAATGTGCCGGCGCTCAATAGCAAGCCGGAGACTGTAAGGATAGTGTGTAAGGATTTGAACATAGCTTATAGATTTTTAGGTTTCGATATTGCATTTCGCAATCTCTATATAAAGCTACACTGATTAACCATGGGAAAAGCAGCACGCATGTTAGTTTAATTGCATTTTAATTGAATAGAATACATAGTTGATGAGCACAGCTTATAATGATAAAGGCTGCATTTCTGCAGCCTTTATCATTATAAGTCATGAAGATTATACGTTACTGTTTCGAGACGTGTATGACGTCTGTATGGGCATCATCGGCATATTTGATGATGTAGGTGCCTGCAGGTTTTCCTGAAAGGTTCAGTTCCAGTACTTCTTTTTCCATTTCGGCAGTTGTTACCACTTTACCGGTGATGTCTGTTACTATCACCTTGGCCTTACCGCTGCGGATGCCTTTTGCCAGTTCCAGCGTCACTACATCTTTTACAGGGTTTGGATAAGCTATGATGCCAAACTCCTTACCTGCCACTTGCGGCACACCTGTAGGCGGCTTTGTAAGGAATGAATCTACCGACCATTCAGATGTAGGCGTTGGGTTGCAATAAGCACGCAGGAAGAAATACCACATACGGCCGGGATCCAGGCCCTGAAGAGGTACACCGGTGCTTATGGTCATGATACCAGGTTTAGCGCCTGATGGCGGCACAGTATCCATACTTACCAGGTATTCATATTTATATACAGAAGGTACCGGTGTCCAGCTGGCAATGGCGGTGGTGCTGGTAACGTTTGTTATCGTTACCTCAGGCGTGTAGCAGCATGGTGGTGTTGTTACAGAATCGATCCTCCAGGGGGAAGTTGCCCAGTCATTCTGGTTCAGGTCGGCCGTATCGCAAATGGTACGCGTATAGATATAATATTTTTTATCGCACTCTATTGACGGGTAATTTGCATTGGGGAAGCTAACGGCAGAATCTGCTGTCAGGTTCCAGCCATTAGGGGGCGTATTGGTATGGAGTGTATCAGATATGAAGTATTCATACATTTCTGCATTCTTTCTCCTGTTCCAGCGCATTCTGAAACCGTTAAACTTAACGTTATCAATATTAACCGGGTTCATCAGGCAAGGGTTTACGATATATACATCGTAGTCTTCTACCTCACCGTTTTTGTGTACCCTGCCAGATGCACCACTATGACAAGGGCTTGAAGTAGCTCCACCATCAGGTGGCCTTGTGATACCAAGAGGATCGGAAGAGGCTCTTTCCCATACGCCTGCGCGAACACGCAAACGAGTCCACCCTTCTTTTGCAGTAGCAGGAATAACCAATGCACCACCACTGGTTGCACCTGTCCAATATTGACCACCTGTTGATGATGTGGTGCCACATGGGTCGGCAGTAGATGTTTGATAAAATAATTCGCCAGTATTTGTAGTCGCGTTATAAGTAGCATTATCAAATACACCTTTAGACGCACCAGTCCTGTTCCAATCTAACCATATAAGCACCCTATACCCATATGGATCGGATGTATTACAACTGGCTTTATCTACTTTAACGGAACAAACTATAGTTGATCCTGCATTAGCTATCAATGTATTACCAGTACCTGAATAGTAACTATACCCATTAGATGTATTACAGGTATTATTAGGATTATTGATGTTGGTAGTCCCCCCCGTTGTTTTTACCTCTAATATTTGAGTAGCCAATCCATCAGGGGTTTGACAAGGTCCGCTTGAATAGGTAGGCTGACAATATGGTAACCATGGCTGTGCTGAAGCTGTAGTGCCCACAGACAGCAGTGTAGTAACCGCTAACAACCCTTTTTTAAGCATCGGGTAGAGTTTTATCTGCATGAGTATATTGATTTATGCTTATTATAATAAAGTTAACACTTGTAGCAATGATAATAAAAAAAAATCAGACGTAAAAGCATCGCCCCGCCCCTTTTTTCATTATATACGGATACAGGCTAAAAATAGCTTTCCGCCTGTATTATAGACAGCCCCTACCTATATTTTGTTAGGATTTTTAACCACATTTTAATATGCCTGAAAACAAATACGCCACCCTGATGGGTGGCGTATCGTTTAGAAATTATACTTACTTATTGCTTGTTTATTTTGATAACATCTATGTGAGAACGGTCTGTGTATTTCAGCTGGTACATACCAGGTGCTACACCATTCATATCCAGTTCTACTTTGCTATCTGTAATGTTTACCTGCTTGATGGTTTTGCCGGTTACGTCTGTCAGTGTCAGCGTAGCGGTACCATCTATTTTGTTGTACAGTTTCACATTCAGGATGTCTTTAACAGGGTTAGGATATGCTTCCAGCCCTATGCTGTTGATATTTACATTGCTAACAGATGTCGGGAATGTTTCAAATGCAGCATTACCCCAGTCAGATTCTGCGTACATCGTGTTGCAATAAGCGCGTACGTGTACCCAGTATTTCTGGCCCGGTTGCAGTGGCACTTGTATCTGGTTGGTATAGATAGTAGTACCGAAGGCAGGTGGTGCCGGTGAGTTGGTTACTGCATATTCATACTTGTAAGATGTTAGTACGGGATCCCAATAAGCGATAGCCCTTGATTGTGTTAATGCTGTGATCTTAACATCCGGTTTATGACAAGTAATGAGTGTGCGGAAAGAATCTACAGCCCAGTCTGATGTATCTTTTGCGCCGCATATGGTACGTATGTAAACGTAGTATGTGGTGTTTTCCAGCAGGCCGGTAAGCGTAGTGCTGTTGCTGGTTACAAACAGGGCACCTGCACCGCTTGTAGGTGTGCCTTTAGATGTAGTGTATATCAGTTGATACCCGATAGGATTGAACACTGGGTCCCAGCTCATATCGGCAGCAAATGCAGTAATGTTATCATGCTCTATATTGGCTGGCGGCACTACGCAGCGAATACCGATGCGGGCATTCAGCACGCCTGAATAACTACCAATGCTATCCATTTCATTTTTAGATGTCAGGATGTTCCTTATAGAATCTGTGATACCATTTGAGAAGTTGTAACCCTGCCACAGGCCACCATTGCTCGATTTGGCAATTTTAGCAGCTGTTTCGTTAGGTATTGTTCCTAATTGCGGGTCTTTATAGTATATCATTGGTGTATGCGGGAACGCATGTGCGCCGCCTGCATCCATAGTGGTGTAGAAGTACATACGGTCTACAGTGCCGGGTACTACCGGTGCCTGCACGCCGCTATATTGCCTTACTACTATAGCCGATGGAGCAGAAACACCCCATTTGATAGCCTGAACGGTATCCTGGCCAAAAGTGAATACTTGTGTGCCACCCGGTACCGGTGTAGCCGGTGTAGCTATGGCAGCCGGTGGTGTGCTGGTAGGTGTAAATTCGTATGCACCCAAATCAGGAACACCTTGTGTAACCGTGCGCGGACGGGCTGTCATTGCAGCATCCAGCGTATCGCCGGCTATGTGCCTGCCACGGCCATGTGCTGCCCAAGCATTGGGGCTGGCCGGATCGGGACGGAAATCCCTGTTAGCAGCATCGCGATAACCCGGATTGTAGATCAGTGAGTTCAGGTCGCGCTTTGTATTATTCCTCCATGCCTGCAGCGATGAAGTAGTGATGGCTGAACCTGAAGTCCTTTGCAGGTTTACGGTACCCGGTGTGTAGTAGAGGTTGTAATCGGCTATCCAGTAAGTAGTATCTGCTATATATACAGCAGGGTTGGTGCTGGTAGCATCGCTTCTTGAAAAGATATTGTTGTAAACATAACCTTTACCATTGTAGTAGGTATAATTACCGCTCCTGTACACCAGGTAGTTGGTGCTACCGGTAGAGTTGCTATGGAAGGTATTGTTTACCAATTGCACATCTGCATAGTAACCATTTGGCTCATACAACATGTATGTAGAACCTGCAGTTTTTGCACTAAATACATTTCCGAAGAATTTTTCGCCACCAGCATAGCCGCCGCCAAAAGCATATATCGTACCTGTGTTACTATTCATGTTCCAGTTGTTACCATAGTAGCTGGCAGAATAGCTGGTGCCGCCTTGTGCAATATAGCCATATATAGTACCGGTAGTAGATGTCAGGTTGATTTTGTTATTGTACAATTTACCACCATAGCTATATTGTGGATAGTGGTAAATGCTGCCGCTGGTTGTGTTTACATTCAGCGTATTGTTACGGTTCACACCATTTACATAATACTGGTAGGTATAGTAAGTAGCGCTGGTAAGGTTGAAGTTCTGTGTATTGTTTTCAATAGTATCCTGGGCACCGCTACCGCTATGATAATCTGCAAATGCGTAGTTGTAGATAGTACCACCTACAGTAGAAGTTGTGTTGTAGGTATTGTTCCTGAATTTAATACCATCGCTGTAGTATGCACCATATAAATACGCATAGCCGCTCGATTGGTTAAACTGGTTGTTGATGATATTGTTTTCCACCTTGGCATTAAACAGGTACATCAATTGCCATGCATATGCGGAATACCCATTGTTTAGGTTAGAAGTATTACCTTTTATTTCGGTGGTGTTGCCTGTACCATAGTTTATATAGTATGCATAATGGTCGTAGTTGTAATAACCGGCAGATGATGTAGTACTTACATTCACCGTATTGTTATTCATCTGGAAGGTAGAGTTGGTATTATTATAGTTCAGGAAGTAGTTATACATGCCATAGTTACCATAAGTACCGTTTGAATAAGTAACTGTAAGTGTATTGTTATTTACCTCTACGGCTGCGCCGGATATGTTGTAGTTATTATAGTAGTTGTAAAGGCCGTATGAATAATAATAAGAACTGCTGTTCAAACATGTAACGGTATTATTATTGAAATAGATGTTTTCATTAAACCAGTAAAGGTATGCACCATAGTTATAACCACTGGTAGTATTGGTGTTAATAGTATTGTTGGTGATTCTTAACCGTTTATTGTAGTTATTAAAGTTCACGCCATATACATAGCCGCCTGCTGTCAGGTTGATGGTATTGTTACTTACCACCAGTTCATTACTGGCGCTGCTGCTGTTGCTGTATGTTTCATAAATACCATGCACATCGCCACTACCGGATGTGGTAATGCTGTTATTGGTAAATGTGTGGCCGTTTTGTGTATATGGTATATAAAAACCGTAGTGCGTACCTACACCTGAGGCAGAACAAATGTTGCCTGTGATGGTAGGATTGCTCAACGTACGTGCATACAGGTATGCCTCACGGCTGCCCGATATTACGTTGTTGCTGAAAGTATGTGTAACAGAGTTGGTAGATGGCGACCACCAATAGATACCGTGCGAACCATTCTGAATGGTATCGGCCTTGATAACGTTTGATATCATACTGCCGGTATTATTGGCATATATCACCGCCCTGTCGTTACTGCTGGAAGAAGTAGCAACACCCGTCAGGCGGCAGCGAACGATACTATCGTAAGATGCAGCACCGGCCAGCTCTACTACCCTGCCGTAAGATGTACCGCTGTTTACCAGTACCAGGTTTTTTAAATCGACATAGGAAGCGCCATCCAGTTTTATAACATAGTTGGCAGTATTGGTACCTGCTACATTGATAGTAACGGTACCGGGTGTTTGCGCCTGGAAGGTAATCCTGTTCGTGGCACTGGCACCGCTCACAGCACCTACTATTACCTGCCAGTCGGCAGCTGTAGTATAGGTGCCGGGCAGGATATTGAACGTAACAGCACCTGTAATGGTAGAGCTGTTAAGATCCGTCACGGCCGCAGCCAGGGTGGCATAGGTACCTCCGGTACCAACAGTATATGTACCACTGGTAACTGCAGCAGATGCACCGCCGGAAGCAGCGCAGATAGCGAGTACTGGTAGACATAACTTCTTAAAAATGTTGAATTGTTTCATCTATACTTTTATTTAAGAGGTTTTTGTTTTGTTATATTTCATTTTTTTAACAACCTGTTTATGGGCAGTTTATAATTTACGTGTTACAATTTAACCTATAAAGCATATTAGGTGTTTGGCAAAAGCATTAAAATCCCATTAATATCCCGTTTATTTCTCGGTAAAAAGCAAACATATTAATTAATACACATGCTTAATACACACATATTCTAACTATTACAAAATAGTAAACAAAGGTAAGATGCCGCTATAATAGCAGGCTGAGAGTGGCAGTTTGCTTCTTATACAAAGAAATACTTTGTAATAAGAAAACGAAAATTAAAAAATATAATTTATATAAAAAAGCATTTCCCTGCATTTTTTTTAACAAAAAAGCGCAGGCATTGCTGCCCGCGCTTTTTATCTGCTATTAAAGCTTTTTATTGCTTCGATACTTTCACAGAAATTGTTTTACCACCTTCGGTATAATTCAGCATATAGCTACCTGCCGGCAGATGGCTGATATTCAGCGACATGGTATTGGTTTCAGCAGTAGCAGCCAGCAATACTTTGCCTGTCATATCGGCTATGGTAATGCTACCCTTTTTTACCGTACCCGGAATGGTTATGTTTATATATCCCGATGTAGGGTTGGGGTAAACAGCCAATGCTGCATCTCCGCCCGGCACAATACTGATGCCGGTAGCAAATGGTGTGGTAAACTGCAGGCGTGCCCATGCAGATTTGGTATCTACATTATAATATTCGCAGTTGCACCTTACAAATACATTGTAGGTAGTGCCACCGGTAAGGAATGGTGTTTGCAAAGCATTTTGCCGTATGGCCATACCATATGCGGGTATCGTATCTGCAGTGCTTACCAGGTATTCGTAAGCGGTAGCCGTGTAGACAGGGTCCCACGATATAACAGAATTATCGGGCCTCAACTCTACCAGCTTCAAAGCGGGCATACGGCATGGCACCGGTATGCGGAAGGAGTCAAGGGCCCATGCAGAGCTATCATCACCGGCACATAGCGAACGGTAATGCACATAGTATAGCGCTCCTTCTGTAAGGCCCGTAAGGCTTACTGCCGTGCCCGACTGCCCTATGGCCGTACCGGCTGCGGGGTCGGCCTTGTTTTGGTCTACCAGGTATTCGTAACTAACAGCTACCGGTATGGCCGGCCACTGAAAGGATACGGAGCTGGAATCGATATACCCTACCATAATGCGGCCGGGCTTTGCACAATCGGGCCTTGTTTCAAACGAAACGGTATCCCATTTAGAATAGCTTACGGCGCTGCACTTGCTGCGTACGTGTATATAGTAGCGTGTAGCAGGTGTAAGGCCTGCCTGCGATGCTGTTGTTGTGGTAGCAGTATTGATGGTAGTAGTAGCGCCGGGCCCTTTATCGGGATTGGTATCTACTGCCCATTCATAACCTACGGCGCCGGTGGCAGTACCCCAATTGAAGTCTACTGCAGTAGAGTTATAGTTGCTCACTGTTACAGGCAGTATGCCGGGGCATGGCGGCGGCGGGTCCCAACGGTATAGCTGGCCGGTAGCAGGCTTGGTATTGATATTAGTAGTAAATGTGGTAGAGCTGGCAGTTGGCGTAGCGGTTGAATTGTTTAAAGTCTGGTAGTCGGTACTGCTTTTCATGATACCAATGGTTGCGCTTGGCGAACCGTTTATAGGGTCGGCCTCCTGGCGGTACACATACTCTATGCGGCCGGTAGCTTCATACAGCTTTACCTGGAAAGATATAACGATGGGTATCGGCGTGGTGTTTTTATAATACCAGGTCCAGTTGAGCCATTCTACTGTGAATACCTGGCTGCCCGGCGTGCCCGATGTGAGGTGTGATACCACACCCGACTGGCCGGAAATATCATCCCACAATGGCATTACAGCAGGATATATGGCCGAGCTGGTGCTATTGGATGTAGATGTGGTAGATACATTGCCAAAAGATATCCAGCCATTGGTACATACACTGACTTCTGTATAAGGCACTCCGCAAAACTCGAAGGTGAACCCTATCGGCACATTCTGTACCGTACCATCATCCAGGCTGGAAAAGGTGAGGGCGGTGCCCCCGATAGTGGTGTAAATGTTCCCGCAGCGGATGAAAAGCTGTAGGCTGAAGCGGGAAATTGTGCCATAGCCTGCCGGTTGCAAGCCAATAGCATTAAAGCGCATAGCGCTGCCCTTTTGATAAAATGTAGCATCATTTCAATAATTAATATGTTATGTAAGACGCGGGGTAGGAAATGTTCCCTAAAGTTACGCCCGTTTTGCCGCAGAGCCCTCGCCACACTATTATTTTAACTTATTAGGTACGTTCTTATATACCTGTAACAGATGATCAACGAGATACACAAAAAAATTAGCCACTTCTTTAAGAAGTGGCTAAAAGAAATGATATATCAGGCAGAAATATTACTCCTTCACGAGCTTTATTATATCCTGGTTGTTATCGTTGTTATACTTTAAGAAATATGTGCCTGCGGCCATCCCCTTCATGTCTACAGCCATGTTTTGTGCAGTTACAGTTATCGTTTTCACTACCCTACCCGTTACATCTGTAATGCTGATGTTACCGCCTTCGTACCTTCCCGATACAGTTATATTCAGCACATCGTGCACTGGGTTAGGATATACTGCCACAGCATTATCTTTTGTTGCATCGCCAATACTTAGCGGGAATGGTGTCATGAATTCCAGTTGTGCCCAGTCTGAAGTGGTTTTCATTTTATAGTAATCGCATTTGCACCTTACAAATACATTGTATTGGGTAGCACTGTTGAGATAAGGCGCCTGGAAGCTCAGCGCTTTAATAGGCGTACCGAACGGTGGTGGTGCTGACAGCTTGCCTAAGTAGTATTCGTATTCTACTGCTGTGGGTACATCATCCCAGTAAACAATGGCATTGGTAGGTGTAAGGTTGGTAAGGCTCAAAACAGGCTTGCGGCAAGGTATAGGTATACGGAAAGAATCGAGCGACCATGCAGAGCTATCGTTACCATCGCAAAGTGAACGGTAATGCACATAGTATAGCTCTCCCGATATAAGGCCTGCCAGGCTTACAAATGTACCGGGCTGTGTAATAGCACCGCTTGCCGATGTTGGTGTAGTACGGTCCTGATCTATAATGTATTGATATTCTATGGCCGAAGTAACCGTAGGCCATTGGAAATCGATGGAAGTAGAATCTACCCTGCTAACAATAATAGGCTTAGGATCGCTGCAAGATGGCCTGGTTTCTACCATTATTACTTCCCACCTGGAATAATTGGTAGCACCGCATTTATTGCGCACATGTATATAATACACAGTGCTGGGCTTAAGGCTACCTATGTACGCCGAATTTGTAGTAGTGGCAATCTTTGGCGTAGCAGTGGCAGGCGCCGGTGTAGTGGTAAAATCTATAGCATATTCATAACCTAAGCTACCAGTCACTGCAGTCCAGTTGAATGATATGCTGGTAGAGTTGTAGTTAGAAACTGTAATAGGCGCTACTGTAGGGCAAGGAGGCCCTGGATCCCACATGTAGCTTTGACCCGTAGCCGGCACGGATGACAGGTTGGATGTCCATGTACTGGATGATGACGCAGGGCTTGCACCTACCCCATCCAGCACCTGCCAGTCGCTGGTAGAATTGGCAATGCCTATGGTAGCACCGCCGCTGAAGTTCAGCATTACGGTGCCGGGTTCCTGCTGGTACAGTACCTCTATGATGCCCGTAGCTTCATACAGCTTTACCTGGAATGATACGGAAGGGTTAGGTGCGTCAAAGTCCCATTTCCAATCCCTGCATTCCCATGTAAATACCTTGTTGCCTGCAGCGCCGGTTACATCGTAGTGAGATGTGCCGCCTACGCCGCTTACATCCTCATAGAGTGCGAATACCGCAGGGGCAATACCATCGCCGCCTGTGATGTGATTATAGTTCCAGTTGGCACTGCTGCCCACTGTAGTACCGAATATAAGCCAGCCATTGGAACATACGGTGACATCGGTATAATCCACGCCACAGAATGTAAATGTAAAGCCTAACGGGACGGAAGTGTACGCATCATCTACCTCGATAGTACTGATACGCGTACCGCCGGTAAGATAGCTGAATGTTTTGCCTTGGGCAGAAAAAGCATAACCGGCTGCCGTAATGGATTGCGCCCATGCCTGGAGGCTAAAACCTGCCAGTAATAACAACGTAAAGCAAAGCTTGACAAAGGCGGGGAATTTTTGTGTACGAGGGTTCGTGTTCATTTTCATATGCAGTTGAGTAAGGTGAAAAAACAGGCTTTTTTATATCAGCCTCAAATATTCTTTGTGTGTCGAAAGAATATATTAAGTCAAAATTAATTAATTATAAAACCCATTTGTTCTCTGTATAATCAGACGTTAATAATCGGGGTTTCGTTGGGATGCATCAGTCCTTATTTTACGAATGGCTTATTTTACAACGCACTGTAAATCAGTTGACCTAAAAACAATTTCATAAAAAAAGCCGCATCAGGAGACGCGGCTTTTTAATATAAATTTAATCTGGTTGTGCCTTACGCGATGGTTACATCTTTGTCCAGGTATACATCCTGTATGGTGTTCAGCAGTTCTACACCTTCTTTCATTGGTTTCTGGAAGGCTTTACGGCCACTGATAAGGCCCATACCACCGGCACGCTTGTTCACAACCGCAGTCATTACCGCTTCTGCCATATCTGATGCGCCTTTAGACTCGCCACCAGAGTTGATAAGACCGGCACGGCCCATGTAGCAGTTAGCTACCTGGTAGCGGCACAGGTCGATCGGGTGGTCTGTAGTCAGCTCTTCGTATACTTTCTTATGTGTTTTACCGAAGCTCAGTGCATTGTAACCACCATTGTTGGTAGGTAGTTTTTGCTTGATGATATCCGCTTGTATGGTTACACCCAAGTGGTTTGCCTGTGCAGTAAGGTCTGCAGCAGTATGGTAGTCCACACCATCTTTCTTGAAGGCGCTGTTGCGCAGGTAGCACCACAGCACGGTAGCCATACCCAGCTCGTGTGCATATTCAAAAGCCTTAGCTACTTCCACTATCTGGCGTGCGCTTTCGTCGCTACCGAAGTAAATGGTAGCACCTACAGCTGTTGCACCCATGTTCCATGCATCGCGGATGCTGCCGAACATGATCTGATCGAACTTATTAGGATAAGAGATAAACTCGTTGTGGTTGATCTTAACGATGAAAGGTATTTTGTGTGCATATTTGCGTGCTACAGCGCCCAGCACACCGTAAGTAGAAGCAACGGCGTTGCAACCACCTTCCATAGCCAGTTTCACGATATTTTCAGGATCGAAATAAATAGGGTTCGGAGCGAAAGACGCACCAGCGCTGTGCTCGATACCCTGGTCTACCGGCAGGATAGATACATAACCTGTGTTTGCAAGACGGCCATTGCCCATCAGCGCCTGAATGCTTTTCAGGGTTTGGATGTTGCGGTTTGACATAGCCCATACATCATCTACCACGTTGCCGGAAGGCAGGTGCAGTGCAGATTTATCGATGGTTTTGCAAGTGTGGTCCAGGTAAAATCCGGCCTGGTCGCCCAAGAGGTCCTGTATTTTTTTCGATGCCATATATTATAGTGTTGTTATTAAAAAGTGTGCAAAGATAATTATTAAACGAATAGGATGGATGGGGCCGCCGTTATTTGGTGGTTAATGGATGCTGGCTGCCATTTCGTAACTTCGTACAAACCATGGCAATGAAAGGAGTAAATTTTATAACAGATGATAAAAACCGCAGAAAAGCTGTGGTAATAGAGCTTAAGACCATAGAGGAACACCAGGAAGCCATAGAGGATTTTCTGGATATCATCATTGCAGAATCGCGCAAGGATGAACCTAAACGTAGCTGGAGCGACGTAAAAAAATCTTTGAAAAAGAAAGCCAAGCTCTGATGTACGAGATCATTATTGGCAGCAGTGCAGAAAAGGACCTGAACAAATTACCTGCATCTGTACTTAAAAAAGTAGTTCCTGCCATAGATAGCCTTGCAAAAGAGCCAAGGCCTAATGGATGTAAGAAACTAAAAGGCAGCAATGAAAATCTTTGGCGTATCCGCGTAGGCGATTATAGAATCATTTACATGATAGGTGATACACTGAAGATCATTGACATTCGCAGGGTAAGGCATCGTAAAGAGGTATACGAATAGTGCTTATGGTGCTACACGGAACACCCTGATACCGGGCAGCCTGCCACCACTCACTTCTTTAAAACTAATGCCGTTTGCATCTTTCAATTGGAATGATTGCGCACTTACCGCATCGGGGTAGAAATAGTAATAGTACTGAATACCGTATCTGCGCATTTCCTGCAGGAGTTCGCTTGCTGGCACATCGGAATATGGCATATTATAATACTGGCTGCCTGCGAAATAGGCGATACGTTGCGAACGCACCAATGCCTCGTTGCCAAACACGGCATTGGAGGTGAAGCTGCCTTTGATGCCCAATTGCTGTAGTTGCTGTGCCGCTGCATGGTCATCGCGGCCATCGTGTACCATCTTCTGCATTTCCCACACGGGGGTAACGAGGTAGCTGAGTGCAAAGACAATAACAATGAATGTACCAAACACACGCTGCCCGTTCAGCAGTTTCAAGCCTTTTTGCAATACCAGTGCACCGATGAGCATACTGAGCGGCAGCATATACCACACATAGCGCGGCTCGAAATTGATAAGCAGGAAAGCCACCGGGAACAGCAGGAACGATAATACCGGCAGCATCACCTTGTTGTGACTGAAAAAACAACGCAGCTTGCGCGATAGCAGCATGCCCACGGCCATCAGCCATATAAAGGCAAAAAATACAGAGAATTCACTTGTGCATTTCAGGAACTTGATGGCATTCTGCCCTACCCTTACCATTTGTAGTACGAATAGCTTTGCCGAGCTGTAGAAATGTGGTGTAGCACCATTTACCATCCACGGGTCGTCCCAGTATGATACGCCATCAACATAAGGTGGCGGCAGTAAATGCAGGATGCCTTCTTTATAGAAGGGATGCCCTACGAGATACCACGACAGGTTGAGCGTGCCAGCGGTAGATGTTTTCCAGCCACCGTATTTGGCATGCAGCGCATATATCCAAGGGCTGCTGACAATGGCCATGGTTAGTATCATCACCCCGCTAACCGATAGCCAGTGTACTACATTGCGCCGGTTCCAGGCACGGGTGAGGTAGAAAACACAGCAGATGGTATTGAGTATGAAAAACGGGAAGGCGTAAGCCTTGGCAAAATATGCCAACCCACCGATGGCGCCCGCGGCTATCCACAGTTGCGGGCTATACTTAAACCTTTCGGAAACGATAAGCCGCAGTGCTGCCAGCAGGAAGAAACATTCCCACAGGTCGGCAAAGGACTGCGCATATACCGCATAGCACAGGAAGCCCGCCATAGCCATGCACATAGCCCACTGCAGGCGGCGTATGATGTTGTATTTAAGAAAGAACGACTGTGTGATATATAGCAGACTCACTGCACCGATGGTATTGGCCACGATAGCTGCTTTAAACGGCAGCAACCCGCCCTTCATAAACAGGACGGTGAGCCAACAACTCCACGGGCTCCAATAGCCGTTAATGGCTTTGGCATATTCGCCCGCAGTATAGTATTTCACAACTGTAAGGTAGCCCGTAGCATCGGGGTCTACATAGTATTGAAATAAAGGATAGACCGCGCATATGGCACAGCACAACACCAGTGCCGCGACCAAAAAGGGATCGTATGTACGCAAAAACCGCAATGCTTAATGATAACTCTCTTGCCTTTCCAGCCCTGCAATAATAGCCTTATTCTTCAGCCTTTGCAATACGCGCTGGTAACCTATGGCCGCAATGCCCATCGACAGCAGGGATACGGGCATAAAATAGCGCGTATTGGCTATAGGGCCCGTTATCATTACAAAATAGGCTATAAGCAGGAACATGAACAGACGCAGGCGATAGTTGGTTTGCTTATTGAAGAAATAGAGCAACATGCCTATGGTGCGCAATACGTTGAAGACCATCACCATGACGGCTATGGGCAAGCTGGGGTTGCGGGCTACATAAGCTTCCAGCCCATCGATACCACTGGTGCGATAGGTATCGTAAAAGCCTTCGGTATTATATACATCGTATAGTGTGCCGAGTGTGAGCCTGCCTGTAAACAGGTCTATTTCGCCCTTGCCGGGGTCTACCAGCAGGCGCAGGCTGTGCTTGATATGATAGACCATATAACTGCCGAAATTTTGCAGCAGCAATTCCCGTCCGCGTTTGTTGGCATAGTCATACCGCTCTGCAAAGGTGGGCATGGCCGCTATTTTAGCCCGCTCTTCCTGCAGAAAGGTTTCTGCCTTGTCCACCCCTTCGGTATCCTTATAGTAATTGTAATAATAGAAAATGGCATTGAACGATTGCATGCTGGAAAAATGCACCTTGCCGGTACGGGCATAATTGACATAGCCATAGGTTACTACCAACAGTAGCGGCAGCATGGCCGCCACAAACGAACGCAGCAGTGCCTTATATACATATATGCCCGCCAGCATCATCAGCAGGGCGTGCACGTATATAATGGGGTGCACTACGGGCTTCAGCATGACCCCTGCACAAAGGGCGATGCCCATACCCACCGCAAAACGCATGCGCCGCTGGCGCAGCAGGCGGATGAAATTGTAGGCATAAGCTAATATGGTGGTTTGCAGCAGCAGGTCGGGTGCTATGATATTGGCATTGATGCACTGGGACGGGTACAGCAGCACAAAGGCCAGCAGCACCCAATCGTATTTGCGGGAATAATTTATCATACGCATGATGTGGCGCATGAAGTATACATTGGCAATGGAAATAAGGGTTTGTATCACCAGCACCACCCAGTTGTTGAGCGTAAACAGGTATATACCTGCCAGGAAGAGGGGGTAGCCCGGCGGGCGCAGGGTCATATATTCGGGCTGAACAGGTAGTGCAGGGTTGCCGGCGTAAAACCATCCATTATCGAGGATATTGGTAGCCATATAGATATACTCATAGGAGTCGCCATTATAGATGCGCTTATAATGCACAGCTATAGCAAAATAAACCGCGTGTACCACCAGCAGTGCTACTAAAAACCGGATATCAGCCCTGCTAAGGTTTTTGAACATGGAAGACAGATGTGTGTATTAACAAATATAACGGGCTTACGCAAACATTTGACATGCAGGGATAAAAAATAGCAATGAGATAAAGGTGCATGGTACACGTGAAAAGCTTACCTTTGCGCGTCGAAAACCCCATCCCCTTTTTTTTATTAATTGAAGTAATGGCTATACTCATTTTCTTTGTAGCGCATTGGTATTTGTCGCTCTTTGCCCAAACATTTTTTCAGCACCGTTATGCTGCCCATGGCTCTTTTACCATGAGCAAGGGCTGGGAACGTTTCTGGTTCATTTTCACGTTCATCATGCAGGGTTCTTCTTACCTCAGCACCCGCACATATGCATTGATGCACCGTATGCACCACGCTTTTGCCGATACGGAAAAAGACCCGCATTCGCCCAAATACCACAAGAATGTTTTTACAATGATGTGGCATACCAAAAAGGTGTATACCAGCATCTACGATGAGGAATTCCCGATAGAGGAGCGTTTTAAAAAGAATGTGCCTGAATGGCGTTCGTTCGACAGGTTTGCACATGGCTGGGCCCCACGTATATTCTGGGCAGCATTGTACACCGGTTATTATGTTTATTTCGCTACATCGTGGTGGATGTTTCTGCTGCTGCCGGTACACTATATGAGCGGCCCGGTACATGGTGCCATCATCAACTGGTATGCGCATAAGTTTGGCTACAAGAATTTCGAGATGAAGAACACGGCCGATAACCTGTTTCACGTAGACATACTGATGCTGGGCGAATCTTACCACAACAACCACCATATGCGTGCTTCTAATGCCAACTTTGGCGTACGCTGGCACGAGATAGACCCTGTGTATGGCGTGATAAAACTGATGAACTTTGCCGGCATCATAAAGCTGAAGCAACCAAAGCCTAACCCGGTAGAAACGGATTTTTAAGCTATGATTTAAATGATGGCATGAATTGATGATGCCTTGACGATATAAGAAAGCCGCAACACACGTTGCGGCTTTCTCTTTATACCCCACTAAAGGGTGCTGTATTCATATTCCCAAATCAACTAGTCAACTAATCAACTAATACTCCCTCACCTCCGCATAGCCACCAAATTGATAAACCGGGCATGAGGATACAATATGGGCTGCTTCATCCAGGCTATCGGCTTTCAGCAGCAGGAAGCCACCTACTATTTCGGTACCTACATAATGTATACTATCGGATATGTGGCCATCGGGGCCTTTTATTATTTTGCCATGAAGGGTAAGGCTGTTGCCGCCGGTTATTTTGCCTTCGGCTATATACTTTTCCATCCACTGCTGCCATGCCTGCTGGTGGTTGGTTATCTCTACATCTGTGTGCACATCGTTGCGCCCGTCGGGCTCACGAAACAGGACCAGGAAATTTTTCATACGCAGATGGTTTAGTTATAGCTTGAAATGCGGGTTGTAAATAATGCCAAAAGGATTGCCCCAGGGGTCGCTCACGGAAGCTACCACTATATCGCCGCCCACATCATTCGGTTCTTCCAGCGCTGTAGCGCCTGCAGCTATCAGCCTCTCATATTCTTTCCGCACATCGGCAACACCCCAGTAGGTAACAGCGGCATTACCACGCACCACATTGCCCTCGTATGGCTGCAGGCCCAGCTCGTAGCCGGCCACATTAAAGCCTACATAAAAGTGTTCATCAAAATAAGGCTCCACACCTAAAATATAGGTATACCATTTCTTAGCTTCCTGCAAATCGGGTACTTTATAACCCAGTGTGCGCAGGCCCTGGAATTGTGTTGACATAACAGATAACTTGTTTTGAAAAGAGTGTTACGGCTCCCGGTCTTCCCTACGCTTATCCAGCCAGCGCATGATGGCTTTAGCTACGGAGTACAGCAGCACTACCACCGTAAGGAATATGGCACCGGTAAGTAACGGACTCATGTGAAAAGATTTGTACAGTAAGATACGAATAAAAATAACGTGCCTGTGGCATATAATTTTCATTCTGTAACTTCAATATCCATATTCATACCCATGCAACAAACTGCACAACACCTGCTGGATACGCTGGACAAAGCACTGCCACTGCTGAAAAAAATAAGCGATGAAACTGCATCGGCAAAGCCGAAACACGGGAAGTGGTCTTACAAGGAAATAATAGGCCACCTGGTAGATTCGGCGGCGAATAACCACCAGAAATTTGTGCGTACCATACAGGAAGACGGGCTGAAGTTTCCACCCTATGAGCAGGATGAATGGGTACGAATACAGCAGTACAATGAGGCGGACTGGCATCAGCTGCTGCAGCTGTGGGATGTATACAACCGGCATTTAGCACACATTATAGGCAGGATACCCGATGCTGCACTGCCCAACCAGATAGCGATAGGAAAGAGTGAACCTTTTTCGCTCGACTTCATTGTGCGTGATTACCCGGAACACCTGAAACACCACCTGCGTGCGATACTGCCTGATGCCGATTTTTTGCAGAACAACTTTAAGATGGTGTATTAACGCTTTTTAGCACCTACACGTGTGTAGTGGTATACCACACGCGGGCCTACCATTTTCACCTCCACCTCTACTACATACGGGCGAAAGGGGTTAAACCGCAATACATAGTCGCGCAGCTTTACTGCGAAGGAAAAATACTTTTCGGGATACTGTTTCATATGGCCGTGTTTGTTTTGCATCAAAAAATATGCTTGTCATAGGTTGTATCCCTAAGTTCGGCTATTACAAGGGGCACATTCTTTAAAATGTGGTGTACCCATATTTTTTGTACGTGTATGCAGGCAAACAGGCTTAGTGTGTTTCGCGCACTTTGGTATAGGTATAGATAATGCGCTTACCCACTACTTTCATTTCCACTTCAACCAGTTCTCCGCGAAAAGGATTGAGGCGAAAGATGTAATCGAAAAACTTGCCGTTGAATAGTTTTTGTTTCGGGCGAAAGTGTTGAGGGTGTTTCATGTTGTGTTTATTTTATTTTTGTTATTGAAAAATATTGCGTTTGAGTAGTGATAGTGAATGTTTGTGTGTGCGTTTTATTTTTTGTGTACTGTTTTGAAAGGCCTATAGTGGGGATTGCATATTGCTGTTGCATATCGTTTTCAGTTGTATGCGCCGGAAGATGCCACCGGTAGCGTGTAAGGCTGATAATAAGTGTTGTTTCATTAGTGTGTGTTGATAAATGTGGTGCAAATATGAGGCGGCAATAAAGGTTTAAAAAATTTACAGCCTTGCTTAACGCTGCCTTTGCAACCAGTTAACCACCGTTTAACATATGAAAAATAAGAAAGGGCAGGATGCGTCGCATCCTGCCCTTTTATAGTGATACTCTTTATTGTTACTTCTTCAGGCCCGGCAATACCCTGCCGCCCTGGTGCAGCATCAGTTTTATTATCTGGTTATTCTCATCGCGTATAAAGCCTATCTGCGCATCCACTACTTTCAGGAAGAAGAAATCTTTGCGCTCTGCAAACAGCTGGAAAGGGTTTTGATTGGTAGCCTGCGCCATCAGCTTTTCACCATCCATAAATACCTTGATCTCAAAAGTGGGTGCCAATTGGTATACGCCTATATATTCTTTCAGTGTAGCTGCGGGTAGTTTCACCTCCACCTTCACTTCAGGTATCTCATAAGCCTTTTCGTACAGGATAGCTGCCAGGTCGCGACGGATGGTGCCGAGGTCGCTGGTCATGTTGTTCGACAGCAGGATGATAGCTACCGAATCCTGCGGTATCATAAAAAGGTTGGAAAGAAAACCATGAATACCACCATTGTGGCCCAGGCTTTTTTTGCCATATATATCGCCGCTCATCCAGCCATAACCATAGTTTTCTTTATTGGGCTTGGTAGCCATTATCCAGTCTACAGGGCGCAATAGTTTTTGCGCCATTACGGCCTGTGCCCATTTATCCAGGTCGCCTACGGTGCTATAGATAGCCCCTGCAGCATACGATACCGATGAATCTACTACCGGCGCTACGGCACCTTTATCGCCATCTATAGCAAAGTAGCCCGTAGCCTTGTGAGGGCTTTGCAGGCCGGCAAAGTTGGTGCCCGTATTTTTCATACCCAGTGGTTTCAGTATCATATCGCGCAGCGCCTGGTGATAGGTTTTGCCCGTAAGGTCTTCTATAATATAGCCCAGCAGCATGTAGTTGGAATTGCTGTAGCTAAATGCCTCGCCGGGGGCATTCGCAGGCATCTTATCTTTAAACAGCGCTATCATATCCTCGCGGCTTTGATGCTTCATCATACCGCTGCGCTCAAAGAGGGTATCTTCTGTATAGTTGTATATGCCCGATGTATGGGTGAGCAGGTGCTCTATGGTTATTTTATCACCATCGGGAAAGGTGGGGAAATATTTTGATAACTTATCTTTTACATTCAGCTTTTCCTGTTCCTGCAACAGCAATATCATCGTAGATGTAAAGGTTTTGGTTACCGAGCCTATCTGGTAGATGGTATTGGCATCATCCTTTGTTTTCCGCGCGGTGTTTTTATAGCCATAGCTTTTTTGATATACTGTTTTGCCGCCTTTGGTTATCAGTGCCGTGCCGGTAAAGCGGCCCAGTTTATGATAAGCTATCAGCAGCGAGTCCATCGATTTGGATTTATTGGCAGTCTGGGCGTGCAGCTGCGCTATAGGCAATAATGCAACCAGTAAAAATGCAAGGCGGTACAATTTCATCATCTTATAGAGTAGTTGACGGCAGGGGCCGTGTGTGCTAAAGACCAAAAATAGCAGGAAATAGTTGGAACTTAATGAATAACGGGCTACAGTTTTAACACAGTGGCATATAAAACAAAAGAGGCACCCTATGTAAAGGAGCCTCTATTTCAGGATAAGAAAGTTGCGGCAGTGGACACTAGCCTCCCCATATCCCAATTATACCTCTATATGTGACAGGTTAACTGCTTAACGCGTCAACCCTGCAAATATGCAAAGTATGCATGCAGCTGCACAAGCCCGGCACTACCCGTTAACAAGCGGTTTGCAAACGGTTAACGAGCGGTTAACAAATGCACTTATCCGCCATCTAATTATTTAAGGGTTATTTAATAATTACTTAATAATATTTATATTTATACGCTAAATCAGTGTATTATTAACCCCTTAAATATATTTTGCTTATGAAATCTGTGTTACTCGGTACTGCATTGCTGGCAGGTAGTTTTTGTGCACAGGCACAGGCTACCCTGGTTAGCAATATCAACCTTAGTGGCGATTCTTATCCGTCGTGGATTACCATCTTCAAAAACAAAGTGGTATTTGCCGCCAGCAACGATACTTCGGGGCACGAACTGTTTTGGCTGGACAACGATACTGCCAAGCTGCTCTATAATATGAACCCCGTGGGCGATGCCCTGCTATACAGCAACAATGCAAAGCTGGCAGTTTCAGGCGATTATGCTTATTTCCCAGCCGATAACGGCATCACCGGTACAGAACTGTATCGCTGGGATGGTACGGCTGTGCCTTCCTTGGTGCTGGACCTGTACCCCGGCGGTATCAGCAGTGGTATAGAAGAAGTGGTAGCCCACAATGGCCTGCTGTATTTTGGCGGCCTGGGCGATGCCTATGGCAATGAATTGTGGTCTTACAACCCCGCCAACGGATATAAACAACGTGTTACCGATGTTTCCCCCGGCGGCCTCAACAGCTTTCCACGCTTTATAACGACTTATAAAAACAAGCTGTACTTTACAGCCACTACGCTGGGCGGCGCAGATATGTATGTGTACGACCCGATGACCAATAGTACCTTACTGATGAGCGATGCGGTGCCTTCCTTTGCAGGCAGCAATGCAGATGGTTATACTGTTATAAACGATAAACTGTACTTCACTGCTGAAGAAGGCGCTACGGGCCGCGAACTATACGTATATGACGGCGTAGAAGTAAAACGCCTTACCGATATAAACAGCGGCAGCGGCGATGGTATCTACAACCCATTCAGCACGCGCAACCCATTATTTGGCCATGATGGCAAAATATACTTTGCCGGCGATAACGGCATGACGGGCGTGCAGCTATATGCTTACAACCCTGCCAATGGCACTGCAGCTGTAGTATTTATCCTCAACCCATCGGGCGATGGCAACCCGGCCAACTTTACTGCCTATGCAGGCAAGATGTACTTCACTGCAGATGATGGCACTAATGGCTACGAACTGTGGGCTTATGACGGTACAGGCATACCTGTAATGAAAGCCGATGTAGAAACCGGCGCGGGCAGCAGCTACCCATCTAACCTGACACGCCTGAACAGCGAACTGTATTTCAGCGCTTACAGCAGCACTACGGGTGTGGAGCTATACAAGTTCAGCGATTCTGCAGCACTGGGTGTGCAAAATGTACGCTTTGCTGCCGATGTAAAGGTATACCCCAACCCTGCTACAGAAACAGCTACCGTATCGGTATCGCTGAAAAAGGCGCAGGCAATGGGCATAAGCCTGGTAGATATGACAGGTAAAATAGTGTACAGCACACCGGCACAGCCATACAGTGCAGGCACACAACTGCTGCAACTGCCTATGGCACAGCTACCGGCGGCTACCTATGCCTACCGCATATACGATAATGCAGGCACTACCCTGTATACCGGCCGCATACAGAAACAATAATGCAACAACACACTTAACTATACACATTAAACGTCGCTATTCTAAAAAAAATCAAATCCAAACTGATATGAAACGTAGTTTACTCAGCTTATCGCTTTTAGCATCTATAGCAACAGCTACCGCGCAGCCGGCACTTGTAAAAGATATTAACCCGGGATCTGCCAGCAGCTATCCCAACCACCTTACCGTATTCGGGAAGAAACTGGTATTCTCTGCCTTTGATGCTACCAATGGTTTCGAACTGTGGTCGATGGACAGCGCAGGCACTACCAGCCTGGCCTATAACATCAACCCAGGCAATTCCGGCAGCATCAATATGGGCTACAACAGCCCGTTTGCCGTACTGGGCAAATACATCTACTTCCCTGCCGACAATGGTACATCCGGCACCGAGCTATACAAATGGGATGGCAGCAACCCGCCATCACTGGCTGCTGAAATATACGCAGGTGCAGGCAGTTCTTACATCACCGAACTGGTGGTAATGAAAGGCAAGATATACTTCAACGCAGAAGACGGCATCAACGGCAGCGAGCTGTGGGTATATGATACTACATCCAACTCAGCTATGCGCCTGAGCAATGTAAACCAGTTTGGCACCAGCATTGTGAGCAACCTGGTAGCTTTTAAAGATAAAATGTACTTCAGCGCATGGGAACCGTCTACAGGTATAGAACTGTACCAGTACGACCCCATGACGAATAACACAACCATTGTAACAGACCTGGAAGCAGGTGTGGATGGCTCTTATCCTCTGAACATGGTAGTAATAGGTGATAAACTTTACTTTACTGCACAAACATCTGCCAATGGCCGCGAGGTGTATATGTATGAAACATCTGTAACACGCATTACAGACGTAAACGCAGGCCCTGCCAGCAGCGTGCCGTTCACACAAATCAATTCTAATATCATTGCTATGCTGGGTGGTTACATCTACTTCGCAGGCAATGATGCTACTACCAGCGGCCACCTGTACAAGTTTGACCCTGCTACCGGTGTAGCTACGCTGGTATATAAAGTAAATGCTACGGGCGATGGTGAAATATCTAACCTGGTAAATTATGCGGGCAAACTGTACTTCACAGCCAACGACGGTGCTAATGGCAACGAAATATGGAAGTTTACAGGCTTTGGTGCACCTACCATGGTAGCAGATATCTATCCTGGTTTTGATGGCAGCTTTGCATCCAATTTCGTATTAATGAACAACACTTTGTACTTCTCTGCTACAGATGATATAAACGGTACAGAGCTGTACAAACTGCATGATTCTACTACCAGCGTACAAAACGTGCGTTTTGCAGCCGATGTAAAAGTATACCCTAACCCAACTGCAAGCGAAGCTACCCTGCAAATGAACCTGCAACAAGGTGCTACCCTGCAAATGAAAATGGTGGACATGACAGGCCGCACAGTTTATACCATAGCTGCTGCTACCTATGCTGCCGGCGAAACTAAACTGAACCTGCCAATGGCATCACTGGCTACCGGTACCTACGCTTATATCATCAGCGATGAAAGTGGTAAACTGATGCACAGCGGCCGCATACAAAAGCAATAGTTCTTACAGTTTTTTTGAATAGTAAAAAGGAGCGGTGATTGCCGCT
>DASWWE010000209.1:0-4805 GCA_036406055.1 Flavipsychrobacter sp. | reverse complement strand
CAATAATGGCAAGGACCATTAATAGTCCTTTTAGAATTTTCTTCATTTTGGGGGTGGTTTGCAGAGCTAAAAGTATAATCTTAATATGATCTTTTATAGCAGTTATAAATAATTTTATAAATGTTTCATTTTCGGATATTGAAATCAGAATATAGATTTACAGTATGATACGCAACATACTCAACGATAAACCAACTAGGCTTTTTCTGTTCATAGCTTCCTTCTTTGTGGCCAATGCCCTTATTGCCGAGTGTATCGGCGGAAAGCTGTTTTCACTGGAGCGGGTGTTTGGTATGGAACCCCGGCCTTTTTCATTATTGGGTGAAGAAGGGCTTACTTATACCCTAACCTGTGGCGTTTTGCTATGGCCATTGGAGTTTGTGATGACTGATATTGTTAATGAGTTTTATGGGCCGAAGGCTGTAAGGCGCATTTCCTATATCGCCGTCATACTTATCTGCTATGCTTTTCTGATGTTCTATCTTGCCATACATGTGCCTGCCAACCGCGAGTTTTGGATAGGTAGCCGCAGTGCAGATGGTGTGCCGGATATGCAGGCGGCATTTAGCAGCATCTTCGGGCAGGGCATGTGGATCATATTTGGTAGTCTGGTAGCTTTCCTTGTCAGCCAGTTATTAGATGTTTGGGTATTCCACCGCATCAAAAAGGTAACGGGTGAAAAGAAGGTATGGCTGCGTGCCACAGGCTCTACTCTTGTATCTCAATTCATAGATAGCTTCATCGTGCTGTTCATAGCTTTTAAAATAGGTAATGGCTGGAGCTATCAGCGCGTGTTGGCTATAGGCCTGGTTAATTACAGCTATAAAGCAGCAATGGCGTTATTGCTAACGCCATTGATATATTTTATTGAAAACCGTATTGAAAATTATCTTGGTAAAGACCAGACTGCCCAGCTAAAAGCGGCGGCTATGGGTAATGAATAACCCCTTTAGCGTACGCGTGGCCTTTGGTATTTATTATTGCTGAAGCGGTATACAAAGTTCACCTGGAAGTTGGTAGTGCGATACAGGTATTTAGATACTTGCAGCGCTCCACGTGTGGTTACATTATCCCATACAGACTGTGTAGCACGTATATCTACACCTACTGCAGGTGTTATCTGGTAGCCTATACCCAATACACCACCCATACTGAACCTTGAACCGAAGTCGTTATAGGTTACCCTTGCATCTTTCTTCCATTCTGCATTCAGTTGAGAAGACATGCCAGGTTCACCCACTATTTCGCGTTTGTACACTTCATCCCTCGGAGAAGGGTTCATAGCAAAATGATACGATGCATTGATACCAGCTATCAGGTTTACACGGCGGATAGAATAACGAAGGGCAACCGGTAATTCGACACTCGAATTGGTAGCAAACTCATAATAGTTTGTTCTGTCTTCGTATCTATATACCATTTGGTTACCAGACTTTCCTGAATCTATCAGTTGGTTATACTGGTTGGTTACAGATTTACCATTACCGAAGCGGTAGATGTATTTCAATTCCGCAAACATGCTCCATTTTTCGCTCATAGTCATGATGCCGGCAATACCAAACTGCACACCCATCATATTATAATTGCCGGTGGTGCTGGTGATACCTGCCACAATACCGGGGCGAAGTGTTACGCCTGTCAGGTCGAGCCTTGCATTGCGTATCATTTCTTCAAACCTGTTAGGGTTATAACTTTTGCGCTTTTTGCTCTCTGTTTTAAAATCGCTTAATGGAGCATAAGCACCTTTTTCAGCGGCTGCATCTGCAGGCAAGGCTGCTGCCGGAGTAATATCTGCATTTGCAGCTACTGTGTTTGTATTTGCATTATCAGTTACCGGTATTGTCCTTTCTATACCAATTTTGCCCATATTGAAGGTATCCTCTGTACGGTAACCTTTACGGTTACTTTCACGGATAGCCACCATATTGAATGAGTCAACGATACGCTGCTCCTTCTTATATCTTGGGTTTGTTTCTTCAGGGCTTAGTTTCTTCCTTTCGTTACCGGTATTACCTGCTACTATAATACCAGTATTGCCGGGTTGATTGCTATTTGTAGTACCGTTATTGTATACTGTGCTGCCGGTGCCATTGCTATTAGTAGCATCGCTATAATCTACCTGGAATGAAGGCATGTTCTCATTAAGAGAAGGTGTATAAGCCATCTGATCGACAGGCAGTGTAGCAGGTTTTGTGAATACGAGGGCACTCAACAGCGATTTTTTGTTGATTTTCACCGAATTAACCACTTTATCAGAAGTAGCTATTACATCCTGCATTGCTTTGCTAACCTTAGTTGGTTTACCTGCTGCAGCCACTATCTTATTGTTCGTAGCATTGGTTGCTGCACCATCAGCAGAATTGTTTCCGTTTGTTTCCGGATTTTCAGAAACCGTATTAGAAACATTTGCATTGGCTGCTGCCGTATTCGATGCTGTAGCCGCTGAATTTGCAGTAATGTTGCCCTCCATTCCGGAAACCAAACCACCCGATGTTTTACTTGCGGCTGTAGCAGCTCCATTGCCGGCTTTTACATTTTCACTTGCTGCACGGAAAGCTTCGTATGCTTTGTAGCTGCCTACTGTAGCACTTGCCAGTAACAGCAAGCCGGCAGCATACGTAAACATACGCCTCCAGTTATACACAGCAACCACCTTCTCCGGCATCTTTTCATCCAGCAAATCCCGCATCTTCAGCCAGGCACCCGCACGCTCCTCTTCCTCACCACCGGTAAGGCGCTGTCGCAGCAGGTCATCAATATTTACCATGTTTTTATCCATATGGATAAAATTTATTTTTTAAAATGTAATTGTAGTTTTTCAATCTTGTCTTTCAATATTCTTCGTCCTTCGGAAAGGTGCCATTTGGAAGTGCCTTCGCTAATTCCTATCATTTTACCTATTTCCTTATGCGAAAACCCTTCCATCACATACATATTAAACACGGTTCGGGTAGCTTCCGGCAAAGACTGTACTAATTGCAGCAATTGGTTATAATACAGCCTGTCTGCATGGTCTTTATGTACAAACTGGTCTTTTTCCACCAGCATTATCTTCTCGTTATAACGCACATTCTGCTTCACATAGTCTGACACGGCATGAAAGACAATTTTTCTTAACCAACCTTCGAAAGAACCTTGAAACGTGTATTGCTCTATTTTCTGAAACGCTCTTAAAAAACCATTATTCAATACTTCTTCTGCCTGTTCCTGGTGATCTATATACCTTCTTACTACCCCCATCATACGTGGATAAAAGAGATGATATAACTTCTCCTGAGCCATACGTTCATTTCGTATGCACCCCTGGATGAGTTCTTGCAGCTCGCTCGTCTGACCTGGTACAGTATAAACCAATGCTATAGGCAAGTAACGGGTATTAAGATTACCAACATAATAGACTGTTTTCGTAGTCTGGCGGTTGGGTAAATAACCGTTAGATTTTTAATAATTAACGAATAGGTTGAAGTATGGGCGTAAGATACACAGGACTATGATTGTTAGATATAGATAAAAAACAATATTATTTTTTGTAAATTGTTTATTCATCATACTTACAAGCTTACCTGATATCCACCCGCGGTCATCTTAAAAATAAATTCAAAATAAGCAACTTAAAAAGCTGATTATCAAAGCTATAATTAAACAACTTTGAATAAACTACACTTTATAACCAATGGCATATTTTTTATAACCAATATATAAAACAATACAGCTATGCGAGCAATATGGAGCGGTGCGATAGGCTTCGGCCTTGTTAATATACCCATAAAAATTTTTAGTGCAATCCAGGAAAGCAACCTCGATTTAGACATGTTGGATAAAAAAGACCATTCAAATATCAAATTTCAACGTGTAAATGAGACTACAGGCAAGGTGGTAGAATGGGGCAATATTGTAAAGGGCTATAAGTACAATGACGATTATGTAGTACTGGGTGAAGAAGATTTTAAGAAAGCGAGCCCAGAAAAGACACAGGTAATAGCCATAGAAGAATTTGTAAAAGAAGACCAGGTAGATATTATTTACCACGAAACCGTTTACTATGTAGAGCCTACCAAAGGTGGAGAGCGTGCCTATTCCCTGCTGCGCGAAGCTTTGAAACAGAGTGGCAAGGTAGCTTTGGGTACCTTCGTAATGCGTACGAAGGAAAACTTTTGCATGCTGAAAGCAGTAGACAATATGGTAGTACTTATAAAGCTGCGTTTCCCCGAAGAAATCAGGAGTACGGATGAATTATCGCTACCCGAAAAAGTAACGATAAAACCTGCGGAGCTGAAAATGGCGGTATCACTAATAAACCAACTGACCCCGAAACGTTTTGTAATAGATAAATATAAGGATACGTATAGTGCTTCGCTGATGAAAATAATAGAAGCTAAAGCCAAGGGTAAACGTGTAGCTGCGCCGAAATTCAAAATAGTGAAGAACAAGACCAAGGATATTATGGCGCAATTGAAAGAAAGCATAGAGCGTAGTAAAAAAGCATCATAATGAGCCTGACGAAGTATAAGCAGAAACGAAATTTTAAAGATACCCCCGAGCCGGAAGGTAAAGTAGGGAAAGAAGACAGTAAGCTGATATTTGTGGTGCAGCGGCATCATGCCTCCCACCTGCATTATGACTTCAGGCTGGAACTGAACGGTACGCTAAAAAGCTGGGCAGTACCTAAAGGACCATCACTAAACCCAGCAGATAAACGATTGGCAATGATGGTGGAAGACCACCCTATTTCATATGCTACTTTTGAAGGGGATATACCGGAAGGCAATTATGGAGCCGGCCATGTAGATGTATGGGACCGCGGT
>DASWWE010000208.1:0-19712 GCA_036406055.1 Flavipsychrobacter sp. | reverse complement strand
GTTAGCAGGTATTGGTTTCCTCGTACCCCAACCGGCACATTTCAATGAATCCTGAGGCGTGCTCAGCAATATGTATTCGCCTTGCTTAATTTGCCTCATACCCGCAGGAGCTGTTGCATCCTGTATCACAAAATAGTTATTGCCCACCTCAAAGCGAATATGTGTAAGGCTGTTGTACGCATTATTCAGCAGGTTAGCGTTGTTTTTATCCAATACCAGGCCGTTTGCCGGTATGGTTGTAAAAAATGGTATGGCTGTAACATCGGGGATGTTGAGCAACACACCTTGCGCACCTCTCGATTTCAGGCGTGTAAGCACTGAATCGTATGCAGCATTGAAAAGGTTTACATCTGATATTTTATCCGTTGGCAATGCGCCACCTTCACCGCCGGCTGTAGCATAGCCCAGCACATCGTTGCTGCCTATCCACAGGCTGAAGAAAGTAGGGTTCAATATCAGCATCTCATCCAGTGGCCTGGAGCCTGCAGGCGATACAAACATTCTTTTGGCAAGTGGGTTCACCATACCATACCCCGGTATCAGGTAATCGACCGCACGGATGCCGGGAATACCCATGTTATTAAACGGCCCTTCAACGGCATATATATTCTGGCTGGTACCGGCGGTATCCAGTGCACCTGTAAAAGGCACAGGACCTAACGATGCTGCCGTATCACACAAGCCTTTGTGTATGGCTAAAACGAATTTAGGACCGGGATAACCATATTCGCCGGGTACCAATGGCTGCTTAAAATCTCCACCGCCTACCATCTTGAACTGGCCTGCCAGCATAGATGGATAGGAGTTCATTTGACCCGTACGGTAAAGTGCACCATCTGCAAAGCCCGCCGTGAGCGAGTTACCTACGGCTACGTAACGGGTAAAATCTGTGCCTTCGCCTTTTTGCGGCTTTTCAGGCTCTATAGTTGGTTTGCATGAGGCTGCCAGCAGTGCCAGTAAACCGATGCTATATATCTTTTTCATTGATTGCTCTGTTTAAAAATTAAAAATCGTAGGTAAGGCCCAGACCCGGGTTAATGATTTTTGTTTGATACTTGCCGCCAAAATTATCAGCTGCCAGTTCACCGGTACGCGATGGTGTGAACACATACTCCAGTACGCCCATAATAGTCAGCCTCTTAACAGGACGGAAAGTCAAACCACCGGTTGCCATGACGTGATTATTATCCGGCAAATCTGGCGACAGGTAACCATCTTTTACAGGTGTAGGGTCGTATGCACAACCCAGCATTGCTGTAAATTTATCATTGATCATATAGCTACCACCCAGGCGTAGTATCACAGTGTTTTTGTAGCGGCGCGGAGAGCGTGTGTCTGACAATGCTGAAGTATTATTTTCATAATCAAACACCAGGCTGTCGTAAGAGCTCCAGCCTACATAATTGGCATCCAGTTGCAGTGTCAGCCTTTGTGTAGGCCTTACACCAATGCCTACAGATACTACCTGTGGCAGTGCCAGATCGGCCTTGAATGCAGTGTAAGGGAATGAAGAGCTCAGTGAGCTTGGGACGCTGAAGCTGGCATAGCCGCGTTTCACTTTCATATTTACAGACGAACGGTAGCTGATACCGAACTGCAGGTATTCATTAGCACGCAGATGCACACCTACGTTGTACCCAAATCCCAATGCATTCCCTTCCAGTTTTGCAGAGCCGTCCTCTCCGTTCTGGTTTTGCAGTGGCACCGCTTTTTGCAGGTCCAGGCTACCTGTACCTATCACAAAGCCCGCACCTACCGATACGATATCGTTTATCTTATAGCTAAGTGTTGGTTGTATAAATATGGTTTGCAGATGTATATCCTGTATTACATAACGGCCGCGCCAGTTGTCATCCCATTTAATGCCGGTACCGAATGGCGTATATACACCAACACCCAGGCTGAACTTGCTTTTATAAGCCAACGGGCCACCAACGTACAGGTTGAATGGTGTATAAGTCCTGTCTTTTGATTCAGCAATATAGGTGCCGGTTGGACTCTCTATATAGCGCGATTTAGGCACCAGGAACTGTACGCTGCCATATGCCTGTATATTCTTCAGCGCAGAAAGACCGCCGGGATTGTAAAAGATGGTAGCAGCATCCCAAGGTACTGCCGTACCCGTACCGCCCATGGCCAGCTGCCTTACCCCTTGCAGGTTTAGCTGAAATGCAGCACCGAATGCCGCAGCCGAAGTCAGCAGCAACGAGCCTATTAGTAAAACTTGTTTCTTCATACCGAAAGTTTTGGAATAATGTATTGCCTGATAATTATAAAATTGGCATTAAGATACCTCTAATAATGGTAAAATGCAATACAAGCAGGCTATTAGTTGGCAATCCCTACAGTAGTAATGCTTAATTGCACGCCCGGAATGGTAAGAAGTGGTAGGGCAGCGGCTTCCAGCGTAGCACCGGTAGTCAGTACATCGTCTATCAGCAGCAGGTGTTTACCCTTATATTTTTCAGTGTTTTTGACATCAAAGGCCTGCTGTACATTTTCCAGTCGCTCTTCGCGTGTTTTTTGTGTTTGGCTCTCCGTGTGTCGGGTGCGGTATAGCAGGTCGGTAATCACGGGTAGATTCAAGGCCTCACCTATACCTTCGGCTATCAGTTGAGTTTGGTTATAGCCGCGCAGTGCTTCTTTTTTAGGGTGCAGCGGCACGGGGACTATGCCATCTATACCTTGGTGCCAGCCTGTTTGCAGCAGGTCGTAGCCTAGTTGTTTACCTAGAAAAGTACCTATTTCTTTCTTGTCTTTGTATTTCAGCCCATGCAGCAAGTGTTGCAGCAACCCATCGGGCGTAAAGTAGGCCAGCGATGTGGCTTTTACTATAGGTATACGCCCTGCAAAACGCATGGCTGTTTCATTTTCAGGCAAGTGATGATACGCGGTGCGTGGCAGATAGTACACATTACAGTTCAGGCACAGCACTTCTTCCTCTGCCAGCAAAGGTTTGCTGCACCCTTCGCACAGGCGTGGGTAGAAGAGGTGGGTAAGGCCGTTACCAAGATCCTTTATGTTATCAGCTATGCTCATCTATTAAAATAACATCCGGTACACATCCTCTACCTTATTCACCGTCTTTATCTGTATCTTATAGTTCTTGGTATCTAAGCCTTTAGCATTGGCCTTGGGTATAAAGATCACATCCATACCCAGCTTATCTGCCTCGGCTATGCGCTGGTCTATACGGTTCACAGCACGTATCTCTCCCGACAGGCCTATTTCGCCCACCAGGCATATATTATTAGGCAGTGCCTTGTCTTCGTAAGAGGATAGCAATGCACATACCACGGCCAGTTCTATACTGGGGTCTTCTATTTTCAGGCCGCCAGCTATGTTCACAAACACATCCTTTGTCCCAAAATGAAAGCCGCCACGCTTTTCCAGCACAGCTAATAATAGCTGCAAACGGCGCAGGTCCAGTCCACTCACCGTACGCTGCGGGGTACCATATACCGCCTGTGTAGCCAGCGCCTGCACTTCTATCATCAGCGGGCGTGCACCTTCCATGGTCGATGCGATGGCGATACCACTCAATGGCTCATCGTGCTGCGATAGTAATATTTCAGAAGGATTGCTCACCGGGCGCATACCTGCCGCTACCATTTCATAAATACCCAGCTCTGATGTGCTGCCGAAACGGTTCTTGATAGTACGCAGTATGCGGTAGGCATAGTGCCGGTCGCCTTCAAACTGCAGCACGGTATCAACCATATGCTCCAGCACTTTAGGGCCGGCTATCGAGCCTTCTTTTGTAATATGGCCAATGATGAATATGGGCAGGTTGGTAGCCTTGGCAAAGCGCTGCAATTCGGCAGCACATTCCCGCACCTGCGATACGCTGCCTGCCGCACTTTCTACATACGGCGATTCCAGCGTTTGTATAGAATCTATTATTAATAACTGTGGCCGCACCTTCTTTACTTCCTGGAAAAGGGTATTGGTATCGGTAGCCGTCAGCAGGTACATGTTAGGATTATCATATCCTACCCTGTCTGCACGCAGCTTTATTTGTTGCGCACTTTCCTCGCCCGATACATACAGGGTAGTAATATTTTTCCATTGCAGCGCGCATTGCAGGAATAAGGTAGACTTACCGATACCCGGCTCACCCGCCACCAACACTACCGAGCCCGGCACCAGGCCACCACCCAGCACACGGTTCAACTCGCTATCGGGCGTTATCATGCGGGGCTGCTCCTGCGTTACCAGTTCATTTATCTTATGTGCCTTGCGTTGTTCCTTGCCGGCATCGTCATCCCATCCCGCAGCAGGCTTTAGTTTATCATCGCGCTGCACTATTTCTTCCACAAAAGAATTCCACGCACCACACGAAGGGCATTTACCCGTCCATTTAGGTGTTTCATATCCACATTGCTGACAGAAAAAAGCTGATTTAGTTTTTGCCATTGTAACGGCTAAGATAGAAGAAAAGAAAAAGAGCCACTGGAGGAATCCGGCAGCTCTTACTTACTAACCCATTAAATTCACAACTTGATACAAATGTAACATTCCCCCCGAAAGTAAAAAAATGGATTTGGGGGACATGCTATTTGTTTTTTAGATATAATGATTGAAACATATTCTATATATTCATATTTTAATTGATTATCAAAAGATTAATAAACATATAAGTATTAATCGCGGGCAAATAGATACTTTTTATTTGCAATTTAAGATTATAAAAATAAAAATTACATGCGTAAAAAATATAATTTAAAATACAGCTATAGAGATTAATTCACTTTTTATATGGATGCCACGGTGTATTTTGCATGGATTAAATAAACAATCGAAATGAGCGAGACATTCACAAGAATAGAAAAGATAAAGAGAACATATTTACCCGAAGATTTTAAAGTAACAACATGGGATACCTTGCAGCCATATTTTGAAAAACTGGTAAATGAACCCATCAATAATAAAACAGAACTGGAAGCTTGGCTGCACAACATCAGTGAATTGGAAGCAGTGATAAGTGAAGATGCCTGCTGGCGACAAATAAACATGACCTGCGATACTACTAATGAAGCATATGAAAAAGCTTTCACTTACTTCTGCGTAGAGATAGAGCCAAAGATGAAACCATACTTCTTCGAGCTGAATAAAAAACTGCTGGCCTCACCATATACTAAAGAGCTGGAACCTGCTTCGTACTTCCCTTATCTGCGCAGCGTGGAAAATGCCGTGCAGTTATATAGAGAAGAGAACGTGGCCATCCAGTCAGACCTTAGCTTGCTGGCACAGCAATACGGAGTTATATCGGGTAAGATGACCATTACACACGATGAGAAGGAATATACCCTGCAGCAGGCAGCCCGCTTCCTTCAAAACCCCGATAGGGAACTGCGTGAAACTATCTTCCGTAAAATAGCAGCACGCCGCTTGCAGGATAAAGAGGAGCTGAACAAACTATTCAACCAACTGCTGGAAAAACGCCAACAGGTAGCAAAGAATGCCGGCTTTGATAATTATCGCGATTATAAATTCCGCGAGCTGGGCCGTTTCGATTATACACCAGAAGATTGTTTTGCTTTTCATAATGCCGTGCGCGAGCATATACTGCCCCTGCACAAAATGCTGGTAGAAGCCCGCAAGAAAAAACTGGGCCTGGATGTGATGCGCCCCTGGGATGGTGATGCCGAACCGGTAGGTACCGAACCATTGCACCCATTTGAAACCGGCAAGCAACTGTCTGACAAGGCAATAGAGGTATTCAGCAGGTTGGGCGGTTATTTCAGTGGCTGCCTGAACACCATGGTGAATATGAACCGTATGGACCTGGAAAGCCGCATAGGCAAGGCACCGGGAGGCTACAACTGCCCGTTGGCCGAAACAGGTGTACCATTCATATTTATGAATGCGGCAGGCACGGTGAATGATGTCATCACTATGATGCACGAAGGCGGCCATGCGGTGCACTCCTTCCTGTCTCACAATCTGCCGCTGTCTTCTTTTAAAGAATACCCGATGGAGATAGCCGAACTGGCCAGTATGAGCATGGAGCTGTTTTCAATGGAGCATTGGGATGTTTTCTTTAGTGATAAAAACGAACTGCACCGTGCCCAACTGGAAGAACTGGAACGTGTGATAAGCGTATTACCCTGGATAGCTACCATAGATAAATACCAACACTGGCTGTATACCAACCCGGGCCATACCAACGAAGAACGTGAAAAGGAATGGATGAACATACTGCAAGAGTTCTCTACCGGCGTAACTGATTGGACTGGTTTTGAAGAATACCGCGCCCACTTCTGGCAAAAACAATTGCACCTGTATGAAGTACCTTTCTATTATATAGAATATGGCATAGCACAACTGGGAGCTATAGCTATGTGGCGCCAATACCGTGGCAATAAAGAGCAGGCTTTGGAGAATTACAAAAAAGCACTAAGCCTTGGCTATACCAAAACACTGAAAGAACTATATGCAACTGCGGGTATCAAGTTCGATTTCTCTCCTGCATATGTAGCTGAGCTGGGCAATTTTGTAAAAGAACGCCTGCACGAGATGGGTGTGTAATAACTAACTGAAAGGGGTTGCGCTACTGCAACCCCTTCTTTTTATAGTATTATTCAAACAAATACCCTGCCTTCTCCAGGCTTTCAGGCTTGCCTACATCTATAAATATGTTACCTGTGTGATTGTAACCGCGAATGATGTTTTCTCGGGCGTTGTGCAGGTATAGGTCTATGATAGAGAATTTGCCTTTGAATGGAATATCCAGCATACGATTGCTGAGTACCTGTATACCGCTGAAAGCCAGCGGTTGCATTTCCAGTACTTCTCTTACTATTTTTTGTTCCCCCGTATTGTTATTTGTCCAGCCGCAAAGCATCAGGTATTCATCAAACAGTAACTGACGGGATGATGCACGTTTCATTACAGCCAGTGTAGCCATGGCATCGCTTGTAGTATGCGCTTCTATCATCTTGTTAAGGTCCAGATTGGTAAGCACATCTACATTCATCACCACTAAATTATCTTCATGCTCAAAGTAAGGAGCAGCTTTTTTTAATCCGCCACCTGTCTCCAGCACTTCATTCCGCTCGTCCGATATGGTTACCCAGCTACCAAAACCATTATTATCATTGAGTACCTGCTCTATCTGGTCGCCAAAGTGATGTACGTTTACTATCACATCTTCTATACCAAAACGTTGCAGGTAGCGTATGTTATGTTCCAACAGGGTTTTACCATTCACCTCTGCCAGTGCTTTGGGGTGTTTATCTGTAAAAGGCTTCAGCCTTGTGCCCAAGCCGGCTGCAAAAAGCATTGCTTTCATGTGGGTGAAATTAGGCAATTCGTCCATTTCACAATTATGCAATTATCCTGAATCGTGCTTCAGGCTTAAAAATTATCAGTACCGAATTGCCAAATTGCCGAATTATCGAATTGCCAAATTACCTTTGTACCACAAAAAATAAGCAAGTATGTCTTTAATGATAGTAGGCTCTATGGCCTTCGATGCACTGGAAACCCCATTTGGAAAAGTTGACCGTATCATAGGTGGTTCAGCTACTTATGCTGCATGGGCAGCTTCTAATTTTACAGATGATATCAGCCAGGTGTCTATAGTAGGTGGCGATTTTCCGCAGGAAGAACTGGATGCACTGAAAGAGCGCGGTGTAGATATGGAAGGTGTGGAGATAGTGAAAGACGGCAAAAGCTTTTTCTGGAGTGGCCGCTATCATATGGATATGAATACCCGCGATACATTGGTAACGGAGTTGAACGTACTGGAACAATTCAACCCTACACTGCCTGACAGCTACCAGGGTTGTGAATTCCTGATGCTGGGCAACCTGGTACCTGCGGTGCAGATGAGCGTTATCAACCAACTGAAAAAACGCCCGAAGCTTATCATCATGGATACCATGAACTTTTGGATGGAAGTGGCGCTGGAAGACCTGAAGAAAGCCATAGGCATGGTAGATGTGCTGATGGTGAACGATAGCGAAGCACGCCAGTTGAGCGGTGAATATTCACTGGTGAAAGCGGCGGCCAAAATACAGGCGATGGGCCCTAAGTTCCTCATCATTAAAAAAGGGGAGCATGGCGCGTTGCTGTTCCACAACAAGCAGGTATTCTTTGCACCGGCACTGCCGCTGGAAGAAGTATTTGACCCCACCGGCGCCGGCGATACATTTGCGGGTGGCTTCATAGGGCATATAGCACGTACTAAAGACATTTCTTTCGAGAATATGAAAACCGCCATCATTGTAGGTTCTGCTATGGCTTCTTTTTGCGTAGAGAAATTTGGCCCTAACCGTATGAAGGAACTGACGGAAGCCGATATAGAAAGCCGTATAGATGAGTTTGTTGAACTGGTTAATTTTGACATCAGCATCATCAGCTGATAACACCTTTTGTATAATGCTAAAAGGGTCAGGTATATAACCTGACCCTTTTATTATATCTTATATAGCTGCTATATAGATGGCCTTATATCCAGCACACGCATCTGCAGTTTGGTATTACCGTTGAAATCATTTTCATCCAGCGTATACACTATATCAAACGGGCCTCGCTGCACCATGTCAAATTTTTCTGCCATGCCAAAGCCTATACCGTCTACCACGATGCCATTGTGCTGATGCACTACAAATTTAATATGCTGCTCTTTTACAATGCGGCTATATCCCTGGTAATCGTGTACATGCTTCGATACGAATACAGGGCGCAGGTTGGTAGGGCCAAAAGGTTCAAACTGGCGGATGATGTTATAGAAGGCAGGTTTGATATCTGCGAGTGTTATTTCAGCATCTATCTCTATCTCAGGTATCAGTAATTCAGGTGGTATGGACTGTGCCACTACTTCTTCAAAGCGTGCTACAAAGTCTGCTACATTATCAGGATGCATGGTCATGCCTGCAGCATAAAAGTGGCCACCGTAGTTTTCCAACAGGTCGCGGCAGGCGTGTATAGCTTCGTAAATATTAAAGCCGCTTACAGAGCGGGCAGAACCTGTCACCTTATCATTACTCAGTGTCAGCACAATGGTAGGGCGGTAATAGTAATCTATCAGCCGGGATGCCACGATACCTACCACACCTTTATGCCAATGTTCTTTATATAATACCGTCGATTTACGCTCCAGTAAGGTATCATCGCCTTGTATCAAAGCCAATGCCTCTTCTGTGGTACTTCTATCTATTTCTTTCCTGTCAAAGTTGTCCGACTGCAGCGCTGCCGCCAGGGCCATTATCTTCTCAGGGTCGGTTTCTATAAATAATTCTACCGCCTTGCGGGCATCATCCATACGCCCGGCCGCATTTACACGCGGGCCTATTACAAATACAAGATCGGCTACCGATAAAGGACGGGTAGCCCCTGATAATTCTTTCAGCGTCTTGATACCCAGCGATGGCGATTCATTTACCTTTTGTATGCCAAAGTGGGCCAGCACGCGGTTTTCACCATCTATCGGCACTATATCCGCAGCTATACTGGTAGCCACCAGGTCCAGGTATTGATAGGCTTCTTCTTCGGGCAGCTTCCAGTGCTGTACCAGCGCAGATATTAGTTTAAAGCCAATACCACAACCACTCAGTTCTTTATAAGGATAAGGGCAGTCGCTTTGCTTGGGATTCAGTATAGCCAATGCAGGCGGTATATTATCATCGGGCGTATGGTGGTCGCACACGATCACATCTATACCCAACGATTGTGCATATGCTATCAGGTCTACCGATTTGATACCACAGTCCAGCGTTATCAGCAGTGTATACCCGTTGTCGCGCGCATATTCTATACCGGCGCGCGATACGCCATAGCCCTCGCGATACCGGTGAGGAATGTAAAAGCCCAACTCGCCGTTATATCTCTTTTTAAGGAAAGAATACATCAGCGCAACTGATGTAGTACCATCTACATCATAGTCGCCATATATCAGTATACGTTCGTGCCATTCTATGGCTTCGCTGATGCGGTCTACTGCTTCGCGCATACCTTTCATCAGGAAGGGGTCGTGCAGGTGCGAAAGCTCGGGACGGAAAAACGCCTTCGACGAATCAAAATCTTCTATGCCACGCACCGCTAATACTCTGCATAATGCGGGGTGTATGTGCAGTGCGTCTGATACGCCTTTTACTTTGGTATCGTCAACGGGTTTTAGTGTCCAGCGCTTCTCAGGCTTCATGGCCAAAATCCAGTTGTTGTACCGATTGGTGATAGGTGTTCACCCATTTATCCAGCTTATCTGTAAATGGTGTTTCGGTAATATTCTCAAAAAAGTTCCCTTCACTCATAATGGTATGCAGCAGGCCATCCTGCGCCTGTATGCAGCGCAATGCCGTATCGTACGGCGTATGGCTGAATGATACCATTTCGTACACGGATACAAATTGTTCGGGATACAACCTGCCCAGTTCTTTTTCTATCTTTTTACGCTCCAGGAAGCTGGGATCAGCCACCTTGTCACGCATTTCTATAAAATTATTCAGCGCCAGTTGGGCTACCGCATCGCCGTTTGGTTTGCGTTTTTGCTCATAGGCTTTCAGTATAGCAGTCCAGTCGTCACCATGCTTATCCATCAGGCCGGCCAGTACCGTACAGTCTTCAAAGCCCGCATTCATACCCTGCCCGTAAAAAGGTACAATGGCATGCGCTGCATCACCTATCAATGCACTTCTATCGCCAAAATGCCATGGGAAGATGTGCGTGGTGATGAGCGATGAAGTAGGATTGGTAAAGAAGTCTTCTATCAGCGTAGGCATCATTGGTACCGCATCAGGGAAGTGCTGGTTGAAGAAGGCCAGTACATCTGCTTCCGTTTTCAGGTTGGCAAACGATGTTTCGCCTTCAAATGGCAGGAACAGGGTACAGGTGAAAGTACCATCCGTATTCGGCAACGCTATCATCATAAAGTTGCGGCGCGGCCATATATGCAGGGCATTCTTTTCCATACGCAGGTTGCCTGCCAGGTCGGGCGGTATGCACAGTTCTTTATAGCCATGCTCCAGGTAGTGCTGCGATGCATTTACCCTTTCCATTGCCGTATAGCTTTTACGCAATGCAGAAAAGGCACCGTCGGCACCAAACAGCAGGTCGGCCTGCTTAGTTAGCTTTTTACCATCGGGCAGCTCGAAGTGCAGGGTATTATCTGCCACATCTACATGCACACAACGGTGGTCGAAGTGTATGGTAGCGCCTTCCTGTTCGGCCAGCGTCATCAGCTTTTTATTCAGCTCGCCGCGGCTTACACTATATATCGCTTCATTATTCTTTCCATATGCCTGCGATGCTGCTGTGCCATCGGCCTGGTGCAGAAAGCGGCCATACATGGGTATTGCCAATGCTTCCATTTCCTTGCGCAGCCCGGCAAGGTCAAGCGCTTTCCAGCCACGCGCACTCATAGCCAGATTGATAGAGCGGCCGGCTGCTATGGTACTTACCCGCATATCCGGACGACGTTCGTATATCGTCACTTCATATCCGCGCTTGCGCAGTATGATGGCCAACAGGGAGCCAACCAATCCTGCACCTAATATGGTTACTGAACGAGCCATGTAATCTTCTATTGATTTCAGACAAAAATAAACTAATGCAGCAACTATGCGAAGCTTTAAACAATAAGGTATCCTATAATATGACCACAATCATGCTACACTGTACTACGAATGGTCAAAAAATCACATCGATACACGTTAAATATTTTTATTGTAAAGATTTCATAAAGCATTCAGTATGGTTACTGAAATGTAGTGGAAGTTGTTACTTTTGGTGCTCATATATTTAAAACCTCATGCGATTAGCATTCTGGAAAAAGAAAGACCCCAACAAGAAAAAGAAGCCTGTTTGGCGCGAATGGGTAGATGCCCTGGTCTTTGCAGTAGTAGCTGCCACTATCATCCGTACTTTTTTTATCGAGGCTTATACCATACCCACCGGGTCTATGGAAGGTAGCTTGCTGGTAAACGATTACCTCTTTGTAAGTAAAATGGCCTACGGCCCGCGCATACCTATGACACCGGTTGCCGTACCGTTGGTACATAATACCATGCCGTTGGTAGGTGGCAAATCATATACCGATGCCGTACAGTGGAAATACCGCCGCTGGCCCGGCTTTGGCAAGGTGCAGCGCTATGATGTTGTGGTATTCAACTTCCCGAACGGTGATACTGTAGTAGCAGAAGCCCCCGACCAGGATTACTACCAGCTATGCCGCATGTATGGCCGCGATATGATAGCGGGTGCTAATACCATCATCACGCGCCCGGTAGATAAAAAGGAAAACTACATTAAACGCTGCATAGGCATCCCCGGCGATAAAATAGAGATACGCAACGGTATCGTATTTGTAAACGGTCAGCAGGGGCAGGTATTCCCGCATTCCAAGATTACCCATGTAGTGCGCACCGATGGCCGCTTTATACCCGAAGAGTTTTTTGAAGAAAATGATATAGAACAGGCCCCGATGGTAGATAAAAACACCTACCTGTATCAACTGGAAAATGAAGATGCAGAAAAACTGCGTAAGGTACCGGGTGTACTATCTGTAGCACCTTACACCCAGCGCCCGGGTTATATACCGCAAGCGGCCGGTGAGTGGACCTTTCCGCAAGACACGACAAACTTTAAGTGGAACGTTGACAATTTTGGCCCGATAGCGATACCGGCAAAAGGCACCAGCGTTACATTGACACCACAAAACATAGCACTGTACCGCCGCATCATTGCCAACTACGAAGGCAATACACTGGAAGAACGCAATGGCCAGTTCATCATTAATGGCACTCCCGCTACTTCCTACACCTTTAAAATGGACTACTACTGGATGATGGGTGACAATCGCCACAATTCGCTCGATTCGCGCTATTGGGGTTTTGTGCCTATGGATCACGTAGTGGGTAAAGCTTCTTTTGTATGGCTCAGCCACAAAGAAAGCCTCTTTAAGCTGCGTTGGGGCAGGCTGTTCCACAGCGTTTCTTCACTTAGCAAATAAGTTTATTTCATACACAAAGCCGCGGTTATACTGCGGCTTTGTAATTTTGCACCAGTCAATTTTTCAACCATCATGTCTGCATATAAATATACCGGTGCTATACTACTCAGCGCATTACTATCGGCCTGCGGGGGTAGCGAGCCAACTGCCGAACAAAATGAACCGGAAACCGTACACCCCGGCATGACGAAGGGTAAGGCCATATTTACGGCCAACTGTATACAATGCCACAGCCTGCACCGCGACCAGGTAGGCCCCAAGCTGGAAGGTGCTATGAGCCGCTGGAATAATGATACCGCGCGCATCACGCGCTTTATCAAAAACTCTCAGGAGGCCATTAATATGGGCGATCCACGTGCCATAGATGTTTATGAAAAATGGAACAAGACCATCATGACACCCATGCCACACCTTACCGATAAAGACGTAATAGAACTGATAGACTATATAAACAAAGGGGTAGAATAAATCTACCCCTTTAAAAATTCTCTCGCTTCGGTTGCGAGAAGCATATTATTTTCATCGATAATTTTCTGAAAATCAGAGTTAATAATCATACACACTTGCTCCCTCAAACTGGGATGATGATCCCAGAAGTCCTTATTGATAGACAAAACACTGTTTAATAAATCTCCCGGATAATAATCGCCTTCAGCAAGTATATCATTTCGTAATATCGAAATCGCATTTGGGACTAGTATACTTAAAGCTTCAGCTTGCCCAATCATTAGCCTAAAATCTTCTACATCAAAATCATCAACATTCTTTTTCCTCAATTCATGTGTGCGCTGAACTAAGAAAGATGCATCTGATGGACAATCTTTCCATACCACCCCTTCTATTGTTTCAATGTTTTTCATCGGCTTACGCTACCTGCTCTTTCAGCACACCCAGCTCTTTACCCACTTTTATGAAGGCAGCGATAGCCTGGTCAAGGTGATGGCGCTCATGGCCTGCTGATATTTGTACACGTATACGGTCTTTACCTTTTGGAACTACCGGGTAGAAGAAGCCTATTACATAGATACCTTCTTCCAGCATACGTGCAGCAAATTTTTGTGCCAGTACCGGGTCGTACAGCATTACCGGGCATATAGGGTGTGTACCCTCTTTTATGTCAAAACCTGCTTCTGTCATTTTACTGCGGAAGTACAGGGTATTCTCTTCCAGCTTATCGCGCAGGGCGGTTGTTTCGCTCAGCATATCCAGCACGGCTATAGATGCACCTACTACAGCCGGTGCCACAGTGTTGGAGAACAAGTACGGACGGCTGCGCTGGCGCAGTATCTCTATGATTTCTTTTTTACCACTGGTAAAACCACCCGATGCACCGCCTAAGGCTTTACCCAATGTGCCTGTAATAATATCAATACGGTCCATCACACCGCACAACTCATGCACACCACGGCCGGTCTTCCCCATAAAGCCCGATGAGTGGCTTTCGTCTATCATCACCAGTGCATCATATTTATCGGCCAGGTCGCATATTTTATCCAGTTGCGCTATCGTACCATCCATAGAAAATACAGAATCGGTAACTATAAGGCGTGTGCGTGCATCTTTAAAGGACTGCAGCTGTGCTTCCAGGTCGGCCATATCGTTGTGCTTGTAGCGGCCACGTTTAGCCTTGCACAGGCGTACACCGTCTATTATAGAAGCATGGTTCAGTTCATCTGATATAATAGCGTCTTCTTCATTCAGCAGTGGTTCAAACACACCACCATTGGCATCAAAGCAAGCCACGTACAATATCGTATCTTCTGCACCCAGAAAGGTAGAAAGTTTTGCCTCCAGTTCTTTATGAATATCCTGTGTACCACATATAAAGCGTACAGAGCTCATACCATAGCCACGCCTGTCGATGGTAGCATGTGCCGCTTCTATCACCTTTGGGTGAGAAGAAAGGCCCAGGTAGTTGTTGGCGCAAAAATTCAGCACTTTGCGGCCATTCACGATGATTTCCGCACCTTGCTCCGATTCTATGATGCGTTCGGCTTTATAGATACCTGCGTCTTTTATTTCATTCAGTTCTTTATTTAAACGCTGGTAAAATGAAGGACTTGACATTGTTTCTTGATTTTAGGGCAAAATAAAGCATTATAGCCCAAAATGACACCCATTGTTTTTTCTTAAACTATTGCCAAAAACAGCCATCGCCTTTGGCTGGGTGTGCAGGGTTTATAACTTTACAGCTTTGCAGCCGCTGCGTTACATATTACTACTGCTGTTATGCATGCCTTACATCTGTAGGGCACAAAGCCTGCATGGTATCATCACAGAGGCCAATACCGGCCGTATGCTCTACCCGGTTACGGTGGTCAATATGGCAACGCAGGAATCAGCATATACGAATGAACGTGGTGAATTTACACTGCCTGTATATCCCGGGCAACAAATAGGTATTACCTATGTAGGCTATAAACACATGCAACGGCTGGTAACCTCCGATATGCTTTCGGGTACTTTGAAAATAGCATTGACTCCCTTTCGCTATGAGTTGGATGAACTGGTGGTAAGGCCCAATTATACCCCTTACCAGTTAGACTCTTTGCATCGTCGCTCTGTTTACCAGCGCACGCTCGCATGGCAGCGTACCAGTTCGGTCATGAGCCCTGTTTCTTTTATTGCCGACAGGCTTTCGTCAAAGAGCAAACAGCGCTATAAGTTTCAGCAAAACTATTTTAAGTGGGAAGATGAAAAGTTTATCGATTCCCGATATACACCTGCATTAGTAACACAGCTTACCGGCCTTACCGGCGATAGCCTGGGCTATTTCATGAATGCCTACCCTATGGCATATGATTACGCGCGCACAGCTACCGAGCTGGAACTGAAAATGTGGATACGCTTTCACTACCGCGAATGGCTCAAAAACCCCGTTATTCCCAAGGTAGATTCTGCCATAGTTCAGGGTATCAAAAAAGACTAATGTCCACCCACTTTCTATACATACTGTGTCTCTTATTCATTGCCCTGCCCGTTCGCGCGCAGCTTATAACGGGCACTATTACCGATAGGCAGGAACGCACAGCAGTAGACATGGCACTGGTGACTAACAAGCGCACAAAAGCGGATAGCCGTACCAATACCTATGGCCGCTTCCAGATACAAGGCCTTGTTGGCGATACACTGCTCATATCGCACCCTGCATATAGTTTCCGCACATTCATCGTTAATGCTACTGATGTACGCATTTCTATGTCTGCTAATGTGCATAAACTGCAGGAAGTGGAAGTGATATCAGGCATGGCCAAATTTCAGCGCGACTCGGCCACACGCCAGGCTATCTATCATAAGACCTTGAAAGATGCACAACATAAAACAAAGCTGAGCCTTAGCAATGGCTTAGCGCTGGATGGCATTTTCACATCACTTGCCTATAAGGCTTCGGGCAAAGGCAAGCGCAATAAAGCATTTGCCAAACAACTGGAAGAGGATAACAAAATGCGCTTCACACAAGCGCGCTATTCAAAGGAACTGGTAGCCAACCTAACACCATTGCGTGGTGATAGCATCGCCTTGTTTATAGAGCAGAACCCGATACCTTACGACTTTGTACGCAGCGCAAAAGATATAGAGTTGAAGATGTGGGTTCGACAACGTTATAAAAACTGGATACATACTACTACTACCACTATAGATACTACCAATAAGCACGACTGATTATTTATGTAACTTTGCTACATGCTACCTCAATGGCAAACCGGCATAGTAAAACAGATATCGCAGGCTACACCCAATACACGCCGCTATTGGATAGAGCTACCCGAAACATCTTCGTTCGACTTTAAGCCCGGCCAGTTTGTTACACTCGACCTGCCGATACACGAGCAGCGCACCAAACGTTGGCGCAGCTACAGCATTGCGTCAATGCCCGATGGCAGCAATATTATAGAACTTGTAATTGTGAAGATGGAAGGTGGGCTCGGTACTTCTTATTTCTTTGATGAAGTAACGGAAGGGACACAACTCACATTGAGAGGGCCGCAGGGTGTTTTTGTATTGCCTGAAACTTTGGATAAAGACCTGTATATGATATGCACGGGCACCGGCATCGCGCCATTCCGTAGTATGTTGCACTATATACATAAGCATAATATCCCTCACAAGGAATTGCATCTTATATTCGGCACCCGTCAGCGGCAAGACCTGCTGTATGAAAATGAAATGCGCGAACTACAAAACATTATACCCGGGTTCAGGTACCATACAGCCTTATCGCGCGAAACTGTTGATGGCCACAGAACGGGTTATGTACATGCCATATACGAGGAAATGTGCCGAGCAACCCCGGCAGCCAGCTTTATGCTTTGCGGCTGGAAGGTGATGATAGATGAAGCCAAACACCGCCTGTTGGAAATGGGTTACGATAAAAAAGATATACATCTCGAACTCTACGGCTAATAACGTTCATGTCTCTTATAGATAGCTATTTATACATTGGCGTACACCATTATGTATAACTCTCTATTGTTTTTCCTCATGTAATTGCCGATTTTTGAATAAGGCAGCACAATCTGTTATTGTCCTTTTCCAGGTTGATACCCTTTACATTATCCACTTTTTACCTGCTGCTGTCATTAGCCACATCTTGCTTAGTATATAACGCGCAGTGGCATAAGTTTTTATGTTTTTTAAACCGAACGAGACCATTATGACCAACCAACGTACTATTATCATTTCCAACAGGTTACCCATCAAGATCACCGGTAAGCGGGAAACCATGCAATATCAGAGCAGTGAAGGCGGCCTGGCAACCGGGCTTAATAGCGTGTATAAACAAAAGGATAACATATGGATAGGCTGGCCCGGTGCCATTGTAGAAGATGCTTATAAACAACAGGTTAGAGATAAGCTGAAAGAACAAAACCTGTTACCTGTATTCCTTACACAAGAAGAGATAAACGGCTTCTATGAAGGCTTTTCCAACGAAACACTGTGGCCTTTGTTCCATTACTTCCCCAGTTATGCAACCTTCAACCCTACTAACTGGGACCTGTACCGTACTGTAAACGAGAAATACGCGCAAGTCATTTTAGAACACATACGTCCTGATGATACCATATGGATACATGATTATCAACTGATGCTACTGCCCGGCCTGATACGCAAGGCAATGCCCAATATATCTATCGGTTATTTCCAGCATATACCCTTTCCTTCTTACGAGATATTCAGATCCTTACCTTGGCGGGAAGAATTGCTGAATGGCCTATTGGGTGCTGATCTTATCGGTTTCCATACCTATGACGATGTACGCCACTTTATAAGTTCTGTTAACCGTATAACCAATATATCGGGTGTCACAAATGAATTGAATGTAAACAACCGAAGCATCACTGTCGATTCGTTTCCGATAGGTCTAGAGTATAACAGGTACTACCAACTGGCGCAGGACGGAAACACTTATCGTGGCGAACTGAAAATAAAACAGGTTACAGGTGATAGCAAAGTATTGATAAGTATAGACAGGCTTGATTACAGTAAAGGCATTACCCACCGACTGGAAGCCTACCGCTTTTTATTAGAACGCCATCCTGAGTTGCACGGTAAAATAGTATTGCTGCACGTAGTAGTACCCTCGCGCGATAATGTACCGAAGTATAAAGAAATGAAAGAAGAGATGGATAAACTGATAAGCGACATCAATGGTAAGTACAGCACCCTTGGCTGGCAGCCTATCCACCACTTCTACCGTTCATTTCCGCCTAATATCTTGTCGGCTATGTATAAAACAGCCGATGTAGCACTCGTAACACCCATGCGAGATGGCATGAACCTGGTGAGCAAGGAGTATGTAGCCAGCAAGACAGATGAAACGGGGGTACTGATACTAAGCGAGATGGCAGGCGCGGCAAGGGAATTATCAGATGCCGTGATTGTAAACCCCAATAACATATGGGATGTTGCCGAAAAAATATACATGGCGCTGCATATGCCTGTTGAAGAGCAGAAAAGGCGTATGTATGCCATGCAAAACACAGTGAAGCGTTTTGATGTATTCAACTGGGTAAACAATTTTATGGAAAAACTACAGGAAGTGAAAGAACAGCAAAAAACATTACTCACACATACCATCAGCAAAGAAACCCAGGACAAAATACACGCCACATATGCCAATGCTACACGCCGCCTGATCTTACTGGATTACGATGGAACATTGGTACCCTTCCATAAGCAGGTAAATGAGGCTATACCTGATGCAGAGCTTTTGGATATGCTAACACAGCTCACCAAAGACCCAGCAAATGATGTAGTCATCATCAGTGGCCGTGATTATAAAACGCTGGAAACCTGGCTTGGAGAACTGCCGCTCGATTTCATAGCAGAGCATGGAGCCTGGTATAAGTATAATGCAGAAAACGAATGGAACACGGCTCCTGACTTAAACACCAACGGCTTGCAATCTATCATGCAAATGATGAACATGTACACCAAACGCACGCCGGGTGCTTTTACTGAAGAGAAAAGTTATTCTATTGCCTGGCACTACAGGCGTGTAGAAAAAGACCTTGGCAACCTGCGTGCACAGGAGCTTATTTCCGATGTTAAACACATAGTAGGCGATATGGGGCTGCAGGTATTACAGGGCGATAAAGTGGTGGAAGTAAAGAGCATGTATATCAACAAAGGCAAGGCTGTAAAGCGCTGGTTGGATAAAGACAATTACGATTTCATCATAGCCATAGGCGACGACCATACCGATGAGGACACCTTCAAAGCTATGCCTGCTGAGGCTTATACCATCAAAGTAGGC